>CANJPY010000086.1 GCA_947476255.1 Chthoniobacteraceae bacterium | reverse complement strand
TTCACTTTGGTTCGATGCTGCGATTTGTCTCATTGCTTCTTCTCCACATGCCCTCGCGGATCATGCAGTTGCTTTCAACTCGTGTTTGCCTTCAGCGGCCCCACAGGGGACTTGCACCCCCAACTTTGTTTCCATGCCCAACACACCCTCGATCTTCCGGCTCCGCCTCCAGATTCCTCAGAGCTCCGGTCCATTCGCGCTCCCCTCCCAGAGCTGGGCTTGAGCTCGGGCTATTGGCCAGAACTGCAGGCGAGGCGGAACCCGATGGCGTAGAAGGGGTAGTAGTAGTCGTCGCGGTAGGACACGGTGGCGTAGTCGGCGTCGTCGTACCAACTGCCACCACGAAACCGCCGGTAGGCGCTCCAGCTGCTTTCCAAGTCCCAGCACCACTCCCACACGTTCCCGCTCATATCACAGATCCCCAATTCGTTCGCCGCCTTCGTTCCCACCGCTTTGGTGCCATCACTTGAATTCTCCTGAGTCCAAGCCACGGCATTCGCCTCGTTGCTCCCGCTGTACGTATACCCGTGTGTCTGGCGCCCACCTCGCGCAGCCCACTCCCACTCCGCTTCCGTCGGTAACCGGTACCCATTCGCCGACGTTTCGACCGTAGGCTCACTCTGTCCAGTTTTGTACGTCACCAAGCGCAACGGGATCGTGTCTATCCTGTCTTCTATCGTGATCGTGCCTATCGAGCGAGACTGCGCCGTAAAAAACGTGTTGACTTGATACACAGGCGTCAACCCCTCCTTCTGACTCCGCGCGTTGCACCACTTCACCACGTCATACCAGTTCACATTCGTCACCGGATAATTGTCCCCTGTACCAGCTCCAACTCCCGCCAAATCACTGTACCCGTTGTTCACTGCCCACTCCCGCACCGTCCTCCAATCGCCCCACGTCACCTCGGCTTTCCCAATACAAAAGTCGCCCACAATCTGCCCGGAGAACGCAGATTCTTTTGGCAAAGTCCCTCCGATCACGCCAACCATCCCCGCCTTTGCTCTATCAAACTTCACAGGCCTGCTCACCAGTGAACCAAAACTGTTGCTCAACTTGACCGTATACGTCCCGCTGCTCAAACCCGCAAACAAGGGGATAAAAGTGCTTTTTCCAGTTCCACCTGCCACCTCAACCCCATCCTTGTACCACTGAACCCCGAACGTCCCCGTGCCCACCGTGCCACTCACACTAAGAGCGCCATCCACGAGTACACTCGGCTGCTTGAGGACCGTCGGCACATAAGCACTCAAATTAAAAACCACCGGCGCACTCGTCGTGGCTGCAAAATCATTGGTGCTCTTCAACGTATACGTCCCGCTGCCCAACCCCGCCAATGGAAGCGAAGTGCCCGTTCCTCCCGACACAGGCACTCCGTTTTTATACCATTGGTGGCTCATCCGGACCGGAGCCTCCACGGTGGCGCTCACAAAACCGCCGGTGGAAATCGCTGGAGGTACCTTCACGACTGGCTTCGCAAGCGAGAGGACGAGGTCCTTGAAGACAGGGGATAATTGCTCCACCTCAATTGCAGAAGCTTCCGGTGCAAAATCAATATCCAGCTCTGCAGGCAAACCCGAGATTGCACCCTCCTTGGACGTCAGAGTCAGCGATGCGGTGGTCGGAGCTGGTGTGGCGCCAATCGCAAATCCTTCATTCACCGTTCCTCCACTGATCCAACGTTGGACGACTCCTGTGACATCCGCCGTCACAAACCGCTTTGATCCCAGTTGATCGGCTGCGATCGTAGCCACTGCCTTGGTCTCAATTGCGGGGCTCGCTGATCCCTTGGCCTCGTCCCAAGCGCCTGTGACCCGGTACACGCTCAACCCAGAACCATTCTTGACGACGGTCGGAAGAAACAGACGAAGCTTGGCCCACCGGACGACCGCCGTCGTCGGGATGTCGTTGAGATTGAAGTATAGGTACGCCTTGCTGATTGCATCCACGCTCAATGAGGACGCACCGCTCGCAGTAGTTGTGATTTGTGCAGCACCGGCCGTATCCTCGCTCGCGGGGATGGTGAGTCCGAGGGAAAGGCCGCTGCTGGCGAGCAGCGCGCCAAGGAAACACAAGAGAGAGAACAGACGTTTCATAGGCAGAGGTGGGTGCAGCGGAAACGGATGGCTGCCAACCATATTGGGCCGCGCACTGCGGTCAAGGTGCAATTTGCAGACTGCCGCATAAGCCGTGCACGGGGCGCCACCACGGCGGTCCCACGCTCCGGTTGAAGGTCACGCATGGCGTCGCAGAAGTTCGTCGGCGGTAAAGGGCATGCGGATGCCACGTAATCGTTTCGACTACGGACATCGGATGGCTGACCATCGGATAAAAAACACCCCGCTTGCTTCTCAGGTTTTAAAATCAAAGGTTAGGCGTTCTAATTCAAATTGTTTAGCCAGTCAAAAAGGGCCCGAATGAGGAGGTTCGAAGTTGCCCCAGCTGCCTATCCTTGATTTGCGTTAGCTGCATCCGTATCTTCGATCGCGCTAAATTAAAAAATTATCGATGAATCTTGATAACATCTCGCAACTCCTAGTCGGGGTATTTCTTGTCTTTGGCCGAGGATTAATTGTTGGCCGAATAAAGGACCCCATACGCAAAAATAAGATCAATCGCGCCTTGAAAATAACCGGTCCAATTGTTTTGGGGTGTGCTCTATTCGTTGCCATTGCGGGTTTTATGAGAAAAGATGTCCAGCTTGAACAAATAGCTCAAGCGGTGAACGCATCCGCCCCAAAAGTCGTTGATGAAGTCACCCGGCTCGATGGTGCCACGGCTGAACCAGGACGGCGTCTAACCTACCGCATGACTATTTCTATCCCATACTCAGAATTTAATCGAACAGAATGGGACCAGAAAACGGTCCCGGCTATCCGAACTAATACGATTGAGCAGGACGGTTCCCGAGCACTCCTCAAGGCCGGAATTACAATCGCCATACGTTACTCCAGCAAGGATGGAATTTTCTTGGACGAAATTATTTTCAACTCAAGCGACCTTCCTAAAAATTAAGAAAGTCTGCGGCGCGTCAACTGCCCACACGATTTTCACCTCAAAAATGTCAAAAGCCCCTCCCACACAAATAAACGACCTGCAAAGGGGGGTAGACCAACAAACACACACGACCCGCACAAAACAAAGCCCACAAGTAAGCGTAGAGGCATCTCCGCCAAACTTTCAATTTGGGCTCCAAAAACCGAAGCAACAGGCTAAGTTGCGACCATGGACCCAGCCAATCTACTGTTTGTAGGCGCGAAAAACAGCGTCAGTGCGCTCGACCGGACTAATGGAAACTTCGTCTGGACGACCCAACTGCAGAGATCGGCCTTGGGTACAGAATTCGTGAATTTGCACGTCGATGGGCGCCAGGTCTTCGCCCATACGGGCGGCGAACTCTACTGTCTTGAAATCTCTACTGGGCGCATCCTTTGGACTAACCCCCTCAAAGGACTAGGCTTTGGCATCGCGACGCTTACGACAACGGACGCAAAAACAAGCCTAACGGCCGCCCAAGCTCAGCTCATCGCCTCCCAGCATGATTCCGTAACGACCTCTGCCGCCGCAGTAGCCGCGACGTAGCAAGTCTGCGCAACCGCTCGCCGCGCCCGTCCTCTTTGCCTGGCACGTCCCACCGTCTGCCTGCAACGTCCTGAGCCCCGTCGACGCCCGCGTCCTGCGTCTGTTCCACGTGCCGTCCAATGGCAACGTGATTCCGTCTGCCTCCAACGTCCTACTTAATGGGCCGTGCTTCCGTCTGCCTGCGACGTCCTGCGTTCCACGCTTCCGTCTGCCTGCAACATCCAGCGCCCCGTCAAGGTCCACTCAGTATTGCACGCTTGAACTGCGAGCGCACCGTCCTCTACCCATGCGTGCCGCAAAGCGGAACACCACGATGCGGCTACGCTCCCGTCGCTGGCCCCAGGCTGTGACAAGCAACAGCCTAGCGCGCTCCGGTCGTTCTGCCGCCCTCCGTCTGCCTGCAACGTCCTGTACTCCGCTCACCCTTTGGCGGCGGTTCACGTCCTGATTGTGTGACACTCCACTCGCCCTCCTTGCTCGCCCGTCAACGCGGTGAGAGGCTTACAAGGTCAGCAGCGGGCTCGATGCGTGCCGCGGGATCGTCCATAGGTTGCGACGTGTGTGAGCGCGGCACCAATGTCCCAAGTCGCCAGCACCATCCCCGAGTCTACCGCATGTCGTAGGGGCGTTTTCGAACCTGCTCAAGGCCGTTCAATGAGAGGGTCGCCATCGCGGCGCAGATTGATAAAGTCTTTAATATTCAGTGTATGAAGCTTTTCAGCTCCCGCTTTACGTGCCGCTACGAGATGCATGTAATCGTAAATCGCTCCGCCTCGCACTCCTTGTTGCCGTGCATTAATTTGGGCCGCAACCACATCTTCCACGCTCACCTCCACAAACCGCACACACGGCAGAATACTCTCCCGAATCATTTCTGCAGCGATGGCGGCGTCGATCCTAATTCCCAGCCGACCTCCCGTGAGAGTGGCAAAAGTTTCATTCAGCGCGTGGGCCGTCGTCCAGTGGCCTCCCTCTGCCAGCAACGCGTCACAGGCTGGAAAATCCGAATCGTCCGGCAGCAATGATGAAACGAGTACTGAGCTATCCAAATACCGACTCATCTCTTTAAGCCACGGCTGGACAGTTCATCCCTTTCCGCACAAACCGCCATTCCTGCATCCACTTTGACAGCCATTGGCGCCACCACCAAACGACCAGTGGCAGACCTTATTGTCTTCGTTGCGGTCTGAATGTCCTTCACCAATTCGATGCGGTCAGCAGAGAACTCCGCCTTTATCTTCAAGCCCGCTTTTACCCCAAATACGAGACGCACATCCTCTGGCAGGTCTATCTTCCCATCCTCATTAATAATGAGCGTTGCGGTCATGCTTTAAGAGTGCCATCGAAGGATCGTTGGCGCAAGTTATACTCTGTTGTTCCGCCCAGACATTGGCTTCCTACTCCATCACTGCCAGCTCCGGTCTCGGCCCACGGTTCTCCCGCTTCACCAGCAGACGTGCCTCGCCTCCGCCTACCAGCAAATACTGCAACGACTCCGCCACGTGCGAATAGTCGTTCTTGTCCGGGATATCCCGGTACTTCGCCGCACCGCCAACCTGAACCCGTTTCAACGCGTACCCTCCCGCCATTGCCTTGCGAAGGACCGCGCACTGTGGATGCACGATCAGTCCGGGGGCGCCGTCAATGAGCCTGGACAACGCTCCTGCCACGGATTCGCGCCGTTTGATGAAATCGTTGGTCGCCGCCGGTTGCGCTGGAATACCCGCTTTTCGTAATATCTGGAACGGCGTCACCTCGTCCGTTTGCGCCCGGACATCGCCCGCAGGATCGCCCGCAGGATCGCCCGCAGGATCGCCCGCAGGATCGCCTGTGATCTTCGCGAACGTGAACCCTTTGTAACGCTCGTTCATCACGCGCCGTAGTACCTCGCTGAACCGGACCGCACCCATGTCTTCGGTCACCAACTCGCTGTGCACGCGCCATTGCCCGAGCGGTGTTCGCTGCGCAAGCGTCGCCGCCGGTGTGAGTCCAAAGTCGATGCCCACATACAACGGCAGCTTCTCCGTCACCTCGAACTCCTGCACGTGCACGCTGTCCTTGAACTCAGGATACACAGGTTTGCCATCCCGAACGTAGCCGTATTCTCCGTGCACGTATACCTTCACCCAGTCTTGATCCTTCCCAGCAACCTGCCGTTCGTAGTACTGGTCAGAAATAGGAAATAGCAGAAATAGGGGTCAGTGTTCATTTCCTCCATGATAAATCGACAGAGCTTCTCTGAAACCTCCTTTTCGAGCCGCGATGGATTTACACGGTGAACAACCCGACTCACATTTCCCGTAATATTTATACACATCCGCTCGGCGATCCAAGATAGCCGACGCTCGGGATAGTGTTTCAGCTTTTGTTGAAGCTTTAGAGTTTTAAGGGCCGATCTATTCCGTAAACCCCTTGCGAATCAAAGAAAGTGGCTAGGGCCGGAATCGAACCGGCGACACGAGGATTTTCAGTCCTCTGCTCTACCAACTGAGCTACCTAGCCTTTGACTCTTCCCACTTCTCTCAGCGTTCAACACGCCTACACGCCTCTCACTCACCCGCCGCTGAAAAATTGGAGCGCAAAACTAACTCGGGAGAGGGCAGGGGGCAAGGAAAGTTTCGATTATTTTACGTTCCTCCACGCTTTCTGCTTTGCCTACAGAGAAAAACCCGCGTACTTTGGAAAACTCTCCGGTGTTACAGGAGGCGGTGTTGTTATCCGTCACCCGCTGGGGAGATAATGTGGAAACCGTGGTTGGTTGGGTCTGAAAAGACCGCAACAGATTGGAAAGGTCATCGTAAATGACTCAAATGACAGACATGAAGGCATTGCTCGCGACGCACCAGCTTCGCGACTTTAAGGAAGGCAGCATCATCAAAGGACACGTCCTTGAAGTCCGGGCACGCGAAGTGCTTGTGGATATCGGATACAAGAGCGAAGGCGTGATTCCGCTCGCTGAATTTGACGACATGGAGGACATCCAGGTCGGAGACGAAGTGGAAGTGCTTCTTTGCCGTTTGGAAAATGACGAAGGCATGGTCATCCTCTCCAAGGAACGCGCCGCTTACCGTCAGAACTGGGAGAAGATCGTCAAGGTCTTCCACGAAAGCGGGATCATCAAGGGCAAGGTGCGCTCTGTGGTCAAGGGCGGCTTGACCGTCAATATTGGGGTCGAGGCTTTCTTGCCCGGTTCCCAAATCGACATCGTGCCTCCGAAGGATTTGCACCAGTTCGTGGGCAATACCTACGAGTTTAAGATCGTCAAAATCAATGACGACCGCAAGAACGTCGTGCTCTCCCGCCGCGAACTCATCGAGCAGGAACGCTCCGACAGACGCAGCCGCTTCCTCGACTCCACCAAGACGGGCGACGTGGTGCGCGGCGCCATCAAGAACCTCACCGACTTCGGCGCATTTGTCGACTTGGACGGCATGGACGGGTTGCTGCACATCACCGACATGAGCTGGGGCCGCCTCGGCCATCCGAGCGAGTTGCTCAAGGTTGGGCAGGAAGTCGAAGTGGTCGTTCTCGACATCAACCGGGACAAGGAACGTGTTTCCTTGGGGCTCAAGCAGATCCAGAAGAATCCATGGGAGGAAACCGAAGGCCGGTTCCCAGTGGGGACGCGGGTCAAGGGCAAGATCACCAATTTGGTGCCCTACGGGGCTTTTGTCGAAATCGAAGAAGGCGTCGAAGGACTTATCCACGTTTCGGAGCTTTCCTGGACCAAGCGCATCACGCGTCCGAGCGACGTGCTTACGCTCGGGCAGGAGATCGAGGCGATTGTGCTGGGCGTCAACCGCGACGAACAGAAGATCAGCCTTGGCGTCCGCCAGCTCGAACCCAATCCGTGGGAAGAGATCGAACACCGCTATCCGATTGGCAAGCAGGTGAAGGGGACGGTACGCAACATGACCGCCTATGGCGCGTTTGTGGAGTTGGAAGAAGGCATCGACGGGATGATCCACGTGTCCGACATGAGCTGGACGCGCAAGGTCAACCATCCTTCGGAAGTGCTCAAGAAGGGCGACGAGATCGAAGCGGTGGTCATCGACATCGACAAGAACAGCCAGCGTATCAGCCTTGGCGTCAAGCAGCTTGAAGACGATCCATGGAAGACCATTGAGACCCGTTACAAGATCGGTGATTTGGTGAAGGGCAAGATCAGCAAGATCGCCAGCTTCGGTGCCTTTGTGGAACTGGACGGGGACATTGACGGTCTCGTGCACATTTCCCAGATCAGCGAAGACCGCGTGGACAAGGTGAAGGACCATCTGAAAGTGGGGCAGGACATTGAAGCCCGCGTCATCAAGGTGGACAAGACCGAGCGCCGGATCGGCTTGTCGATCAAGGCTGCAGCGTACGACGAGGAAGAGATCAAGCGGGAAGCCGCAGCGTTCGACTCCTTGCGTCCGGGCGAAGACATGGTGGGTCTGGAGCAGGCGTTTGCGGCTGCCGAAGAGTACCGTCCAGGCGAAGGCAAGAAGAAGTAGTCTTGTTTTCGAGCAAAGTTTAAGTGCTGACTGAAAAGTCTGTGCTGTCAGAAAGGCCGGTGCGGGGTTATGCTTCGCGCCGGTCTTTTTCTTTTTTGGAGACCCTTTTTTTAAATTAAAACAAACCCTTTTATGGAAAAACCACAAGTTACAGCTTATTTGAAGACGATGTGCGGATGGAGCAATGGCGTGCGCGCCGTGATGGCGAAGTATGAACTGTCGTACGCGGAAAAAGACATCATCAAGAACCCGGCATTTCGCTTTGAAATGGAACAGCGGAGCGGCCAGCCTCTGAGTCCCTGTGTGGAGGTCAACGGAGTGATGCTCGCTGATATTTCGGGTGAGGAAGTGGAGCGTTATCTGCTCGAAAACAAGCTGGTCCAGCAAAACCACGCGGATGCCGGAGTGCCCTTGAACGCCCCCTGTTCAGATGCGCAGCACGCGGCCATGGCGCGAGGTGAGGTGGTCCACTTGCGCTAGAAGAATCGCAGGTCCGGTACGGTTGGCGGAGGGAATAGAAGCGATTGAGTGTTAGGGGAGGGATGTTCCTCTGCTTCTGGGGTTGCTGGATCTGGGTTTGTTTTTGAGCGTGTCAGGCAGGGAAGCCTGCCTGGCAAACGTCTTAGGCTGGAGGGAGAGAGTTTGTTTTTGTAGGATGTCTCAGGAACGCTATTTTTTGTATCTGCACGGGACCCAGCGTGGACCGTACACGGTGGGGCAAATTGGACACATGGTGAACAGCGGCATTGTTCATAGTGAAGCCATGTTTTGGTGTGAAGGTTTGGAACAGTGGCAGCCAGTGACGCAGCTCATTGTGCCCAAGGAGGAGGTGAAACGCCGGAGGCTTCACTTTGGGGCCGGTACGCTGGGGACGTTTGCGGTGTTGGCGTTGGTGGTATGGCTTTTTATGCCGACGTTGCGCGAGGGGTGGAGAGAGCAGCATCAGGTGGACAAAGACCAGGCCTCAGCCTACTGGAGGGCGCGTGGAGTGCTGCGGGAAAATCTGGGATGGTTTTCCGGGGTGCATTTTCGCGACTTTGATCCGGCGCAGGTGACGTTTTTAGAAGGGGACCGGGCGTCGGTGGAGTTGGAGGCGCAGGTCTCCCCTGTGGTTGGGGAGTCGCACCTGACGCGGTGGAAGGTGGATTTACAATACGACAAGCGTCTGCGCATGTGGATGGCGGCAGAAAGTGCGTACCCGCCGTCAGAGTCGCCGCCTTCAGAGTAGGAGGAGGGAGGCAAATACTGAGGCGCGGGCACTGCGATGGCGTTGGGGATAGGGAGGTGTGAATTCAGGGGAGGGGCGGTCGGAAATTACCGAACATTCACCCTGTTCACGAGGGCGCGGGTTGTGTTAAGTCACGGCCATATATGAAGCAAAGGCTGGATGTTCTTCTTGTGGAGCGCGGTCTCATGGAGAGCAGGGAGCGTGCGCAGCGTGCGATCATGGCGGGGCTTGTGAGCGTTGGAGGGCAGGCGGTGGACAAGGCGGGGAGCCGGATTGCGGCGGATGCGGAGATTGTGGTACAGGCAGGGGAGCGCTATGTGGGGCGCGGGGGATTCAAAATGGAGGGGGGCTTGGCTGTTTTTGGGATTCGTCCTGAGGGATGGGTGTGCCTGGATGTGGGCGCTTCTACGGGAGGGTTCACCGATTGTCTTCTGCAGCATGGGGCAGCCAAGGTTTACGCAGTGGACGTCGGGCATTCGCAGTTGGACTGGAAAATCCGAAGTGATCCACGTGTAGTGGTTTTGGAGAAGGTGAACTGCCGGTATCTGAGCAGCGCCGAGGTGCCGGAGACCGTTGATTTGCTGGTGGCGGACGTTTCGTTTATCTCGCTGACGCTCATTTTACCGCCAACGCTCGCGCGGGTGCGCGCAGGGGGACAGGCCGTGGTTTTGATAAAGCCGCAGTTTGAATTGCGCCGTGAGGAAGTGGGGAAGGGGGGGATTGTGAGGGACCCGGAATTGCATGGGCGAGCGGTGGAGCGGATTCGGGGATGGGTTGGGGAGCAAGCTGGATTGGAGTGGAAAGGTTTAATTGAGTCCCCAATCAAGGGAGGAGATGGTAACGTTGAGTTCCTCGCATGGATTGGAAAACTGTAGGAATCATTGCAAATAACGCAAAGCCAGGAGCTTGTGAGCTTTTGGGGCGGGTGGCTGCCGTGCTTCGTAAACGTGGTTGCGAGGTGCTCTTTGACCGTGCGACGGCTGGTTTGCTTGGAGAGGGGTCGGAATTGAGTGTTAAAAATGTGTTTCGGCGCTGTGCCCTGCTCGTGGTTCTTGGGGGGGACGGCACATTGCTTCAGGCCGTGCATGACGGAGCGTTTCCTGCGCCTCATATTTTTGGAATCAACTTCGGCACTCTGGGGTTTCTGACGGGAGCGGGGCCGGAAGACTTCGAGGAGGTGCTTTCGGAAATTCTTGCCGGCAATGCGATTGTGAGCGAGCGAAGCCTGCTCTCCGTGGAGGTGCTCAGGGACGGGGTGGCATTTTGGAACGGGCGTGCTTTGAATGAAGTGGTTATTTCGAGGGGTGAACGCTCGAGAGTGATCCGTTTGGAGGTTGAGATCGACGGCGTTATGCTTACAGAGTATAACGCTGATGGATTGATTGTAGCGACCCCGACGGGCTCGACGGCCTATTCATTGAGCGCGGGCGGGCCGGTTATGGCGCCTGATTCCGGGGTCTTTGTGGTGACGCCGATTTGTCCGCACGTGTTGACGAACCGGAGCGTGATCGTAAATGAGCGTTCGAGCATCACGGTGCGCCCATCGGCGGGGCAGCAGGGGGTGTGTTTGACGCTGGACGGGCGGCATCCCCTTGCGCTGGAGCCTGGGGATTTGACCCGAATTCGGCGTTCCCGGCAGGCTCTGAGGCTGGTGTTTCCGGCTGGACTTCCATTTTTCGAGGTGTTGCGGCAAAAATTAAAATGGAGTGGGAAGGTGGTCTGAGGGGAACGGAGGCAAAGGAAATATCGCCCAAAAGCGGGTGTTGAGTTTTTATGCAGAACGTTGAAGCTAGTGAGACCCTAATATGAATGAACGAACTCTTTGCGCGCTTGCGGGCGTGTTCAGCTTGGCGGGCACTGCGGTGTTGAGCGCGGCTCCAGCCAAGACGATATCGGTGGGCCAGTTTCCGAAAGAAGCTCAATTGGTGGAACGTGTTCTGGTACCTGTGCCGAGCGAGGTTTTTGCCGTTTTGGACAAGCTGGGCAAGCCAAACTGGCCCGATGTATTGCGGGCCCAGAAGGGCCTCGCGACTCCTGCTGGCGGGAAGGAGCAGATCTCCCTGATGCTGGGAGCCGTGATTGCCGAGGGGTTTATTGCCGTTGAGGCTGAGAATGCCGAGGAGGTGAAGAACATTGGCAACAGCGTACGGTCTCTGGCAAAGGCGATTGGGGTGGAGAAAGCGGTGAGCCGCCGGGCGAATTCGATTGTGGAATACGCGGAAAAGCGGAAGTGGGCGGAAGTGCGCAAGGAGTTGGACTTGGCGCTCACGGATGTACGGCAGGCGATGATGGAGCTTAACAGCGAGTCGCTTGCGCAGTTGGTGAGTCTCGGGGGGTGGTTGAGGGGCACGGAAGCGCTTGCGAGCGTGGTGAACAAGGCCTACTCCAAGGACGGGGCGGAACTGCTGCACCAGCCTGTGCTGATTGAGCATTTTCATGTGCAGCTGCAGGCGCTCTCGGAGAAGGCGCGCAAAGAGGCCGTGATTGCGAAGATTCAAAACGGACTTACATTGATTCGGCCGCTGATGGGAACGGACGATGGGCCGGGGATCTCTGAAAAGGAGGCTCGGGAAATCGGGAAGATCTGTGCTGAGTTGGTGGCGGCCGTGAGTGGAAAAACAAGCAAATGAAACGGGGCTTTTTTGTGCAAAGAACATTTCTGGCAACTCTGGCTGCATTGATCCTTCTCTCGGGTCCCGGGACGGCCAAGGGGACCATCGACGACGCGCTTTCCTTCGCTCTTGAGGCTGCTCAGGGAGCGGTGAAAGAAGGCTTCACGGTACGGGAGGAATATTGGGGCGGGGACCTTCCTTCCGGTCAGCCCAAACCGATCGCCCACCAGCTTTTCAAGGGAAACGAGTACTGGTTTTGGATGGGGACGGATTGCAAAGGTGCAAAAATATCCGTCCACATCTACGACAGCGCTGGAAAGCTTGCTGAAGACGAGGTGTGGCAGAAGGGGCAGAAGGCGGCGGCCCGTATTCGTCCCAAGCGCACAGGCACCTACTACCTGTTGGTGGAGATTGAAAAATCCACAGAGGAGCGCACCGTTTGGTCGCTGGCTTACGGGTTCCGATAAAATTTGTTTTCTGTGTATGGAATTGCCGGTTTTGTCCCAGTAACGGTACGACCCGATCTTTACGCGCATGACAGAAATTGAGACGTTGCAGTTTGAGAGCGGCAGAAGTTTGCAGGCGCTCTATGGGAACGATCTGGCGCATCTCAAGCTTCTGGAACAGGAGTTGGCAGTCCGTCTGACGACCCGCGAGGGATGGCTTCGCGTAGAGGGTGCCGCCGAACAGGTGGGCAAGGTTCGGCGCTTGTTTGAGCAGTTGGAGAGGGCTAGGGGAAATGGAGTTCCGATCCGGCGGCAGGAAATCCAGTATGCCTTGCGTGCCCTTCAAGAACCTTCAGTGGCAGGCTTGGATCAGTTAAGTTCGACGCGTCTCAACGTGTCCTCGAAGCGGGCGGCGGTCACGCCCAAAACGGACAACCAGCGCGCGTACGTGCAGGCGATTCAAAAACACGACATTGTTTTTGGCGTAGGACCTGCGGGCACTGGGAAGACTTATCTGGCAATGGCGATGGCGGTGGCGGCGCTCAAGAAAGATTTGGTTTCGCGTATCATTTTGACACGTCCAGCCGTGGAGGCTGGGGAGGCGTTGGGTTTTTTGCCTGGCGACTTGAAGGAAAAAATCATGCCCTATCTGCGGCCCTTGTATGACGCCCTAGAAGACATGCTCGACCCGGATGAGCTTGCACGCTGTCTGGAACGCAATGTGATTGAAATCGCGCCTCTCGCCTATATGCGTGGGCGCACTCTCTCGCGTTCATTCATCGTTTTGGATGAAGCGCAGAACACAACCACTGAACAGATGTTCATGTTTTTGACGCGCATTGGCTTGGATTCGAAGTGCGTGATTACTGGAGACCATACCCAGGTGGATCTTCCAAGCAACCGCCGCTCCGGCCTCGTGGAGGCGATTCAAGCGCTCCGAGGGGTGGAGGGGATTGATTTTTGTCACTTTGACGACCAGGATGTGGTTAGACACGAACTGGTGGCCTCGATTGTGCGTGCCTATCGCAAACACCGCGGTGTGGGGGATTCCCGTCCGCCGCGGTAGCGCTCGAGTGCCCCAAACGAACGCTGCATGCTTTCCTTTTTTACGAGACAACGCCTGATCCGGAGGGGGCTGGCTTCCGCGAAGTGGCGCCGGAGGATTAATCACAGTGAGTGGTTGGAGTCGTTGTGTTACGGGGGGACTGCGCGCATTGTTTTGGTCGTGGTGATGGGACTCTTGCTGATCCAAGTGGTTTCAGGAGGCGCAAATGGATCGGGGACCCCAGAACGATGGCTGGTTGAAGGGCTGGTTTACATGCTGGCGGTGGCGTTGATTTGGATGAACCACCACCGGATTTGGGGGGATAATTCCCGGTTGCTGCTGATTCTTGGCACCCTTGTTTTTCATGTGGGCGCGGTGCGCTGGGTGGGTTCCGAGGCGCTGGAGTCGATGGTTCCCTCGGGCGTCGAATGGAGCGCTCTGGACCGCAGGCAGCTTTGGGAGTTGAGCATTCCCTTTACACTGGGGCCGATGCTCATTTCTGTGCTGCTTGGGCAGCGTTTGGGAATTGTTGTTTCCATTTTTGGCAGCCTCTTTGGTGCGATGATCAATGGGGCGCTGAATGCGCGATTTCTGGTGGTCAGTCTTCTTACGGGTTTCGTGGCTGCATTGATGACCAAAGATGTTCGCCGTCGCACGGATCTCTTGAAGGCCGGACTTCTCGTGGGCTGTACGGCGCTCTCGCTTGATTTGCTCATGGGCCAGATTGGGATGGCGGTACGCATAGCTCCAGCCCTGGTTCATTGGCATGTGATTGCCTGGCAGGGGGTGGCGGCTTTGGCGAGCGGAGTCGGGGTGGCTTTGATTATTTCAGGGATCCTGCCGCTTCTTGAGGTCCTCTTCCGGATCACGACTTCCATTACGTGGCTGGAACTGGCGGATCTGAACCACCCCTTGCTCAAGCGCATGACGCTCGAGGCGCCCGGCACCTATCATCATAGCCTGATGGTGGCGCAGTTGGCGGAAGCGGGGGCGGAGGCGATCGGTGCCAACGCTGCGATGGCCCGCGTGTGCTCGTATTTTCACGACATTGGAAAGCTCGTAAAACCCGAATACTTTATCGAGAATGCAAGGTTTGGCAGAAACGCCCATGCGGATCTGGCTCCGACCATGAGCGCACTCATCATCATTGCGCACGTGAAGGAGGGGGTTGACCTTGCCCTTAAACATCGGCTTAACCGTGAGATCATTGATGTGATTCAACAGCATCATGGCACCTCGACGGTGTATTACTTTTATCGCCGCGCCTTGGAGCAACAGGAAGAAGCGCGAAAGGTCATCGTTGCCCAGGAATCCGAGGAAGAACCGCCCGAAGTGAGGGAGGAGTCGTTTTGTTACCACGGTCCGCGCCCGCAATCGCGGGAATGCGCGATCATCAGTCTTGCGGATTCCGTGGAGAGTGCGTCTAGGAGTTTAGAAAAGGTGAGTCCTCAAAAGATCGATCAACTAGTGGAGGACATTTTGCAAAAACGTCTCCTTGACGGCGAACTGAAGGAGTGCGATCTGAGGATGAACGAACTGTACGAGGTGGCGGAGAGTTTTAAGAAGACACTCCGAAGTATGATGCATTCACGCATCGCCTATCCGAAGGCGGTGTCGAAGCGGGAGTCACAGGCGGGACACCGCCAAACGGCTGGTGAGGGAGTGCATGAAAAACGACGGATCCCAGTCGCTGCAGTGTCTGGAAATCAGGAACCGTCGGGCAAGGCGCACTTGGCATGAGTATGAAGCCTCAACGGGGCGGACCCGCGGTTGTATTGCTGAACCGGCAGCGCTCAGTGCGGGTGGACACTGGGGCGATTGAACGTTTTGCGGAAAAAGTGTTGCCGGAGTGCCTCGCGGCATCTGCTGACGGGTATCGTCTTTTGGGCGCGCTTGCGGAGGTCGTGGTCACTTTGGTGAGTGACAAAAGAATTGACCAGATCCATCGACAGTTCATGAACATTCCCGGTGCCACGGACGTTATCACCTTTGAACATGGCGAGATTGTGATTAGCGCACAGACAGCGGAGCGGTGCGCCTTGGAGTTCGGACACTCAGTGGCCGACGAAATCGGGCTTTATGTGATCCACGGCCTGCTGCATCTCAACGGGTATGTCGATGGCACAGACTTGGAACGAGAGCAGATGCATTCTATTCAGGAGGCAATCTGGCGCTCTGCACTGCCGGTTTAAAGCGGGTCTGGGCGGAAGAACCGAGGGGAACTGGGATCTGGCAGCACTCAAGCCAGCGTCCCCAAGGGGCGCTGATTTTCGCAGGCCCTCCTTAGTAAAGGCGTGCCGGCTGCCCGGTGCTTTCCAAGACGGAGTTCCAGAGTTCCCCCTGGGGATCCACCTTGCGGCGGCCATGGGTCACCATGTCCAGAGGCAGGTGCACAAAGGCGCCGTGCCAGCGGCCCACCAGCATGCTCGTTTTGCCCGCCATGGCGGCGTGCACGGCATGCTGAGCCAGCTGGGAGCAATACACATTGTCCTGCGCATTGGCGGGGACACTGCGAATAAGGTAGCTCGGGTCGATATACTTCACGCTGGCGGAGACCCGGCGTTCTTTGAATGACTCGGTGATTTTATCGCGCAGAAACGCGCCAATGTCTCCGTAAACGACGTTGCCGCTTGGGTCCTTTGCGCTCGCGGGTGGAAACAAATGCTGCCCCGCTCCTTCCGCCACAACCACCACAGCGCTCCGCCGCTTGGCGACCCGGTAATGCAGAGCCTCCAGAAGGCCTCCGGAGCCTTCCAGCTCAAAGTGCACTTCTGGAATCAACACGAAGTCAACGTTGCTGCCGGCAAGCGCCGCATAACAAGCGATAAATCCCGAATCGCGGCCCATGAGTTTGAGGAGACCAATGCCGTTGAGCGAACCGGTGGACTCCACATACGTGGAACGCACTGCCTGCACCGCCATGGCGAAGGCGGTTTCAAAGCCGAAGCTTTTGTCCAAGTACATGATGTCATTGTCGATAGTCTTGGGAATGCCCACGATCGCCTTGCGCAAACCACGCTTGCGGCACTCCGCCGCAATGGCGGAAGCGCCCCGGAGCGTTCCGTCGCCGCCGACGACAAAAAAGATGTCAACGTTCATCTCCTCGAGCAAGTCGACCATCTCGCCAATGTCCTGCTGCCCACGCGAGTTTCCGAGGATGGAACCGCCAAAGTTGTGAATTTGCGCGACCGACTCCGGGCGCAAAACCATCGGAGTAAACCCCTGACGAGCAATGAGTCCTTGATAGCCGTAGCGGAATCCGAAGACACGGGAGACTCCGTAGCGGTTGTGACATTGCGTGACGATGCCGCGGATGATGTCGTTCAAGCCCGGGCAGAGACCGCCGCAGGTGACGATGGCTGCGGTCGTTTTACTGGGGTCAAAGAAGAGGCGCTCACGCGGGCCAGCGAGCTCGAAGCTGGTGGTGCTATTTTCCCCGCCAGACTCATTTCTAAGATGATCGAAAAGAACTTGTTCCGAGTCCGAGCGAAAGGTAACTTCGAAAGAGGTGTGTGTTAGGGGGGAAACGAATTGGCAGTCTCCGAGTTGTTGAATGTTCGTTTCCATGGATAGGAGTAGATGAACCTCCACGGAGTGCCCTTTAGACAAGGCAAAAGAAACGAAAACAAATGAATTTCTTGCTTCAGAATGCCTGTTTGAGGCTAACGGAAGTCCATTTCCTTTTGGAGGGAGATTTTTTTGGACGCGAGTCAGCCCTTGCGTTTTCCCGAAAGGAGGTCGGAGGCGGTGAGCTTGAACTTTAGAGTATCCCAGTAAACCGTACTGGCGTGGATTTCGTACCCACGGCGTAGATCCTCGGAGGCCGCAAGAAGGGGAGGGTAAAAGAAGAGGGGAACACTGATGGAACGGCCATCGCTCAAGTCAAAGGAGAGCGTAGTTCTAGAAAACCATACGGCCTCCACGAGAGGCAGGGGCCTCCGCGGTTTGTTCTCGTGAGAAAGGGAGTTGGACATTGAGAAAGGAGCGGCATTGATTTATGATTGCAGGCGAAGCGCAGGCGCGACCGACTTCACCTGGCCGCGTCTTCCAGTCCTGTTTTCTGGCCGCGTCTTCTCCGCAACAACCCCAACCAATCTCACCCCAACTCAACATTGTGCAAGACTTCACTGGAGGCGGAATTCACGCTTTGCCCAACCGCGGTACCCGCTCCTGCGGCGATCCTGATTTTGACGAACGCATTCACAAGATGCTCGAGGACTGGGGGGCGGATGAAAAAGCACGGGGCTTGATTGGGGAGATGATGATGACGGCGCTCAAGTTGGCCAAGGATCATGCGAGTATAGCAGATCTTAAGCTTTTTAATCGGGCCCTGCGTGAAATGCGCACGGCTTCCCGCATGTTTGCGCCGTATCGAGACAAACGCAAAGTGGTTGTTTTTGGTTCGGCTCGGACGGCCGAAGGCGAGGAGGAGTTTCAAGCCGCGGAGAGGTTCGCCAGCCGGATTCGAGAGCTTGGATACATGATTATGACGGGGGGCGGCGAGGGCATTATGGGGGCAGCCCAAAGGGGCGCGGGGCGGGCGTCCTCGTTTGGACTGAATATTAGATTACCCTTTGAGCAACGCGCAAACGAAACCATTGAGGGGGACCAGAAACTGGTGAACTTTAATTATTTCTTCACGCGTAAACTCAATTTTGTCAAAGAGTCGCACGCCGTGGTCTTGTTTCCCGGGGGATTTGGAACCATGGACGAGGCGTTTGAGGTTCTAACGTTAATGCAAACAGGAAAGGCGCGGATTTTACCGGTGGTCATGGTTGATAAACCGGAGGGCGCTTATTGGAATACCTGGCGCAGTTTCCTTGCAGAATATCTCTTAAAACTTGGGTTGATATCCGCAGAAGACTTTCACCTTTTTAAGGTCACCGACTCCCTCGAGGAGGCTATAGCGGAGATTGAAAAGTTTTACAGCAACTTCCATTCCTACCGCTGGGTGGGCGAGCGGTTTGTCATCCGCATGCGCTACCCCCTCGAGGACGCCGCCCTGCACGGGTTGCGCGAGAATTTTGGCGACATTCTGGGAATTCACGCTTTGGAGCAGACTGTTCAACTTCCGGAGGAAGCCAACGAACCTGAAATCTCCGCCTTGCCTCGTCTGATCTTTATTCCCGCCAAGAAAAATTTCGGCCGTTTTCGCCAGTTGATCGATGCGGTCAACGACGGAAAACTGCAATCCTGACTCCTCACGAGAACTTCTATGGTTTGTGAATTTGATTCAAGATATCCGAAACACAAAACAAGTCTCACCGTCCACTGATAGATGTACCGTACATTTTCCTATGATTAAAGCAGCTTCTCCATTGCCAGAAATAAGGGATGAAACAAAGGATTTGCTTGATACACCGTGGAATGTTGTTGTGTATAATGATCCAGTAAACCTGATGTCCTATGTTACAAAAGTATTCATGAAAATCCTCGGTTTTTCGCTGGAAAAAGCAGAACAGCACATGATGGAGGTGCACAAAAAAGGGCGTTCCGTCGTTTGGAGCGGAGAACGCGAACGCGCTGAATTTTACATTCAGCAACTGCACGCATCTCTTCTTCTTGCAGTCCTGGAGAGGAGCGTATGAGCCGCAGATTGACCTTGCAGGCCAAGAATTCCGAAATCCTCCTGCTCTCAGGACTGGATGACTTTTTAACGGAGCTTTTGCTCAAACTTCCAGAGGCAGGGGCCCCCCATCCTGATTCCGATTCGAGATTATTTCCGTCGTTGAGCGGGGGCACCGAGCCGGAAATGGACGACGAATGGAGAGAGTTTGTTCGTCCAGAGCTCGAAGCGCAGTTTGAAGGGAATCGCGATCGAGTGGAGGAAGATTTGACGGCGCTCCGAGCAAGCGGGGGCAACGAAATGGAACTGGAAATTCCCCAACTCCACGTGGGCGCATGGATTCATGCGCTCAATCAAGCGCGTTTATCATTGGTTGCGCGCCATCGGATTAAGGACGAGGTGCTGGAAGAGGGGCCACTTCTGCCGGGACTCGAAGGGATGATCCTGTTCCAGATTCAATTCTATGGAGTCTTGCAAGAGTGGCTGATTGAGGCGGGCCAATCGATCTAGGCCAGCCCCACTGAGGGCAGATTTTTTCAGCTTTGGCGACAATGCTGTCAGCAAACGTGCGAACCCAAAGTACGGCAAGGCTCACAGGCTCACAGGCTCACAGGCTCACAGGCTCACAGGCTCACAGGCTCACAGGCTCAAGAGGGCCGAATACAAAAAAGCCCCGTCCGAATGAACGGACGGGGCTCAGAGGCTGGCAAGTTTACACCGCTTTGTTTGCACTGCTTTATCTCAACACAAGATTGTGTGAGACCCAACACAACACAACAAACCTAAAACCCCAATCGACTGGACAAGAGCTAATCGCAGCGGAGCAGGCCGATTAAGCCTTGCCTTTGCTCGCCAACTTGTAGACGACGTCGATCAATTTGCGAATGTCAGGGGACTTCATCGCCATGTTCGAGAAAAACACCAAGCGCCGCTTGAGTTGCGGGTCCATTGTTTTGGGGAACTCAGGCTCAGCAGCAGGGTTGGGCTTGAGGCGCGCCTTGTCTCCGCCAACGGCACTGAGATTCACCAAATAGTCGCAACCGTCTGGAATGTGATCACGGAGGAAAGATTCCAGAAGAACGCTCTTCTGTTCATCGGGGACAATCGAGATGAGTTTGGAAAGTGTTTCCCCACCCATTTGAACCCGACCACTCAACCATCTGGAAACGGTGGCTTGGTCAGCATCAAGGAGACCTGCAAGGTGTTGCTGGGTCCAGTGATTCTCACGTAAATACTTTGCTAAAAGCGTCCGGAACTCGTGCATGAGTGTAGTAAGGTAGAGGATAAATGTTAAATCTGGCCGACAAGGGTCCGTAGACCCTCAGCTATGCTATCTGCAGGAAGGGTGATTCAAGCGTTGGTGTTTTCACAGACACCAAGTCGCTTGGTCAGCAGCAAACGCACTGTCAACCTAACGTGAGAAAACTTAGGCTGAAACAAGTGCTTTGTAAACATTAGTTTCAAAAAAAATCACGGCGCCAGCGTTATAGCCAGTCATATGAACCTCGCTCCCGTATGGTTGCAGCTCCGAAAACTAAAGATTAAAAATCATCCACTCAACTGAATATATTTTACATCAAGAGTCTTACCGCCGGCTGCAGAAACTAAAGCCGGCTTGAATTTATCCTATTAGGCGTAGAGCTTTACAGCTGGAAAAACCCTGCCTTTCATGATCCAGGGAGGGCGGTTGAATGGTATGCATAATATTTAAACTAATGCATTGCATTCTGCTGAGACACTTTGGTGTGCCCTCAAGATCGCATCAATAAACGGGCGTCTGCGCACAACAGAGCATGCCGCCCTGATTCAAACAACGCCGTCCTCTGCGGGGTACCCCGAGGCGCTCCAAACTTTGTTTCGTCGGCCGCGTCCATACGGTGTCCACGGTTCGTCGCATTTTCAGTCCCACAGGAACCACCGTTTCCTACAGAATTCAAATTCGTTGCTTATTCTTATGATAAAGAGCGGGTTACACCTTAAAGGCACAAACCGTTTCAACTCCCATTCGCCGGAGATTTGGCTCTGGAAGGCTCTGGAGCGCAAGAGTGCAGCACCTCGAAATGCATGGGGCTGGTTGTGTTTCTCCATAGGAAGCTTAATATAATAGTTTTATGAAGCGTGGCATCCACTGTGTTAGCCATCGCATCCACTGGGTTGGCGGCAAGAATCCGCCACTTTGGCTGGCGATGGACTTGCGGCAACCCAGCGGTCGAGGCGTCGTTTCTTGCGATGGACGGGCTTGGGAGAGGATTCCGTTGGATGCCTCTCGAGGCTGTGCATGCACTCATGATTCACCTGCGGATCGGTACGCATTCGTTGTATCCACGTGTAATTCGGTTATTAACGAAGCAAGATCATGTGGATATGTTTAGTGTAATTTTTAGCACTCTCAAATTTATTAAAAAAGTGCACGCAATGAGTTTTGCATCAAATGAACGCTGATTAAAGCGTCTCAACGGCTTTTTGTTCAATCCTCTTGGTTTTTTAACGAACCCCGGATAAACCCGCTTTTCCAGCAACCTGATTTCAGGGTTCATGAAGCGGGCGGGGGTCTCTAAAAGGGGAAGGGGGATCAATCTGCGGCACACCATGCAGAACCGACCATCGGAGAAGCCATCTTGGGCGGGATAGGTGCTCTAGGGCGTCTTTTTTGAAAAAAGGCGTCATTGATGAACGTGGTGTCTGTGTCAGAATCCTTCTTTATGAGTTTCCGCACCTCGGACTTTGACTATCCGCTGCCTGAGCATTTGATCGCAGTCCGCCCCTCGGAGCAGAGAGAGCGGGCAAGGATGATGGTTTTATACCGGAAGGAGGCCCGCTGGGAGCATCGGTTTTTCTGCGAATTCGAGTCGTTTTTAAAATCCGGAGACCTTGTGGTTCTGAATGATACACGAGTTATTCCGGCGCGTGTGTTTAGTGATGACGGCAAACTGGAGCTTCTGCTGCTGGAATCCATGGGGGCGCTTTCCTGGCGTTGTTTGGTAAAGCCCGGAAAGAAGTTGAGGGCCGGAGCGAGCATTGTGGCGGGCGGTGCAACTGGCATCGTGTGCGAGGTTTATCCAGACGGCGATCGTCGCATCGAGTTTGATAAACCGCTTGATTTGGGGGCAGTGGGCAGGTTGCCGCTTCCTCCGTACTTTGAGCGCGAGGCCGATCAACTGGACGAGGAGCGTTATCAAACGGTGTATGCGAAGTGCGACGGTTCAGTGGCTGCACCCACTGCAGGCCTTCATTTTACCAATGAATTATTGAGTAGAATCCCGCATGGATTTCTAACATTGCATGTCGGTGCGGGAACTTTTCGTCCAGTGCAGACCGAGATTCTCGAAGAGCATCCCATGCATTCCGAGCGGTATGAATTGCCGGTTGCGACTGCCGGTCTTGTGAATGCTGCAAGCCGGGTTATTGCGGTTGGAACAACATCTGCAAGGGTGCTGGAATCCTGCGCGGCGCTCCGGGGCGGGGTGAACGCTGACATCGGACGCACCGAGCTTTTTATCCGCCCTCCCTATGAGTTCCGCGTGGTTGATTCGTTGCTCACGAATTTTCACCTGCCAAAGAGCACGCTTTTAATGCTCGTGAGTGCGTTGGCGGGTCGGGATTTTGTGATGTCGGCTTACGAGGAGGCGGTGCGTGAGGGGTACAGGTTTTACAGCTACGGGGATTGCATGCTCATTTTGTGATCTAAGCGCGATTGAGTCCTTCCGGACGATCAAATCAAACTGACAGTTGAAGGGCGTTGTTTGACCGGGGGTGTTCTGGGGGTGTTCTGGGGGTGGCAGTTTTTCGGTGTGGTTAGCAGTCGCTTGGGTTGTTTTGAGATTTCGAAGTTCAGGCCGCAGCCGCGAATGGCAAAATCGAC
>CANJPY010000085.1 GCA_947476255.1 Chthoniobacteraceae bacterium | reverse complement strand
GCGTTGGGGCGTAAAAACTGGATCCAGATCGGAAGCGAAAGTGCGGGGCCGAAGGTTGCGGCGTTGCTGTCGGTGTTGGAGACCTGCAAGCGGCTCAAGCTGAATGCCCGTGAATACCTTCTGGAGGTGCTGCCAGTGCTGGCCTACCAGGAGACACGCCCCGGCCTGAGCGGAGTAAAGTCGGCCGCCGAGTTGACGCCGACGGCATGGGTGCGCCTGCGCACTGCGCGGGTGCAGTAGAGCGCCCTGTTGGGAAGTCGCTTCCTGCCTGGGAGCACACGGGTTGTGTTTGAGAGGGAACGCGTGACGCACCCGCCTCAAATGTCACAGCGCTTGTCTACTCGGGAGATGTAGTTGGCTGGGCGGATACCATTGAAAATAGCTCTGATGTCCGCGGAGACCTTTGCCCTGGGAGTGAACGCGCCGTAGCCACCGATCTGGGCACCTGCAAGGACCAAACAGCAACAAAGCTTGCCTATGGGGGATAAGTAACCTAACAAACAAACCCAACTTGAAACCATCCATAATCCTAATTTAAAAACTGCGCCCACATACTCTGCTTCCCTCCCCAGTTCTAACCTCCTATCATTAATCAATAAATGATCCAACGTGTTAAATGTCCAATAAGCGGAGAAAAATCTGAAATTATTTTCTCAAGACCATATGAATCCATCGAATTGAATGTAGCCCGATTGAATTCAAGGGTGCGCTCTCTTTACATTGATAAACACTATGAAATCCGCAGATGCAAAGAGAGCGGACTGCACTTCCAAACGTGGGTTATGGAGGATGGCGAATTATGCAATCACTATTGCTCCCCAAACGATGATTCTCACTTTTTTGAAGTGATTGAAAAACATAGGCTTTATCACTTTGCTCATCTAACAGAAGAAATTCTGCTACTGCGACAGATGCTGTCGGTGAAAAGGCCGATTGTTTTGGACTTTGGATGCTCTTGGGGAAAATGGGCGAGCATGGCTCTTGCTCATGGTTGCGATGTTTACGGCACGGATGTGAACCCCCAAGCCTCTGCGTTCTGCTCAAGCCGAGGAATCAAAATGCTTGGCCTTTCAGAAATCACCGGCTATCAGTTTGACTTTATCAACGTCGATCAGGTTCTCGAGCATCTGTCCGACCCTTTTGGTGTAGCACAGCTCCTCTCAAACAGCTTGCGCCCCGGCGGTTTGATCAAGTGGTCCACCCCAGGCGCAACGAATTTGCCTTCCCAGCTGATATTGGCACAAAGTCGTGGCGACTACTCTGTACTCAGCAGCAAAGATTTTGGCGCACTCGAACCTATCGAGCACATAAATCTTTTCTCAAACTTTTCGTTACGTTTTCTCGCAAGACGGGTAAACCTCACCCCCATCCGTCTGCCATTCTGGAAGTCATTGGGCGCATCTCAGTTATGGAATATCCCGCGACAATTCAACCGCAATTTAATCACTCCATGGAAACGCTGGCGCTCGAACGGCACATATCTTTGGCTTCAAAAAACACCCTAGCAAATACTCGAGAAACTTAATTGAAGAACGAGACTGAGCTGAATAGCACGCTGGGCACTTCAATCATTCCAATTCAATATGGGGCTGGGCAGTTCCTCTCAATGTCGCGCAAACCAAAATAGAGGCCCGATGCGCTCTCCGCACGCGGATAATCCCGAAAACCGCCAAGGGTGTCTTGTGTCTGGAAATACCCAAGTAACTGGGTGTTTCCGCGGGCATTGTCAGCAAATGGAAGGCGGCAAGCAAGATCAGACGGGCACGCAAGAGAAGTTTATACTACCCCCTTACATGCACTGGTAAGACCGTAGGGCGAACCTATAGCAGGATTGAATTGGATAGTGACTTTGGATTTTTGGAATGGAGTAAAAAACGAGACCCGCCCTATTTCGCTACCATCGTTATTATTTAAGTGTACAAATACGGGATCCAATAAGTATTACCACCTAAGCACGAAAGATGATCACGCCGACTGTGCTCCCAGACCTGGGTAATTGAATCTCCCTCCAAGCTCTCGAAATGCGTTTTAAGAATCAATTTAAATATCGTCCCGAGATAGATGGTCTTCGCGCCGTAGCGGTTTTAGCAGTGGTTTTGTACCACGCTAAAATGGGTTGTCCTGGCGGTTACGTTGGCGTGGATGTGTTTTTTGTCATATCTGGGTTTTTAATTACTTCGTTACTTTGGAGAGACTTAGAGGCGGATCGCTTCAGTTTTACGGATTTTTGGGAAAGACGCACTCGAAGAATCGTCCCCGCATTGGTGCTTGTTACGCTTGTAACCTTACTTGCCGGCTATTTTCTCCTTCTACCGAGCGACCTTAAAATGCTTGGGAAGGCAGCAGAAGCGCAGGCGTTTTTTTTAGCCAATATCCGGTATTATCGGGAGGTAGGATATTTTTCGAGCGACGCAGAGGAGAAACCATTACTTCATATTTGGTCTTTAGCCGTCGAAGAGCAATTTTACCTTCTGATTCCTGTAGTGTTATGGTGGTTGTTTTCAGTGGGGCATCTACGATCTAAAACGACCGCTGGACTGACACTTGTGTTTGTCGCCTTGAGTAGTTTTGTTATTAGTGTATATAGCGCGTCACACCACCCTGCAGCGGCTTTTTATCTTCTCCCAAGCCGCGCCTGGGAACTGCTACTTGGATCAATTGTGGCATTTTTTCCTTACAGACCATTGAAGAAGGGATGCAGGTTCGCGAGAGAGTCTATTGGGCTTGCTGCGATGGGCATGATATTCGTATCCGTTTTTGCATTTTCAGTAAGCACAACTTTTCCAGGATCCGCTGCACTGTTACCATGCTTGGGTGCCGCTTTATTCATCTGGGTAAATGAGCCAATACATGGGATGCGAGCAACAATGGTGGGTCGGATTCTATCGCATCGCGTTATCGTGTTTTTTGGTGCTATTTCTTATTCTTTTTATCTTTGGCATTGGCCGCTATTGGCATTTGGAAAATATGTATATTACGGGCCCTTACCATTCCAGTTTCGCCTTACGATGGTTTGTTTAGCGTTCCTTTTGGCTATTGCTTCGTGGAGGTTTGTTGAGGAGCCATTTCGCACGCGGAGATTTGGAATAGACAGTGGCACAATGTTTCGAGTCGGCGCCGTAGGATTCGCCGTGGTCTTTCTACTGGGATTGCTTTATGCAAAGACTCGAGGACTCCCGGGGCGCTTGAGTTTTCAAGCCCTCGAATTCGCGAAAGCAAGTGAGGATGGGATGTTCCGAGATCAAATAACGATTGAAGATGTGAAGGCTGGAAAACTAGTTCCGATTGGATTAGCTGAGCCGAGACATAAACCAACCGTATTAGTCTGGGGAGACAGTCATGCAATGGCAGTGCTCCCAGCTGTTGATATTTTCCTCAAAGAAAAAGGATTGGTAGGTCGGGCCGCTACTCATTCAAGTACAGCGCCGGTGTTGAACTGGTTTGTTATGAGCCGCTTTGGATTGGGCGTCGAATCTGTTGCATACAACAATTCGGTTCTTTCATATATTCAAGAGCAGAAGGTTTCCGACGTGCTTTTGGTTGGCTTCTGGACTTCATATCAAAAATATGACAAGTGTCCAGGTTCCTTTAATGTCGCCTTAATTGAAACGATTGCCAAATTAGTTGAGTCGGGGTGTCAACCTTGGGTGTTATTAGATGTGCCAGTACACGCTTTCGACGTGCCGCGTGCGTTAGCGATGCCACTAAATTTTTTTGATTATAAGCCTTTTCGCGCACAGCCATCACGGGTAAGTGAACTAGAGTCGTACGATCCGAACATTCTACAAAAAATCAAAGACATGGGAGGCAAGGTATTAGATCCAAAACCTGCGTTTTTGGATTCCAGTGGAGAGCGTTACCTGATCGAAGCTAACAACTTTGCGCTCTACCGAGATGACCACCATTTAACAGCGAAGGGTGCTGAGTTTGCCATCCTGCCCTTGCTGCGAGGATTAATGGATATTGGAATAAAATCTTCACGGGAACCGTGAGTTTAGTTCAGCGGGCGGATACATTCTAGAGGTTGGCTAGGCGCACACATTTTAAGCACTGCTAGCAGCCTGAGCGGGAAATTTTTTTACCTCCTCTATCACCCGATCTGCCTGCAGGTTCGTCAGCTGCGGGTACATTGGAAGGCTTAAAACCTCACGAGCCGCGCTCTCCGTGTGCGGCAACTCTGTCCTCCAAACCTTGTCTTGGTAGGCTGGCTGCCGGTGAACGGGAACCGGATAATGAATCAACGTTCCAACGCCATTATCAGCAAGGAAAGCCTTCAAAACATCTCGGCCCTTCTTCCTAATCACATACTGGTGATAGACATGCTCCACATCCGCCGCGACACGTGGCACTTCATAGCCCAGACTTTGCAGCGCGAAGTGATACCTTTCGGCAATAGCCCGTCTGCTCGCATTTTTACCGTCTAGTTTTTTGAGCTTTACCCGCAACACTGCCGAATGAATCTCGTCTAATCGCGAATTTACGCCTGAAATTTCGCTTATATACCGTTCTCTCCAGCCATACTCGCGAAGCAATCTCGCCCGGGCAGCAATCCCAGGGTCACTCGTCACAACGGCACCGCCATCCCCTAACGCTCCCAAATTTTTGGTCGGATAAAAACTAAATGCCGACACAGCTCCAAACGAACCGCCTTTGCGGCCACGATATTGAGCCCCATGGCTCTGAGCACAATCTTCAACCAACTGCAACCCATGCCTCTGAACGACCTTGGAGATTGCATCTAAATCGGCAACATGCCCATAGAGGTGCACCACAATCACCGCCTTTAGCACAGGAGCGCCAGTCGTCGCTTTTTTTTGATATTCCTGAATCGTAGTACTTAAGGAATGCGGGCAAAGCGTGTACGACTCTGGATCGATGTCCACAAGCACTGGATAAGCTCCCGCCATCTCAATCGCCGCAACCGTGGCAACCGCAGTGTGTGCCACCGTTAGAACGGCATCCCCAGCACCCACTCCTATCGCGCGCAACGCAATCACCAGCGCGTCTGTCCCATTACCCACCCCAATGGCATGATCGACTCCCAAAAAGCCGGCAAACTCCTCCTCGAAGGAACGGGTTTCTTTTCCTAAAATAAACCACCCGCTTTTTAATGTCCGAGAAATAGCAGCATCTATCTCTTCAGCGTCTGCGTCATAATCTGCTTTTGGATGACTCTGAAAAATGGGCTCGTTTATCACAGATAGTGGCTCAGGTTTTTTTTGTAAAATCCCACGGATAATTCGAGGCCTTCGCTCAAGGAAATACGGGGCGACCATCCAAGCTCTTCGCCAATCAAGCCCCAGTCCGAATAATAATCTCCTATGTCGATTTGTTTTCGATCGGGAGGAAACGTCTTCACCTCGAATTCTCCGCCTCTATTGGCTTGGACCAGCATTTCAGCAAGCTTCGCTAAATTTACAACCTCACAACCACCGAGGTTATAGATCCTCCCATTAGCCTTTTCGCTCGCTGCCGCAAGCAGCATAGCATCAACGCAATCATCAGCATAAGTGAAGTCTCTCAACTGCTCCCCTCCCCAGACTTCAAATGGCTGATTCTGAATAACCTGCCGGATCCATATTCCAAGAAACGTCTGCCTTGCGTCCTTGATTCGCATCCGCGGTCCATAGGTGTTGGTCAATCTCAATGCGCATGCCCTGATGCCATAAACGTTATTATACAGAATATGATAGCCCTCACCTGCCATTTTATTCACGCCGTTGACATCCACGGGACGCAGCAAATGCTTTTCATCCACCGGCAAATAGTCTGGCCGGCCATAAAGTTGTCGCGTACTCGCAAAAATTATTTTGATCTCCGGATTAACCTCGCGACACGCCTCAAGGATCGACAATTGAGCGTGACAGTTAATTTCCAGATCAGAAACGGGGCGCCGCATGGAGTCCATATGACTAGTCTGGCCCGCTAGGTTGAACAAATAATCTTGATTTCGAACAAGATACTTCATCGAGTGCTCATCACGGACGTCCGAGACATTCACCCTGATTTTTTGCTCAAAGCCAGCCACGTTGAATAAATTCCCCCCATATTCGGGAATCAGGCTGTCGACCACAGTGACCTCACATCCAAGTTGTACTAGGCGCTCTGCCAGAGTGGACCCAAGGAACCCCAGCCCCCCAGTAATCAACGCCCTGCGCAGCCCAAATATTTCCTCGAATGATTTCATCTCGTCGCTTACTCCCTTCTTCAAGAAACCCTACTAAAAGACCTCCGTTTGGTAAAGGAAACCCTTGCAATACGCAGCCTCACCCAGAGTTGGCGTCTTTCGATTCAAGGCCTCAAATTCGACGAAAGGCCTTTAGCCAAGACTCTTCGAAAAACGTCATCAAACGAGTTTCATTCTCAGCAACCACTCTTAAAAAAGACACACCAATGAATACAGGACCTTTTCAAACTCCGCACATTCTCGCTTGTGAGGTGCTTCTACGCGAGTCACCTCGGAAAGTGCGAATCTCGAGATTCGAGGTATTCCAGCTGAACCATACCCGTGAAATGCAAAAAGGCCCCTTCTTGCGTCCTCTCATTCGCCAAGGACTCGAATTGATTAATGCTTTGAAACGCGTAGCACCTTACGAATCCATTTGAAAAATTTGTTTACACGACCAGTCTTGCGTAGCGACTCAAAATACAGCTCAAACGCGACCCGCCCCCTTGGACTCTCATGAGCTTCCAACCTGCACACTGTGATCGGTCCCACAGATAAAGGAGACTCATAACGATCTGACACCCCGCAATGCTGTCCACTCCCATCAAACCCAATATTTCTGACCAACGATGTCCCTGGATAAAGGGTAAGCTTCCCCTTTAAAAAGGCAGATGCATGCCAGCGTATAGCCCAAGAGTCGTTCTTCCCAGCAATCTGATCCTCCAGCATACGAGTATATTTGGCTCTGCCCCCAAAATCAAATTCGTCACTCAAACCCCGCGCCTTCAGCTCTCGCAACAAATCGCCGCCATCCGGATTAAATTCCCTCCACCCTCTTTCCCAAGTTGCCCATCCCCAGCAGTCAGCTCCCTTCATTAAAAATGTTTCCTCCACGCTCAGCTTAAGCGGATATACATACCCGTGAACACTGACTACCTCGTGATTGTCTTGGTATAAATCAAGGGCATCGTTCATGTATTTTAAGAAATACGGGGACGTCACAATATCGTCTTCCACCACAATCACCCGCCCCCGTTCGGCGCACACTTGAGTCACACCCGCAATAATGGACTTGGCCAACCCGAGGTTCTCCTCTCGCTCCACAATAGAAACCGAACGAAAGCAGCGAAGGGAACGCGCATACAGCCGAACTGCAGTTACACTTTCATCCACGGCACCTCCCTTGGGTCCATCGCAAAAAATGTAGAGATCTGTTTCACTCGAAAGGTCGTTTGCGGCCAAAGCCTGCACCGTCTCGGTGAAGTGCCGAAGCCGGTTGTAAGCAAACAGTGCAACGGGAGCGCGATTGTTCATCTTGGAGATAATTAGCGTCTCACCATCTGGGAGCTTTAATGATGCATCCATCCTTTATCCAAAAATATCTTCCCAAAAAAACCTGCCAGTAGGCCCTCATCCAGTGACGCAGTCGGCGAAACCGAGATTTTCCTTTATCGTTGCCCTCCGCTCGAAGATTCGATTCCACTTTCATTTGCAACAAAGGCTGCACCAACCGGGCCGCTCTAGCCCAAGCAAAAAAATACGGTGAGTAAACGACATCCACGAGAACCCTTGATGGACTAATTTTATACCTTTTCCAGGACACATCGTACACGTCCGAAACCACCTCCTTAATCCCATGAAAATGAAATAACACCAGTGGTTTTCTATTAATACAAACGGAATTGTCTACTATAGACCACTGCGCTTCACCGATGTTCCAAATGCCTGCGTTCACCCCCTCATGCTGGATTGAAACCACGTTTGGGTATAGTACAGGCCAACTGTCTAAATATTTTTGATCGGCGAATTTCCCATCCTCCAGTCGGTCATAGCACCACTCAATGCAGTTGCGCTGCCATTCTTTAAGACACTCAAGTCCAACTGCATCGCGGCGGAAACTGAGCAAGCCTACATTGTAGATCCCATATTTTTCATTATGCAGAAACTCCGCAGCGAACCGGTGTGGAGTTATTGCAACTGAAGCATCTCCAATCTCCGAAAAAATGATCGCGGGATCGTTGTAAAAGAACATGTCCGCATCAATATAAGTCACCTGATTGACCAAAGGATTATCATCAAAAACGAAGGATATGACAGAAGGCGTACATGTGAAATAATATTCCACCAGACTTCGGTTCTTTTTACAAAGAGCCAGGCTGGGATAGCGGGCTTCCAAATCCGCCACATCAATCGCTTCAACGTTTTCAAGTTGCAGGATTTCGAGCAGCCTTTTGCATTCTTGACTTAGGGCCACCACCCAGAGTTTCCATGCAGAGGCGCTGTGCGTGCGAAGGGACTCGTGAAGGGCAAGTGCCCGAGCCAAATAATTGTGATCAAAGGATGTACAGTAATTAGTCACAACAGCTTTTGATTATAGAAGATCCAACTTGTTAAACGTCAGTTATTCACTGTTAATCTCGCAATAGCTTCGAAATGATTAAATCCTCTCCCTCTTGAGAAAATGTAGTTCGGGCGAATTTGGACTTCAATTTCCAGCCTGTAAGTTTTTCTTTTAGAATAATATATTACTACGCCGCTGCAAAATTAAATTTAACAATCCCGAGTTAATTTAATAATAAAGAGCGGGGGCTTCCCCCATGCCTTTTATTTAATTTTTTGGCTTTTGATGAACAGCCCAAGCCAAACAAGACTCGGCAACGACCGCTAAATCCGTTCATTGCCGATGTGGTCCGCAATTGAGAATGAAGAATAGTTGAAACATCCTTGTCATCTAAGTCTGGCACGCTTCTGAATGTCCAGCGCGTTTAGTTGAGAACTCGTTCCTCACACAAACACGCGGGTCTTGCAGGGCAAAAACCAACAGTCTTAAGAACTGCGCCAGTTTAAGCGCACTTCCGTTCCATGAAGGGAGTGCGCCTTTCCAGTGTCGAAAAGCCGGAGCGAGCACCCCGTCGGATCCACAAGTGCGGACGTCCATCCCGTCGGTTGCGACGCGTTAAAATGGTAGGCGCAGGCCGGTAAATTCACCAGATGCAACCCTTCCACCTCCAGCGTGGCTGCCACATGTGTGTGCCCGAAAAACAACGCTTTGACTTGCCTCCGTTCCTTAAGCAACGACAACAGCGCATCCGTATCGATGAGGCCCAAAACCTTGCCCATTCCCGCAGGTTGAGGATTGTGGTGAACCATCACCAATGCAGGACGCTCCGGGGCGGATTGAAGAGATGCATCGAGCCACGCAATCTGCTTCTCCCCAAGGCGGCCAGGGGTCTTGTTCGTCACGTCCAGAGAATCCAAAAGATACCAGTCACAAAAGCGGCCGCGAATTTTGGAGGCAAGCTTCCCCTCAAGATTGGGTATTTCCTTAGCGCCCGCCCTGCCATCGGCCATCGTTGAAGCGTTAAAAACAGCGGCCAACCCTGCTTGAATGTGCGTTCTTTCATCGTGGTTTCCTAGCGTCAGATGCATTGGAATGCCCTTCTCCGAAATGGGTTTGATGAGCTTGCCCAGCGTTGTGTAATCCGCGGCATCTCCCTCAAGGTAAGCACAGTCTCCATTGATCATGAGCCCCGAATAGACGCGACTCTCGTGAGCCTGCAACACCTCTTGCACCGCCTGCCGCAAGTGCCCTGCCATGTTGACGCCTCGGGCTTTCAATTCTGGATCAGCCGCAATGTGTGTGTCCGACAGCAACGCCCACGCTTCGTATCCGTCATCTTTCGTCTCCTGCGCGTAAACGCGGGAGCCTGTTTTTGAAGCAGCCAGTGCTATGGCGCTCGAGACTGCTTTGAGCATCGATGAAACGAATCGACGACGCGTCAACGGAGAAGGTCTGATATGAATCGGCATACTCTGGAAGTTTGGAGTGAAAGACAACACCAAGGGCCATCACAACCCAACGCGTAGGAAAACAATTCAACGTCCGATTGCAATATGGAAGTGATAAACAACCGCCGTGCCTCACTCTGTATGAATTTGTGACGGCGCAGCGACATCACCCGTTCGTTCCTAAAAAAGCGGCAATCTTCAATGGCCGCTGTTCACTTCCTCAACGGATCTCGGCGAGCCAGTTTTCCAGTCCGGAGCCGGCAACCCAAGCGCATCGGCGACGGCACGCAAAAGCGCCGCCTCCAATTCTGTCATCACTCCATCCATCTCCACTGCCAGAACGCAGCTGCGTAGAAGAGCCCCACGAAGCACAGCAGTCCCTTTCTCGCACTCGAAAAGGGCTCCCTCGATGACTGATACGGGAATCTGGGCGACGTCCAACCGCGGCGCTTCGCCCAAACCGAGCGCCCCCCATGCTGTTGCAAATGAGGCGTCCCGGTTTGCTTCATGGTCTGTGCCAAGAACGGCCATTGCCGAAAGCACCACTTGGAATGCCCCCCTCAGCGACATCCCGTCTGCATAACAAACCGCCGCTGGCGCACGTGTGCCAGACGCGACACCAAGATGCCGCCGGATGGACTGGAGCAACATCATCTCGAACAGATTATAAGATTCATCCGCAATGACCTGCTGTTCACAATCCTCCAATAATTTCCGCACCTGCGCCTTGGGCAGCTGCCTCGCTGCCGAGAGCGCCAGATCTAACAAAGTCATCCGCTCCAATGTATTGTACAAGACGAGCCCGCTTGGAGCATCAAACCCGGACTCCTCCTCGAAAGCCTCCAGCAGCCCCAATAAAACACGCCCGGACGTCTCTGCATTACGGGCAAGAGCCATCCAGTCGACTCCCGATCCAGCCGGTGCCGATGCCGTTCGCTGAGATTCAAACGCGTCGGTCCCGGTGAGCGCGTTGTCGTGGGTTTCTTCCGCGACCTCGGGCTCCAACGCCTGCGCGGATGCGTCGGAAACTGCACCCTGCCACGCAGGTTCCAAACGGTGAATACGTTCACTCAACGGTGGATGGGTGGCGAAAAACGACGAGAAAAAACCGGCCGCGCCATCACAAAACAACATGTGCGCAACCTCCGTCGAACGGACCGAATGCAGCCGCGAGCCGTCAACGTAACCTCCGATTTTTTTCAAAGCATTGCAGATGCCCTCTGGATTCCGCGTAAACTGAACGGCTGAGGCGTCGGCCAGAAATTCACGCTGCCGGGAGATTGCAGCCTGGATCAGACGGGCAAAAAACGCGCCGACAGAACCCGCTATCAGCAAGACCAGTCCCGCCACCAAGAGCAGGAACACCAACCCGTTCTCCTCTTGTTTTTTTCGCGAGCCGGAACGGTTTCCACCGCCGAAAAAATGGGGAGTCAACCGCACAAGCACCTGTCCCAAAACAAAAAGAGCGGCAATTCCTGCAATCCACGCCATGGTGTGAAAATTCAAGCGCATGTCCCCGTTTAAAATGTGACTGCACTCGTGCCCGACAACCCCTTGTAATTCATCGCGGCTGAGGCGCTCCAAACAGCCCCGGCTCACGGCTATGGCAGCACAGGAGGGATCTGCTCCCGCTGCAAAAGCATTGATTCCAGGCTCTTCGTCCAGAATCCAAACCTCTGGGACCCGCAGACCCGCGGCAATGGACACCTCCTCCACCACGTTTAAAAGCTGCCTTTCATGAAAATCCGACGCATCGGGCGCAAGCCGACGGCCGCCCAAAGCCTCGGCGACAGCCCCGCCTCCTCCGGAGAGGGCGGCCCACTTTGTGAGAGCCACGATCCCCATCGGTACAAGGGTGACTCCTGCGGTCCATGGCAACAGGTCCCAGTGCGGATGAAATTCAAACTCCGCGTGGCCGCTCCATCCCAGGAAAAGTTCGGCCGCGACATGCACTGAAAGTACGACGGACGTCACTGCGAGCGCAAAGAGCCAAAGCAAACGCCCCGAGCGTTCCCTGGCTTCGTCCTGTGCTGCAAAAAAATCCATGGTTAAGCTGAGCCAACGCTCGGAGCCACAGGCGACGGCGCAATGGGGCTGCTAGGAAAAACTCACCTTGGGCGCCTCTTTCTCGGCAGCCTCCTTCACCTCAAATAATGCCGCCTCTTGAAAACCAAGAAAACTCGCGATTAACACGGTTGGAAAAGTCTTGAGGGCGACGTTAAAGGTCGTCACCGCGTCATTATAGCCCTGTCTGGCAAAGGAAACTTTGTTCTCAGTCGAAGTAAGCTCCTCCGTCAGTTGCATCATGTTCTGATTGGCCTTCAGCTCAGGATAGGCTTCGGAGACTGCCATCAACCGTCCCATTACCCCTCCAAGGCCTTTCTCCGCCTTCAGCAAACTCTGAATGCTTGCGGGGTCCATGGGATTGGCGGAAAGCGCCTCAAGAGCCGAGGACGCTTGATTTCTGGCGGCAACCACGGCCTCCAGCGTTTCCCTCTCGTGCCGCATGAATCCCCGCGCGGTCTCTACAAGGTTGGGAATGAGATCATAACGGCGCTTCAACTGGACATCAATCTGCGCGAACGCGTTCTGGAACCGGGCCCGTGCGGCGACCAACCCGTTGTAAGAGCCAACCCCCCAAAGCAGCACGAGAAGGAAGAGCACCACCACCACCGCCACAAAAATGACCGCTACACTGAGAAACATAAAATTTCGATAGTTTGCGCCTGACTCCCCTAGATTGCTCCAAAAACGAAAAAAGCCAAATGAGAAAGATCGTAAAAGTCCCCAACACCAGCCCTTCTCACCCTGTAGGAATTTATCCTCAACCGCTTCGAAACAAGTTTTGCTTCCCCGTTTGCCATACCCCTTCCCTTCGCGGCATGATTACGTGGTCATGTCCAAAGCCGCCGTCATTATCCCCGCCCGCTGGGCATCCACTCGGTTTCCAGGCAAACCCCTGCACCTGCTAGCGGGTAAACCACTCGTGCAGCACGTATGGGAGCGCGCATCACGCGCGCGCGGCGTGGACTCGGTCATTATCGCCACCGACGACATGCGCATTGCAGAGGCTGCGTTTTCCTTCGGAGCGGAAGTCGCACTCACCTCGCCTAAATGTGTCTCGGGCACCGACCGGTGCGCCGAAGTCGCCGCCCGGCTCAAAGGGATCTCGCACGTGATCAACGTCCAAGGTGACGAACCTCTCATCGACCCCGCCCTGATCAGTCGCCTTGCCCGGACCCTGGCGCTGGAACCAAAGCTAGAGATGGTCACCGCCGCAGTTCCCTTTGGTGCGGAGGAGGATCCAACCAATCCGAATGCGGTCAAAGTCGTGCTCAATCGTGACTCCAACGCGCTTTATTTCTCCCGGAGTCTCATCCCATTCCCACGCGATGGCGGTGCGTTTCCGTTCCTTCGCCATCTTGGGATTTATGGATACAATACAAAATTTTTGCTCCAATTCGTGAAGTGGCGCACCGGAAAACTGGAAGCAGCGGAATCGCTCGAACAACTGCGTGCGCTCGAGAATGGCGCCACGATCCGAGTGCTTTCCACCAAGTCCGCATCCATCGGGGTAGACACTCCCTCGGACGCCCTCGCGGCCGAGGCGCTGCTTTCCAAGCCTTCAAGCTCGGCGCGAAAAAAGCGCTGAGTCGTCCTTTTGCTATTCAATAAGCGACGAACCACCTATTCTTTCACAAATCGTAATCGTGACCATGGCCAAATCCAATCATCCCATGAAATACATCTTTGTCACCGGGGGGGTTGTCTCCTCGCTGGGCAAAGGTCTGGCCGCAGCCTCTTTGGGTACTCTGCTTGAAAATCGCGGACTCAAAGTCGTTTTGCAAAAATTCGACCCCTATCTGAACGTCGATCCCGGCACGATGAACCCGTTTCAACACGGGGAAGTCTACGTTCTCGACGACGGCGCTGAGACTGACCTCGATCTTGGTCATTACGAACGCTTTACCAGCTCCGTCCTCACGCGTTCAAACAGCACAACCTCCGGCCAGGTGTACGAGACCGTCCTCGCCAAAGAACGCCGCGGTGATTACCTCGGCAACACCGTGCAGGTCATTCCCCATGTCACCGACGAAATCAAACTGCGCCTGAGATCCCTTTCCAAAGAGCAACCCTGCGACATCCTCATCACCGAAATAGGAGGCACCACGGGCGATATTGAAGGTTTGCCGTTTCTCGAAGCCATCCGCCAGTTTGTGCTGGAAGTGGGGCCGCAGAATGTCGTGATCATGCACGTCACTTTGGTGCCTTTCATCAAGGCGGCGGGAGAGCTCAAGACGAAGCCTTCGCAACAGTCTATTGCAAAGCTGCGGGAAATCGGACTTCACCCCCAGGTTCTTGTATGCCGGACGGAGCATCCGTTGGAAGAAGATGTCCGCCAAAAGCTTTCGATGTTCTGCAACGTGCCTCTGGATGCCGTTGTAGAGGCGCGTGACGTTGACCATTCCATTTACGAAATGCCTCTGATGCTGCAGAGGGAGGGGCTGGATGACACTGTCTGCGAACTCCTCCAGCTCTCGGCACCCCCGGCTAAAATGAATGAATGGAGCCGCTTTGTGGAGCGCGTCATTCATCCCAAAAAGCGGGTCAAGATTGCCGTGGTGGGCAAGTACATCGAGCTTCAAGACGCCTATAAATCGATCTACGAATCACTGACCCATGCGGCCGCAGCCAACGACTGCGGCATTGACCTCGTGCGGGTGGACGCAGAAACACTCGAAGACTGGAACCCGGCAACGGTGCTCAAAGATGTCGCCGGGGTGCTCGTGCCCGGGGGCTTCGGAGAACGCGGCGTCGAAGGAAAAATCAATGCTACGCGCTTCGCCCGCGAGAACAACGTTCCCTTCCTCGGGCTTTGTCTTGGAATGCAGGTGGCTACCATTGAGTTTGCGCGGAACGTTTGCGGTCTGGCGGAGGCCAATTCGGCTGAATTTGATTCGGATGCCAAACACACTGTGATTCATCTTCTGGAGGAGCAGAAAGACGTTACAGGAAAAGGCGCAAGCATGCGTCTGGGAACCTGGCCAACGCTCATCAAAGAGGGCACAAAAGCGCGGAAGGTTTACGGCACCAGTGAAATTCGCGAGAGACACAGGCATCGGTACGAATTCAACCTTGCCTACCGTGAGCAGATGGAAGCCAAAGGCTTTGTGATCTCGGGCACATCGCCGGATGGAAACCTCGTGGAACTCATAGAGCTTAAAGATCATCCGTATTTTGTAGCGTGCCAGTTTCATCCTGAATTCCAATCCAAACCGAACCATCCGCACCCTTTGTTCACTGGGTTCATTCAGGCGAGTTTGGCCAACTACTAGCCTGCCATCCCCTGTGCCACATTCCCACCCCGACAATCTTGTGCTCATCGGCTTCATGGGCAGCGGAAAGTCTTCTGTGGGGCGACTGGCGGCAAAGGCTCTCGGATTCCAGTTTCTGGATACAGACCAGACGATCGTAGAACGTTCCGGGCGGCCCATTTCAGAAATATTCGCCACGGACGGAGAAGCCGGATTCCGCGCGCTTGAAACCGAAGTGATTGCATCCCTCGCCCACATCGGCCGGTGCGTCATCTCCACGGGCGGAGGGGCCGTCCTCTCGCCACGAAATCGAGAATTGCTTCGGGCTCTTGGCTTCGTTGTCTGCCTCACCGCTTCAGACGACGTGCTTTTTGAAAGGGTCTCCCGCAATACAAAACGACCTCTTCTCCAGACCGAGAATCCACGAGAAACCCTCGCAAACCTCGTCCACGAGCGGAATGCTTTGTATTCGGAAACTGCCCACTGGACGCTCGATACCAGCAACATATCGCAGACGGGTGCAGTGGATGCCATCATTGCTGCAGCCAAAGACGCTTTTGAGTGGAACCGGACGCCCTAAAAAATGCCGTAAGCACGGAAGCAAAGCGATTGGGCTTTGACGCCTGCCGCTTCGCACCCGCCGTCCGCCCACCGCATTCAGATGCGTTTCTCCAATGGCTGCAGGAAGGCAAGGCGGGGGAAATGAAGTGGCTGGAGAAAAACGCCGACCGCCGCACCGACCCCCAACTGGTCCTGCCCGGCGCCAAAACCATCATTGTCCTGGCCCGCAACTACGCTCCCCAAGAAGGCTCTCCGGCAACGCCATCCGAATACCAGATCGCACGTTACGCCTGGGGTGAAGACTACCACGAAGTGCTCACCCCGCGTGTCAGGGCGCTGGAACAAATTCTTGCCGCTCACGGCGGCCAGCAACGCAGTTACGTCGATACAGGTCCCGTCCTGGAGCGGGACTACGCCGTGCTGGCTGGAATTGGCTGGCATGGCAAGAGCACCATGGTGATTTCCAGAGATCTCGGCGCGTTCTTCTTCCTTGGCGCAGTCCTCACCACGCTTGAAATCCCCCCGGATCAGCCTGCGGTAGACCGCTGTGGACGCTGTACCCGCTGCATCGATGTTTGCCCCACAGCCGCGATCACCGCGCCGCAACAGCTGGATGCGAGGCGTTGCGTCTCCTATCTCACCATAGAGCTCAAGGGCTCCATTCCCTTGGAAATGCGGCCACTCATCGGCAACCGCATCTACGGATGTGACGACTGTGCAGCGGTTTGTCCGTGGAACCGGTTCGCAAAATCATCCACCGAAGCACGCTTCGCCGCAAAAGGGTTCCACACCTCAATGCTTCTGCGAGACTTCCTCAGCCTCGACGACGCAGGCTTCCGTGAACTGTTTCGCGACTCCCCCATCAAACGAATCAAGCGGCGGGGGTTTTTGCGCAACGTATGCGTCGCCCTGGGAAATACCGGAACGCACGAAGACCTTCCCTCGCTGCATAAAGCCGCCGCCGAACCCGAACCGCTTATTTCAGAGCACGCGTTCTGGGCGATCCAAGAAATTGCGCGAAGGACACAACTGGCGGAAGGACCGCTCGCATCTTCTCCCGCTTAGCCTTCCACCCGTGTTCTTTTCCTTCGGCGCCCCGCTCCAGACAAGGTTGTCTGAGCTCACAACTTCCTGTCACTGCGCGCACTCCGGAGATGGATCGTCTTGCTCTCCAAGTCGTGGATCGCCTTGATGTAGCGCACCGTCCGGCTGCGCGCGCGCATGAGGATCGACGTCGTCGTCGCCTTTTTGCCAGTCACTTTGACCCCCGGCAGCAACGGACTGTCACTGATCCCGGTCGCACAAAAAATGGCGCTGTCTCCGAAAATAAGGTCGTCCACTTGGTAAACACGATCCACCTCCCGCACTCCGACCTCAGCCACGACACTGTCACGCTCCGCTTCATCCCTCGGCCACATTTGAAGCAACATGCCTCCTCCCAGCGCTTTCAGTGCGGCAGCGGTGAGTATGCCCTCTGGGGACCCTCCTATACCGTAGTAGAGATCAACACCTGAATCGGCAAGAGACGGAGAGACCGCGGCAGTGATGTCTCCATCAGAAATCAAACGCAAAGCAGCCCCGGAGCGACGCACCTGCTCGATAATCTGAGCGTGCCGCGGCCGGTTCATGGTCATCACGACCAACTCCGGAACACGCTTGTCCAAGGCTTTTGCGACAAGCGCAAGCGTATGCTCCAGAGGAGCATCCAAACTGAGGCGTTCCATCCCCTGCTCCATTGCGTTCACCACGGCGGGCCCGTACGCAAGCTTGGTGGAATAAAAGGCCGGGAGGTTTCTCATCGCCCGAGTGTTCCCAGCATGCGTCTGACTTGCCGCCATGACGGAGATCGAATTCGGCAAACCATTGGCAATGTTTGAAGTACCGTCGATCGGATCAAGCGCGATATCAAAACTTGGCGCCCCCGGCTTCCACGTTCCCAGATGCTCGCCTAAAAAAATACCCGGGGCATTGTCTTTAATCCCCTCACCGATCACGACTTCCCCGCACACGTCAACCAGGTCAAAGACCCCGTAGATGGCGTCGCAGGCCGCGGCGTCCGCCAACTCCTTTTCGCCGCGCCCCAGCCATGCGAGGGAATTCAGCGCAGCATTCTCCGTGGCGCGCACAAATTCAAATTCAATGGTTCGCTCGGCGTCGCTCACGGATAGGGAAACAGGATGTTGCATGGCAGTTAAGATTAGAGGGAATGGTTCATAAGCCCAACCACACGGCGCGAACAGCCCAAGTCCCTTCTTAAACATGAAAATTTGCAGACATGGCATTGAACCAATCCAACTGCGGGCCGAGAAACGATCTGGCAAATCTTACTCGGCGCTCGATTATGGATGCGATTGCTCATAAAAACACCGCCGTCTTTGTTTATCTTTGCCTCTCCCCATAAGATCCTGCGAGACTTGCTCCCTTCACCTTTCAGCTTTTTCACCCATGCTCTCAGCCGGAATCGTCGGTCTCCCTAACGTCGGAAAATCCACCTTGTTCAATGCAGTGACACGCACGCGCAAAGCGCAGGCTGCAAACTATCCATTTTGCACAATCGATCCGAACGTCGGCGTCGTGACTGTTCCAGATCCGCGGCTGGATGTCCTCGCCAAGATTTCAAACACCAAGAAGATCGTTCCAGCAGCCATCGAATTCGTGGACATCGCAGGACTGGTCAAGGGCGCCAGTGCAGGGGAAGGATTGGGCAACCAATTCCTGAGCCACATCCGTGAGGTCAATGCCATTGTCCAAGTCGTGCGCTGCTTCGAGGACGACGACATTCATCATGTGAGCGGCTCTGTAGACCCGGTCAGGGACATCGAGGTCATCAACACCGAATTGATCCTCGCCGATTACGCCGCACTCAGCAAAAGAATGGAGCGTCTCGGCAAAGCGATCCGCGTCGGCGACAAGGTGGCCAAAGCTGAAGCCGCAGTGATCGAGAAGCTTCTGCCTCACCTCGACCAGGGCAAGCCAGCGCTCACCTTGGAGCTCTCGGAGGAAGAAAAGCGCGTGGCGAGGGAGTTTTTCCTGCTCACGAACAAGCCCACCATTTTTGCCTGTAATGTTTCGGAGGCCGATCTTGCTGAAGTCTCCAAGATCACCCAGGAGGGCGCGGGCGCGGCGGAGCCAACACTGCCCGCAGCGATCCACGTACGGGCAGTCCAGAAATATGCCTCTTCTCACTTTGCAACCGGCGCCGTCGTCATCAGTGCGCAAATTGAAAGCGAACTCGTGGACCTTCCAGAATCCGAGGCTCAGGAATATCTGACGGGGCTGGGCGTCCAAAGCAGCGGCATCGGATCCCTCATCCGCGCAGTGTACCACCTCCTAGGCCTGCGCACTTATCTCACAACAGGCGAACAGGAAACACGCGCATGGACCATCCGTGCCGGAGACAAGGCGCCCGCGGCCGCCGGAGTGATTCACTCCGACTTCGAACGCGGCTTTATTGCTGCTGAAATAACCGCCTACGAAGATCTTGTGGCTTTGGGTTCCTTCGCAAAAGCACGCGAAGCCGGCAAACTCCGCATCGAAGGCAAGGAATACGTCGTGCAGGACGGCGACGTCGTGGAGTTCAGATTCAACGTTTAGCGGCGCCAAGTCGTCGGGCTCGTCGGGCTCGTCGGGCTCGTCGGGCTGCTTTTGAGCGCCCCCGAGAGCCGCTCCGCGGTAATTTTCTCATTCCGGCCCTGAATTCTGTGGTGTTCTGGAGTCTCGAACTGGGGCAGTCCGTCGCACTGCAATTTTCGGCCCGCCCTTTACAGACTGTCAGCAGTGCGCCATCTTACGCGTACTCATGCAACCACGCAGGACTACACCCCGTCGGCCCCTCCACAGGTCTTCCTTTCGCCTGGCAAGCCTCGCCTTTTTCACCCTGCTCGGCCTCGTGCAAACGAGTGTTGTTCACCACTCCTTTGCTGCGGATCCGAGCCTTATCCGCAAAAGCCTCGCACGGATCAGCAACACCTCCCAGGAGCCCAATTACAAACAACCTTGGCTGCCAGGCATGACCATGAGCAGTTCCGGCACCGGTTGGGTCGTGTCGAAGAATAGGATCCTCACCAACGCCCACGTTGTTTCCAACGCTCGCTTCCTGACGCTCGAAAAAGAACGCGATCCTAAAAAGTACATTGCTGAGGTGGAACACATTGCCCACGACTGTGATCTGGCAATTTTAAAGGTTCAGGACCCTGCTTTTTTCGACGGCACAATCCCGCTGGATATTGGCGGCATTCCCGAAATTGAGACGGAGGTTTCCGTCTATGGTTATCCCATCGGTGGCGACCGGCTTTCCGTCACACGCGGTGTTGTGTCACGCGTTGACTTTCGGCCCTACGCGCACTCTGGCATCGACTCCCACCTCACCATCCAGATCGACGCGGCTATTAATCCCGGCAACAGCGGGGGCCCGGTGCTGCAAAAGGGAAAGGTCGTAGGCGTTGCCTTTCAGGGCTTTAGCGGTGACGTTGCGCAGAACGTAGGCTACATGATCCCGACCCCCGTGATACGCCGGTTCCTCACGGATATCTCCGACGGCATCTACGACCGTTACATGGATCTTTCTCTGACAACGTTCAACACGCTGAACCCTGCAATGCGAGCCGGCTTGGGGCTCCCCAACAACGATCTGGGAGTCTTTGTATCCTCTGTGGCAACAGCCGGTGTCTGTCATGGATACGTACTTCCCGGAGATGTGATCCTGGCCGTGGACGGCTTGCCCGTGGCAAGCGACGGCACCGTCGAACTCGATAATGACCGCGTCCAAATGGCCGAGGTTGCTGAACGTAAATTCCGCGGGGACTCCATCAAAGTACGTCTGCTCCGGGACCGCAAGGAACTGGAAACCAAAATACCGCTCGCCCAGGCCTGGCCCTTCTCGATGCAGGCGAACCAGTTTGACGTGCAGCCAACGTATGTGCTCTTCGGAGGCCTGCTGTTTCAACCGCTTTCCCGCAACCTGCTTAGCTCCGTCCAGTTTCAAAACCCGCGGCTGACTTACTATTTCGAAGCGTTCGTTCCAAAGGAGATTTACAAAGAGCATCCGGAGGTTGTCGTTCTCAGCAACATTTTGGCCGACCCCATCAACACGTATCTCACGGAGTTTAAGGAGGGCGTTGTCGACGAGATCAATTCGAAGCCGGTGCGCTCCTTGAAAGACGCCGCGGACGCCTTCGCGCAAAACTCCGATTTTTACGTGGTCACATTTATCGGAAATGGCCGGCCCCTCGTCCTCGAACGAACCGCTGTAGAAGCCTCTCGCGAGCGCATCCGCACACGCTACGGCATCCAACGAGAACAAAACTTGGAAGCGAACCCCCAATAATTTCACTATGCGCGCCACCTCTTTCTTAGTGCCTGTCTTTTGGCTCTCCAGTGCCGTTTTTGCGCTCCACGCCGCCCCGGCGGAAAAGCCCGCACCCACGGACCTGCCTTCCAAGGTGGTGGTGGAAACCATCACAAGCAAAACGGAGCGTGAAAAATATTTGCGCAATGTCGTTCGCGTCACGGCAACCGCGCAACCTTACGATTTTGCACGGCCCTGGTCCAAACGCGCGCCTGTCTCACGCAAAGCCATTGGCACGATCATCGATGGAAACCGGATTCTTGTCACCGCGGAGGTTGTTGCAAACGCAACCTACATCGAATTGGAAAGCCCGGATGGCGAACAAAAGCTGCCCGCACGCGTCGAATGCGTGGATTACGAAGCGGACCTCGCTCTCTTAAAACCCGATTCCGAGGACTTCTTTAAGACACGTTCAGGACTGAGTTTCGCCACACCCGGAGTCGGTGACACTCTCAGTGTCCTGCAGTTGGAACAAAACGGTAATCCCCTCTTGTCCAGAGGCCAAATGACAACCGCCGAAGTTGTCCGCTACCCGATTGACGACTCCTCCTTCCTCGTGGGCCGACTAAACGTGCCGCTGCAAGTGCGCGAATCCACGCAGTCCCTGCCTCTGTTCAAAGACGGCCAGTTGGCGGGTATCATGCTCCGCTACGACCCCCAGTCGGGCCTGCTCGATTTTATCCCAACCGCTGTTGTGGAGCATTTCCTCAAGGATGCCGTCAAGAGTCCCTACGAAGGCTTTCCGCGGATGGGTTGCAGTTTCGCGGTCACTCGTGATCCACAATTGCGCCGTTACCTCAAACTCAATGGCAGCAACGGCGGCGTCCTGATCACTCAAACGCTCAAAGACGGGCCGGCAGAAAAGGGCGGCCTTCGGAAAGGTGATGTGTTGTTGGAGATTGCTGGGAAGGCGATCGACTCGGACGGCAACTATCGAGACGAAACCTACGGTCGCATCTCTCTCGGCCACCTCGTCTGCACCAAGCACTTTGAGGGAGAGAAAGTCAAAGTCCGTCTGATTCGTGAAGGCAAGGAGATGGAACTGGAAGTCCCAGTAGCGCGGCGGCATCCCGAACAGTATTTGAGTGCACCGTACATCATTGACCAGGCTCCAAGCTATTACGTGCTCGGCGGCCTTGTGTTACAGGAGCTGTCCCGGCAATACCTCAAAGAGTTCGGCGCGGACTGGCCACGCAAAGCTCCGTTGGAGTTGGTGAATCTGGACCGCACTCAGGGAGAAGCGGACAACGGAGCGCTGAAACGCGTCGTGGTGCTGAGCCGCGTTCTTCCGTCCGATCTCACCGTGGGTTATGAAGATTTGCGGCATCTCGTTCTGAAGGCCATCAATGGCCAAACAATCAACGGACTTTCAGATGTTCCAGAGGCTCTCAAAAAAGCCACGGATGGCGTGCACCGCATAGATTTGACCGGTGATCCGAGTGTCCTCTTTCTGGATGCGAAGGCTGTAGAAATGGCGGGGCCTGCTCTACAACGCAGCTACGGATTGCCGGCTCTCAGCAGGCTTCCCTAGTGTGGCCTGCCCTCCACCTGTATCCCTCAGATCAGACAGACTCCTCCGTCTTTTGTCTGGCGTCCTCTTATGATGCGTAGGTGGGGAAAGGAAGGAACCGGTGGTGTCGCTACGCTCAACCAACCGGCTGCGATGCCTCCGGCATCTGATCTACCATTGCCGTTTTTAGGCTTACACAAGGCGATCGAGGATCGTCTTAATATGGGTTATTCCACCATCCGCACCCACATCGAGCCCATTTACCACAAGCTTCACGTCCAATCGCGCGCCCAAGCCGTACCAAAACGAACCAGAAGTTGAACGGCCTTGCCACAGAGCTTTGACATCGCCCTCCAATGTGGCCAACACGGAAGGTAGAAACGTCATGATCCGAGAGTGCTTTTCCAGGAACGCGGACGGCCCGGACGCTATTTTCTAAGTCTGATTTCATCCTATTGAGGTTGAATGGTCCCTTGTCTGCAATTGCAGGCCCAGACCTCTCTTTGCTCCAGATCCCTGAGGTGCACAAAATCAACGTAGGCCTTGTCGAAGACAACGATTTCTCTGGAACAAATACTCACGCAGACTTCGCGGGCCCTCTTGTTATCGTGCTGGGCAGCGGTATCGACAACGGCAAAAGAGGGGGAAAGCTGCGCAGGTCGAGCCTGAGGTGCATCTTGGCGGCGGCGTTGCGTCTGCGGTGTTTTGCCCAACCGATGCAGGTGGCGACCAGTTCCATGACGGTGGAGTCCACAGCGTGCATTCTGACTTTGAAACGGCGCAGGAGACCCTTGCCTTTTTTTCCTTTGGCAAAGGCTGGTTGGATGTTCTGAAGGTGCTCGAGAACCGACCAGAAGAGCGTCTCGATGAAGTCAGCGGAACGCACTTTG
>CANJPY010000084.1 GCA_947476255.1 Chthoniobacteraceae bacterium | reverse complement strand
GTCTTCAGTCTGTCAGGTTACAATTTCGGCTACAATCTCTTATTTTTGCCGTCGGAAAAAACAGTGTAAACCGTTGATTCCAAGATAATTTGGGGATATAGCTCAGTTGGTAGAGCGTCTCGTTCGCAAACAACCACGCCCTCCCTCCGAATGAATCAAGAGCCACCACGTGCTAGAAAGCAATTTCGCGGTTTCGCGCAAAGTGTGGTCCTGGCGTTCACCAAGGCATCCGGGTCCAGGCTCCCATGAGTTCCTCTTTTTCAGCAGATATTCCCACCTGGGTTCCTGCAAGCGCCGGACTGTGGCTTTTAACCTGTACTTGGGTGGGTTGGCGGCGAGGAATTGTGCGGCAAACGGCATCTCTTCTGGGGCTTCTCATCGCGGTTTTCGCGGGATTTTGGCTCTCGCCTTTGATAGCTCCCGTCGTTCCCACTCTGGGACTTCCCACCTTCCTAAGGCCGCTTCTGGGCGGGATCCTGGTCGCCATTACCATCGCCACAGGTATCTCGCTCCTGTCCCATATCATCTTTAAAAAAACTGAGGACCAGGGGTTTGGTCTAATTCGGCTGTTCTATGGATTTGCCGGTGCTGGACTAGGACTGGTTTATGGACTTGCCATTCTTGGGCTTGCCGCATGGGGCGTGCGTTTTTTCGGGAGTTTTGCAGAAGGTTTAAACAAAGGGGCAAACGAAGCGACGACCAAGGCCAAAAAACAGGCATTCGCCGAACCAGCGCCCCTTGTTTCAATCAAGCGAACGCTGGAAACCTCTTTCGCGGGGAATGTTTTGGAAAAACTAGACCCGCTTCCCCCCACCTTATACCCGAGGGTTCAAAGAATCGGGCAGATATTGACGAATCCTGCGGCTGCCGAACGCCTTTTATCGGATCCGAGCATGGAGGTTTTCTCAAAAAACGCCAAGATCCTCTCGCTGAAGTCGGACCCACAATTGCAAGAGGCCTTGCGCGCCGGTGATGTTTGGGCGGTCCTGCGGAATCCGAAAGTACAACTCGCGGCGGCCGATGCCCAACTTCTGACAACTCTACGCACGGTGGATTTGGACAAGGTTCTGGATCGTGCGTTGGCAACGCCTGTATCCGGAGGACTCCCCGCAAATCACACAACTGAAAAGACGCCGGCACCGCGAACTGGAGCGGGACGCGCGAAACCCTAGCCAAGCGCCCAAACTTCTTTCAAAGTATCCACTCACGTTCATGGCTACCCGCTACATCCCTACCATCGGTCTCGAAGTTCATGTCCAGCTCAAGACGCGCAGCAAAATGTTTTGCGGCTGTCCCGTCGAATACGGCGCTGAACCCAACTCCCACACCTGTCCCGTTTGTCTGGGCTATCCGGGCGCGCTACCCGTCATGAACGAAACTGCGCTCCGCATGACGGCCCTCACAGGGCTGATGCTCAACTGCAAGATCGCGGAGGTCTGCAAGTTCGACCGGAAAAATTACTTTTATCCGGACATGCCCAAGAACTACCAGATATCGCAGTATGACCGGCCGATCTGCGAAGAAGGAGGCGTGCCTCTTCATGATCTCGCGTACCCAAAGGACGCACAAAAGGCCATCCAACACCCGGGAAAAATCGTCAAGCTCGTGCGCATTCATTTGGAAGAAGACGTCGCTAAAAGCACTCACTTTGAGACATCTACAGGGATCGATTTCAACCGTGCCGGCACTCCGCTCATGGAGATTGTTTCCGAGCCCGACATTGATTCACCGGAGGAGGCGTTCGCTTACCTGAGCGCACTCCAACAAATTTTGGTCTACGGGGGTGTCAGCGATGCCGATATGGAGAAGGGGCAAATGCGTTGCGATTGCAACGTATCCGTGCGCCCTGAGGGCACCACGGAACTTGGGACCAAGATTGAAATCAAAAACATGAACACGATTTCGGGCGTTCGCAGGGCACTGGCTTTCGAAATTGAACGACAGATCGAGGTTCTTTCCAAAGGTGGCTCACTGGCCCAAGAAACCCGCCGTTGGGATGATGGCCTCGGGCAGACGAGTCTGATGCGTATCAAAGAGTCTGCGCACGATTACCGCTACTTTCCGGAACCGGATCTCCTGCCGGTGGACACCCGCGTATTCATGGAGGAGGTGAGGAAGCAGCGCCCCGAATTACCCGCTGAAAAGCGTGAGCGCTTTGTGCAAAGTTACGGCATCACTGATTACGATGCGGCGGTGCTCGCAGCCGACCGTGCCCTGGCTGACTACTTCGAACTCGCGGCACGCGGAACATCGAAGCCTAAAGCTCTGGCGAACTGGATTTTAAACGATCTTTTAAGCGCGTTGAGCGATGCCGGTGAAACGATCCGGGAATGCAGGGTTACGGCAGCCCAACTCGCTGCACTTTTATCCATCATCGACTCTGGAACAATCAATGCCGGGCAGGGGAAAGCTGTCTTTGCAGACATGCTCAGAACAGGCAAGGATGCCACCGTGATTGTGGAGGAAAAGGGCTTGAAACAGGAAAGCGATTTAGGAGCGATCGAGGCGTTGTGCCAAAAATCCATCGACGCAAATCCCAAAGCGGTGGAAGAATATCGCGGCGGTAAAACAGCCTCCATCAATTTCCTCAAAGGCCAGGTGATGAAGCTTTCACAGGGCAAGGCCAACCCGGCCATCGTGGGTGAAATTCTCGCGCGGTTGCTCGGGTAGGTTTGCTCCCACTCTAGCTGGGTTCCAGCTTCATCACCCGCTACTCCAACCCCTCTGCGCGTTTCACTGCGGCACGCGGAGCAGGCGGAATGTCGTCACATTTGTTTCGCCTTCAAGGCCCCATACCCGGTTTGAATCCGCCCCCCAAAGTTTCTCAGCCAAAGGTTTTTCCGAAGGGAGTTGTCCGAGAATAGCCGCGGAGTTTTCCACCGCTCGCGCACTGTCGCTCGCGACCACAACCCTGACGTTTCGCCGTTGGAGAATTTCCTGTGCCACAGCAGGCTCGGTCGCTAAAAAAAAACGCGCGCTATCCACAATACCGGCTATTCCTTCGTGCCCGCTGCCAGCCACAGCCGGCTGACCCGACCAGTACGCAAGCGCTGGGGAATACCACCAAACAGCGAGAAACGGCAACCGCTCCGGCGAGCGCATTCTTTCCGCCGCGAGCCTTGCGTTAATCCGCTCAGAACGTTCCAAATACCGTTGCTCTATAGTCGCCGCCTCTGGAAAACAGCGGTGCTCCCAGTCGGCGAAAACTGGGTACAGTGACAGGAGGAAGGAACCTCCAATTCGCACGGATGAACCGAGGGTAGAAAAAATCAAAGGCAGGCAGAGAATAAACCCGAGGACGAAATACGGACTCCAGCGCGCCTGCCAAAATGCCAGTCCCGCGAGGATGAGCCACAGGAGCAGCCACCCGCAAACAAGCCTTCCTTGGCGACGCACGAGCCACAAAAGCCACACGGGCGCAATCCAAACCAAGAAGCCTGTCCAGGCACTGAAGACGCCTAAGTCTTCGTGGGCCTGCAACTCTCCAATGGTGCTCCCCCAGCGCTGCAGTACGTCTTTCCAATGAGAATCTGGCAGCACAAAATGAATTCCATCCACCAACCACCCGCAGCCTATGAGCGCCAACATGCCAAGCGCCCACCGCGAGCGATACGCAAGGGTCCAACTCGAACGCCACGGCCAGATCCCCAGCAACAAAACCACGCCAAGTAAAACAGCGGGCTCGTATAAAGAAACCCACAGCGCCGCTCCCCACGCCATTCCTCCAGTCCAGGCCCAACCGTTCGAAGGAACCGCTTGAAGCCGCTGCTCCGCACCGAGGGCAATTGCTAAAAATAGAAGAAGTAATGACTGATGGTCTGGGCGCCCAAAAACCGTGGCGTGCACAAGAGGCGGACTGAGCGCCGCGAGCAATGGAACCACCCACCATGCACATCTCCACGGGGAAGACGAGGCTCCATAGCCAGCAGACCAGGCCGCCAAGAAACCACACAGCAGCATCCCAAGGAGTGGAGAAACGAGGGCGCCCGCCAAATCCAAAGTCGACTTTTTCAAGACCGCGAGCCGTCCGATCTCAGGCCACGCAACCCGCAGGACGCGTTCCAGAAAGACTATCGCGTAGTCCATCGGGGCTGTAGCATGCGACTCCACTCCCTCCGGCCAATTTTCAAAGTCCTGATGCCGAATCACGGTGCCCGGCGATTCAGACACCTGTTGCGCGCGGCTCATGCGGGAATAACAGTCCGCATCGACAAAATAAAAGTTCCCGCCCACCAGAACGTCGGTCAAATTATGAAACCGAATTCCAATTCCCAACAAAAGTAAAAGACACAGAATACACCAGAAACGGACGTCTTTAAAAAAACAGGCCCGCCCCTCCTGCTTTAAGGGCGCCTTCGGAAAGCTTGGAAGAGCTTCACTCACTGCCGCGCCTGAATATCCTGTCTCAGAAACTCAAGAACGTCCTTAAACTTGGTTTCGTTTTCAGGATTGACCTCCACCACGGCTTCGTGTGCCTCAAGCATGGTCTTCGCCTCCGCCAATTTGTCAGAAGCCGCCGCCGTGAGGGTGCATGTTTGTGAAAGGGGACCGGAGGAAGCCAACTCCAGGTCCTCAACCTGAAGCAACTGGTCCAACCCAAGATTGCACAACAGAGAGTGATTGCGTTCGTTTAGGTTCACAACGCGGATTTCACCGTTCCCCTCAGCCCTGACTTTGAGCGCCAACCCCGCGAGAGTTCCCATGAATGTCGAATCCATCACCGGACATCCGTTTAAATCGATCACAAAATTCCGGTGTCCCCGGGCGAACATTTCTTTTGAAAAGTCCTTCAGCGGCGTGCTGTTCTGAAAACTCCCTTTTCCATCCACCCTGATCCAAACCGCATCTTGGGCAATACCGACTTGAATGGATGCAGGGGTGCTCACGTAAGAGAAAAGGTTACCAAAGAAAACTTTGCTGAAGCCCAACCACGCGACTGTCTTCGATCAAAAGAACCCTCCAGGCGATCACTGCTCCATCCTGATAGTATTCGTCACCCTGCACAGCAAACTCAGTGCGCATGAAACCAGACGCATTGGGATACACAACATCCTGAGTTTGAACATGCGAGCCCAGTTTCCTCTGCCGGTACTCAAAGCGCACGGTCACTTCCCCCTTGGTCGCCGGTCGCACCTTCCAATGAATCGTGTAAGCATGCCCATCTCGGGCACGACGTTCAAAATTGTTAATCGCTCCAAAGTAACGGCGCGCCGTCTCCATTTGGAGCCACGCAGAGATCTCTGCTGACCTTGAAGCTCCCGCCACTGCCGGATCGCTATTCTTTGAAGCTCCCGTCACTGCTGGATCAATAAGAAGAGAAAAAACCTTCTCAATCTTGAAATCATCATTCAGCGCCAACGGTAATGGATTCGCTGAAGACACTCGCTTCGTAACAACAGGATGACCTCCGGCCGCGACCGCTTTAGAATACGGCGCTAGCGCTAAACAAAAGACAACCAGTGCGAGAGGGATTAGTCTCATCAGGGGCGCACATTCTAGGCCCGAGTCCCCTAGAGTGTCAACGGCGCTAGAAAAACAGAAGCGCATAAAAAACTCCCCCCTCTTCACAGGGTTCCTTCCCTCACTTCCCGCTCATCGCAACGCACGCCCGAGTGCTCCGGCATACCCTGTGAGTTCCACATAAGCACTTCCCACATCCTTCCCACCCTTCAAAACCCGGCACGCTCCCTCCCAATAGGGAACCCCGCTCACCGCCCCATCCAACTCCTGATCCGTTGCAAGCGGCTCCAACACTAAATCCACCAGTTTTCCCGTCTGCGGGTCAGGAGCGCTCAAGCGCACAGGCAGTGGATACTCCGCTCCCGTTCGCGGACTTCGCCATTGCCCGCTCCCCTCCCAGCGAAACTCCGAGGCGCCATAGTACGTCGTCTTTCCCTCTGCGTCCACCCACGCCAAAGCTGAAGCGGGATCCGTCCCCCCATCCTTGCGTCGCAACCGATAAACCATGATTTCACGGCCATCCTCGAACTGAATCCCCGCCCAATCCCAACCCGCTTGCTCGCCAGTCAGCTGACTGCTGCTGATTTCATGGTCCATCCAAACCTGCCCTGACACGGGAATCAGGCGCTCCTTCAAGCGCACTTCCCCCTGGGCAAACAAGCGCGGAAACGTCAAATACCAGCTTGCCGCCGTCGGCGAATCTCCCTTGCGCGACACCCCGTCCTTCCCAAAAACCACCAACGGTTTAAGCGCCTCAAGGTTCAGTGAAAACCCGCCTTCTCCAGAAATCCCTGCGTCCAGAGTAAACCGGTTTGCCTCCCCATTGACCGCACACAACCTTGCCTCCCCCACACGCACCGACAACCCCTCGCCCGAAGCACTCGCGTCCCAACCCGAACGCGCCAGCCGCTCGGTGTGGATAAAACGCCCGTTTTGAACATCGAGCAAAGCGGCATGAAACAAAAAAACTTCGTCCCTACCGAAGGCACTGGGAGCAGTTCTTGCATCTGGGGGACGGGAACCGATGGCCCTGCGAAAGAAAGTGGCTTGAAACCCAAACCGCTCCTTGGCCGGACCAAATAAATGCCCCGTCAGGTACCACCACTCCACCTTGAAGGAGGGATGCGCCCCATGATCTCTGGGAAACTCAAACCGATGCCCGGGTTGCGGGACCTCAAAGCCGTCCGAAGTTCTCGCTGAAAGCGGCGGTGGCGTTGAAACCTCGGCAGAAAAAACCCGCTGGGTTTGTCCCAGGCCCTGTCCTCCGACAACACCCAACACCAAGGCAAATATCTGAACCCACTTTTTCATTGTGAACGATCGGCTGGAAGATCTGCGCTATAGCGTCCCACAAGGCCTGCCACCACAGCCCCGGCCACCGGAACCGCGAGCCCCAATAACAACAAAGCGCGCATAGGAATAGCAAGTTGCAGGGTCCAGCCAAAGGTTTGCTTGTTAATCACAAAAACAAGCAATGCGCCGAGCCCCAGACTCGTGAGCACCCCCCCAAGCGTTCCTCCAAGCGCCAGAAGAGCCCCCTCCCACGCCGCAAGGTGCGTAATGTCCCTGCCAGACATTCCCAGCGCCCGGAGCGTCGTTAATTCAACGCGGCGTTCCGCTAAGATACTTGCGAGGGTAATTCCCAGCCCGGCCAGTGCCACAACCACCCCGATGGCTTCTAACGCATAGGTAATTGCAAACGTCTGCCGAAAAATCCGCATCACCTCCCCTCGTAAATGCAGGTTTGTAAAAACCGCCAGACCCGGCTGGGCGCGCCGAAGACGTCCCCTAAACTCCTCGGGATCCTCGCCGCTCCGCAACACCAGCGACACCGAGGTCACCTCCCCGGTGGCAAACCACTCCTGCGCATGCACTCGCTCCACCATGAGCACTCCCTGGTCATCGCCGTAATCGGTGTAAATTCCGGCGACCACCAGAGACTGCACCCCCGCGGGCGTGGGCACCCGAATGGACTGGCCCCGCTCGACGCGAAACCGTTCCGAAAACGACTCACTCACGGCGCACAGGCCCGCGTTCAGCTTGGCATTGTACAGGTCCGAACTCAGAGGAGCCTTGAGCCAGCTGAACTGATCGTGGCGTTTATAAAAATCAAGACTGGTTGCAGCCATCCTGATGTTGCCTCCCCCAAATTCCAAGGGAAGAAGCAACAAGGCATCCCAGTCCGTGACAGCGGGATCCGCGGTGATTTTGTCCACAGTCGCTGCAGAAATGCGATTATAAGAGGTCGCGGCTTGGTTGGCGTCACTGGTCAAATACACGTCCGCCTGAAGCAGCCGACCGATCCACCCACTCACGCTGCGTTCAAAACTGCCCACGAGCACAGACATCCCTCCGGTCATCGCCACCGCGCACAACAGTCCCGCCGCCGCCCAACGGTGCCGACTCGTGGGCAAACGCAGGTGACTGTTCGCAAGCTGCAGTGGCGCAGACCCACGGGCCAGCCACGACGTCCAACGCGCGCCCCACCGTAACGCGTCACCCGCAAGAACCCCAGCGCCAATGACCCCCAGCAGGGCGCTCAGATAACCACCCAAAGCAAACCGCGTTCCCCCCGAAAACATCAAAGGCCCGCAGAACGCCAAGCCCACGGCTGCCGCAAGAAGCCCCCCGCCCACCCCAATGCGCCGAAACGCCCCAGCCCCCGACAACACGGAAGCGCCGGAGCCTCGCAGCCCGACACCGCCCCCCTGTGCCCAAAGCTGCGCCGGCGGTGTTGCCGCTGCCCGTTTCGCAGGCAACCAACCCGCCACAACACTGCACCCCACCGCCAGTAAAAATGCGATCCCCGCCTCGCCCCAATGCAAGGCAGCCGCCTCGGCATTGTTGGCGTAATACAATGAATTCACCGTCTGGGAAACCGCCCGTACCGTTCCTTGCGCAAGCCCCCACCCGAGAAAAACACCCATCACTCCCCCGCCGATTCCCAGCAAAATCGCCTCCCAAAGCCAGGCTCGCCGGATCTCGGAATCACGCACCCCAAGGGCTCGCAGCACCGCAATCTCACTCCGCCGCTTCACCACGGCAGCATCCAACGCCTGAAAAATCAAATACAGCCCCACCAAAAGGGCGAGCAGGGAAAGAATCGTTAAATTCAAGCGAAAACCCCTGGTCATCATTTCCGCCGCCACCCTTCGGGACTCCGGGGTGCGCACCATGCCCTGCTCTCCGATCGCGCCCCTCAATCGATCCACCAAAATCTCTCGATTCCGCCCCTGCCTGGCCGACCCGGGAAAAACACACTCGATGCGGTCCACGAAACCCTCCTTTCCAGAGAGTTCCTGCAATGCCGGCAAATCCATCACCAAAAGCCCTGAAGGCGACTCAGGTTGGTCCGCGCGCCCTGGAATAATCCCCGCAATTTCCAATGTCACCGGTCGCTCGTTCACGACTAGAACAAGCGGCGAACCCACCTTTAACCCCTCGCGCTCGGCAAGTTTGCTCGAACAAAAAACGGCGTCCTTACGGCTCAATAATCTCGCTAAACCCGTGTCGCCCTCCGCCCCCGGTTCCTGAGAGCCCGACTTTTGATCAAACCAGCGCCGGTCCAGATGCTGCCCGGCCGCGTAATTTTGCAAGGCCACCAGATCCACTCCCAGTACGGTAAACGACATGCGTGCACCGATTCGAGCGTCGTCGCCGCTGCGAGGCGCCGCGCAAACCATTTCAAGCACGGGAATCAACTCAAGCCCCACCGTCGGCTCGCTCCCTTTCGCCGCACATGCCAGACGCAGATTTTGCAGAACCGCCTCGGGCAGTTGGCCCGCGGATGCCGTCACTGTTGCATCAACCTGCCTGGAGAGAACCCCCGCAAAATTCGTAAAACTCGCCACCGCGGCGCGGTTCGCCAACCGGATTGATAAAAACACCGCCACCCCCAGCGACAAAAGCAGAAGGAGAAGGAATGCCCTCAGAGGCTGCCCCCTCCAGTGACGAAAGGTGAACTGCCGCAAAAGAACCCAAACCAACGCGGGAGGCGCCCCCTCTTGCGGTTGTGCTAACGACTTCACCCGCGCCCCTCCTCCAACTCGCCATCTCGAATCGTCACCACTCTTTGACAAATCCGCGCCGCCTCCTCGCTATGCGTCACCAACACCAGCGCGGTCGACGTTTCCCCTGTCAATTCCTCCAACAGCTTCAAAATATTCGCACTGTTGACGGAGTCCAGATTGCCCGTGGGTTCGTCCGCCAAAATCACCTCAGGCTCGTGCACGAGCGCACGCGCGATCGCACACCGTTGCATTTCGCCGCCCGAAAGCTGCGAGGGCAGCGCGTCCCCACGGTGCGCAATCTTCACCCTTTCCAGCAGTTTCCCAACGCGTTCCCTCGCCTCCGCCGCAGAAACACCCAGCATCACCAGAGGAAAACCCACATTTTCGCGAACACTCAATGTCGGCAGCAGGTGAAAAAATTGGAAAATATTCCCCACTCGCCGCCTCCTCAGCATCGCCAAAGCATCCCCATCCATTTGAGTCAAATCCTCGCCTCCTATCCAAATGCTCCCCGAGTCAGGACGGTCAATCCCCCCCAGACAATTGAGCAGCGTCGTTTTCCCACTCCCAGACGGTCCCATCAGGGCCAGTCGCTCCCCAGAAAAAAGCCGCAGCGACACCGCCTTAAGCACAGGGCGCAGGTCGTAATTCTTGTCGATGGAACGGCACTCTAAAACAGGGGCAAGCGTGTGCACTCACCCACTCTACCCCGCATGCCCAGTCCGCGCCACTGCACGTTTTTAAGATTCTCCTGCAAAACAGCCCGCTTTTCAGCATCTGCTCGTCTTGCAGGAGACGCCAAGTTTGATACAGTCCCCAGGTGTCTTTTCGCTTCACCCTCACGGCCTGCCTCTGCGCCCTCGCACTGCTCCCCTCTTCACAAGGGCCGGCACAGCAGACTGAGGACGAGGATAAACGCCGCAAATTCTTAAAAAGCCGCGAGGAATCGGTTCAACCCTCCCCCCCAAAAACATCCTCAACGCCCAAGTCGAAGCCTAAGCCCAAACCTAAACCCCACCCAGCACCCAAGAAACCAACCCCTCAGAAACCCTCCTCTCCACCGCCGCCAAACCCTCCACCCGTCCAGGCGGCCCCTCCCCCCCCCCCTCCCTCCCCCACTAAAGCAGAACCGCCTCCAGCCCCAGCGCCCCCTAGAAACACCCCGCCAGAAAAAACATCCAAAACGCCCCCCCAAAAAGAGGAGCCTTCTTTGGTCATCGAAAAATCGGGGTTCGACTCCAAGAGCGGCCTCCAACCAGCCCCCTTCTTCGGTTGGTTTTCCCGCTGGAAATATCTGCCAAAGTCCGTTCGCGAACAAATCGACCGCGCTCCCGTCCAAAAATCCCGCTGGCGCTATTTGGTCGTCCACAACAGCGGAACGCGGCAGGGCAATGCCAAGGCTTTTGACTACTATCACACCAATGTCCGCAAGATGCAAAACGGCCTCGCCTATCAGTTTGTCATCGGCAACGGCACGTCCTCCGGGGATGGTGAAATCGAAATCGGCCCCCGCTGGCGCAAACAAATCAACGGCGGCCACGTCCATAGCGACTATTTGAACAACATCGCCATCGGCATCTGTCTGGTCGGCGACTTCAACCAGGGCAAGCCCACTCAAAAACAATTGGATGCCCTCGACGAACTCATCCGCTATCTCCGCCAGCGCGTGGGCAAATTTGACAACAAATGGGCCGTCGTCAAAGCTCACAGGGAAATCAACCCGCCTCGCTGGCCCACGGACTGCCCGGGCAATGACTTCCCCTACTCCTGGCTCCACAACAGGTTTGACTAAGCAGGCGGCCGCTTAGCCGGGCTTCGTCCAAGCCCGTTTATCAAAGCCCAAACACAGCGACCTGTTCGCTCCTCCTACCAGCGGGTCGCTTTAAATTTCCACCCAGGAACCTTCTTCTGCATCTCGGGTTCGTCATCACGCTCCTTGAAACCACACCGCAAATAATTCTGGTGCGCGCGCTCCAAGGCGCTGCGATCCAACTCCACCCCCAAGCCGGGCCCCTGGGGAAGCGTCACGCATCCGTCTTCAATTTTCATGCGTCCGCCCACGATAATTTCCTCCCACTGCCATGGGTAGTGAGTGTCGAGCGCGTAACTCAGGTTCGGCATTGCAGCGCCCAAATGCGTCATCGCAGCCATCGAAATGCCCCCATGGTTGTTCGAGTGCATGGAAACCCCCAAGCCGAAGGACCGGCAAAAGGACGCCAGTTCCATCGAGGAATGCAAGCCCCCCCAGTAATGGTGATCCGTAAGAATGATATCCTCAGACCCGAGACGAACACTGCCGGGCAGATCCGCAAACGAGGTCGTACACATGTTGGTCGCCAGCGGCAGTTTTACAGCCCGCCGAACCTCCGCCATGGCAGCTTGGCCCCGCGCCGGATCTTCAAAATACTCCAACACACTCTCGAGTTCCTTCCCCCACCGAATGGAAGTCTCAACCGTCCAAAGTGCATTCGGGTCGTAGCGAATCGGCACCTCAGGTCCGAAAGCCGAACGCAGCGCCTTCAACGCAGCCACTTCCTGCTCAGGCTCAAACACGCCCCCCTTGAGTTTAATCGATCTGAAACCGAACTCCGCAACCATCGCCTGCGCCTGCGCGACAATCCCTTCCGGATCCAATGCCGCACGCTGCCTTGCCGCAGCCCATCCTGAGGCTTTCGGGTCCACGTCAAACGCCAATTCGCCCCCTGCTCCTTCGTACTTGTAAAACAGATATGCCGAATACGGCACGCGCTCGCGCACGATGCCTCCGAGCAAATTTGCAACAGGCACTCCATACGCTTTCCCGGCAATATCCAGGCAGGCCACATCCAGGGCGCTAAAGACCTGCACAATCTTGCGCTGATCCCACGGCGTATCGCCCCGCGCCGTGGAAGACTCCGGCTTGAAATGGCCTTCCAAAGCGCCTTTCAGTGCATGCCAGTTTCGGGGATCGGCCCCAAGCACCACCGCACGCGACTCCTCAAGCACCGCATCCACGGCGGCACTTCCGGGCACCTCCGCAAGACCCGTGAGCCCGCACGCTGTCACGAGCTCGACGACCGTCCGCAGGGCATAGGGGGCATGCAAACCGGCGGCATTCAAAAGCGGTGGATCGCCCAAAGCGATGGGCGTGATATGCATTTCAACGATGCGCATAAATGGAAGTCCTGTTGTCTAAGATTTTTATTTTGAACGAAGCGCTGCCAGCGATTGAGCCAACCCGCTCGTCACCGCTCCGCCATCAGACCCGAAGGCCATGACTGTGTATCCCTCCGCTCGCAGCACTGGAATCTGAGCGGCCGCTGTCACCAAAATACCAGCCGCTTTCCCAGCGTGTTTCGCAGCCGCCGCGACTTTGATCCGTGCCTCCACAAAAAGCGGATGGTCGAATTCGCCCTGAACTCCGAGATTCGTCGTCAGATCCAACGGCCCGATGAAAAGCACATCGACTCCGTCAACCCCGGCGATTGCATCCAGATGCTCCAGGGATTCGGGGGTTTCAATCTGAGCCATCGTCACAAGTTGCTCGTGGGCGTGCTTGTAATACTCGTCGAAACCCAACCCAAAACCCGCAGCCCGGTTGAACTTGGAAACCCCGCGGGTGCCGTGGGGCGGATAACGCACCGAGCTCACCGCCGACTGCGCCTCGTCCCGGTTATTCACATAAGGCACCATCACACCGCCAGCCCCGAGATCGAGAGCGCGCTTAAATCGAGGCGCTTCGTTATCGGCAATCCGCACCACCGTCGCCGTGTGATAGGCTGCGACGGCCTGCAATTGATGCAGCAATGTTTCTTCGGAACCCGGCCCGTGTTCATAATCGAGCATCAGCCAGTCAAATCCAGCTCGCGCCGCAATTTCAGCCGTCAAGGCCGAACCCAGATTGATGAAGGAACCGCACAGCCATTCGCCGGCTAGCACCCGAGCGCGGAAAGATTTAGCGCTACTCATAAGGAGGTGTAAAAACGGTACAAGGCCTGCGTCCCGCAATCTTCCCAACCATGCTCGGCAACCTTGTCGTAAAGGCCCTTGGCAACTGCCAAGCCCGGAAGTTCCAGGCCCAACTCCGCTGCGCTTTCCAACGCGATGCGCATGTCCTTCAGGATATGCTTCACGTAGAACCCTGGGGCAAAGTCCCCAGACAAAGCTCTTGGAGCGAGCGTCGTGAGCGCCCAACTGCCAGCGGCACCGCCGCTGATGCTCTGGTGGACCGCGGCGGGATCCAGACCGGCTTTCCGAGCGTACGCCAGCGCCTCGCACCATGCCACCATGCCCACCGCCACGGAAATCTGATTGGCCATTTTGCAGTACTGCCCCGCCCCCGCGGCGCCAAGCAGCGAGATGTTTTTGCCCAGCAGTTCAAAAATCGGCTTCGCGCGTTCAAAGTCCGCCTTTTCGCCCCCCACCATAATGACAAGCCTTGCCTCGCGTGCGCCGATATCGCCCCCGGACACGGGCGCATCCAAAGACGCGAGCCCGCGGTGTGCAGCGGCCTCCGAAATACGCCGCGCGAGCAAGGGGCTTGAGGTCGTCATATCAATCAGCAGAGCGCCCTGCTTCGCTTTTTCCACGATGCCACCTTTTCCAAGATAGGAGGATTCAACGTCCGTCGGAAACCCCAGCATCGTGATCACCACATCCGACACGGCGGCGACGTCTCCGGCAGAGTCATGCCAGTGTGCCCCTGCCTCCAGAAGCGCCTGCGCTTTGTCTCGAGTGCGATTAAAGATGTGAACAGAGTACCCTGCCTTGAGCAGATGCGAGGCCATGCTGCGCCCCATAACACCCGTGCCGACAAAACCGATTGCTAGAGAATTGGACATAAAAGGGCGTTCAGGTTGGGGGAATCAACCGCCGTGGTCGAGTCGATTTAAGATGGTGCCATTCCCGCGCACTCCATGTGACCGCAGCCCGTCGCCCCGCCCTTCTTTTTTTACCCCGGCAAAGCGGGCTCAAGAAACCAGTCATAGCAAATCTTGAAGCAAACTGGTCTTTCTCTCCCGGGACCGCGGAGCCCCAGCTCCGCTTTGACGCTCCAAAAACTCAGACAGTCATTGCGGAGCTGGGGCTCCGCGCTCCCAGGTGCTGAGGTCTTTGAATCATCCGTAAACCCTCAAGAGAAGCTCGGCGTACCGCGTGCTTTTGATGTGCTCGCGCAAGGGAGCCATGTACGGCATTTACCCAAATAGCATAAGGGACTTTAAGCTCACCCGATGCTCGCAAAATCGCTCCTGAATCAAAAAGTATGACTTGAAAACAAACCGCACTGGCCCCACCCGTTTCCTCCCCGGAGGATTGACCCTCCCCCCCTTTCACCTTCACTATTCCCCTCCATTTCCTCGTTCCAAAGCCATCCGCTCCAGCCCGTTTTCGACCGTGAACCATCCGCCTCTAGTCATTTATCACAAGCAGCTAGGCGATGTACTCATGATGGAGCCCGCACTCGCCAAACTTGCGGCCGCTACAGGAGGCCCCGTCCGCCTTTCCACTCGCCCCAGCTTCGCCCCGATGGTGTCTCTCATGGCTAACGTGGAATTCGCCAACTACGATTTCTTTAGACGCGCTTCGGCCGTTTACTCCTTCAGCGAACGGTTCCGGGCCGGGTTCAAGACGGCACTTTCCATCTCTCCTCGGAAGATCTTAATCGCCACTTCCAAGGCACGCATTAAGCCATGGCACCAAATCATCTATCGCGCAGGGTGTATTCCTGCCGAACGAGCAGCCCGCTACGAAGCCGAGTATTTTTTTCAAAGCCTTCCCTGCCCCACCACCATTTCATTCCGGCCGCCTCAACTTTTACCCCCCCCTGTCGATTGGCTGCCCGAAGGTCTCCCTGCCAGCTATATTCTCTTGCACGCAAGTGCCGCTTGGCGCAGAAAAGCCTGGGCGCCGGAACGTTGGGCCGAAGTCCTAAATCAACTCCACGACATCGGGGGCGGGCCATTCGTTTTAACGGGAGGCTCCGCAGAATGGGAACGCAGCCTTGCGGCGGCCATCACAAGCACGACCCGCGCCCCGGTTGTCGATCTGTCTGGAAAAACCTCCCTCAAGGGCTATCTGGCAACCGTCGCCAAGGCTCGGATGGTTCTCTGCATTGACGGCTCTGCAACCCACTTGGCCTCGGCGTTCAAAAGGCCCAACGTCACTCTTTTTGGGCCCACAGATCCTTCCCAATGGCACTTCCCCACGGCCCGTTCCATTTTAATTGATGCACGGACATTCTCACCCCAGAGTGAGCCTGCCGTGGCTGAAATCCCTGCAGCAGCGGTATGTAGAACAGCCGTGGATCTATGGACGAAAGCTTCAGCGGCTTCCGAATAAAATTTAAGTATACCTTCACCAGCGCTGTCTGAATTGCGGCATTCAAAAAACTAAACCTGCATTCAATAAATCTGCACTTTGGGATACAAGCTTTTCTGGATCTCAAACTCCCGCGAAGAATTTGGATTTATTCAAACGGATGCAGCACTCCGAAACCGTCGCTAATTTTCATTGCATGACACCAGCCGTCATTTTGTTCGTCTTTAATAGACCGAAACAAACCGCTCAAGTGATCAATGCACTTCGGGATGTAGCCCCACCCACCGTTCTCCTAGTGGCGGACGGTCCCCGACGGACGCACCCACATGACGCAGAGAATTGCGCCGAAGTCCGCCAAATCGTGGCTGAACTTATCGATTGGAACCCTGTCATTCTTACGCATTTCGCGCCCGAGAACATGGGTTGCCGCGCCCGTGTCTCCACCGGACTCACCTGGGCCTTTCAACATGTAGACTCCGCAATCATTCTCGAAGATGACATCGTCCCAAATCCCTCGTTCTATCGGTACGCCGGCGAACTTCTGGAGCTCTACAAAACCGACAAGCGTGTCGGCGTTATTGCAGGAACAAACCACCAACCGGAACCCTTCCACTGTGCCGACAGTTATTACTTTTCACGCTATGGACACTGTTGGGGATGGGCCACTTGGAAAAGAGCCTGGGAACACTACGACGACCAGATGGTTGAATGGCCCAAACTCCGCGCCAGCAACTGGATAAATTCAATCTTCTCAAACTCTCGCCACGCTCGGACTTGGACAAAGCTTTTCAACGCGGTGTACGACAGAAGGAAAAACTCTTGGGCCTATGTCTGGCAGTTTTGTCTCTGGGCACACGGAATGAAGACCATTCTACCAGCGCAAAACCTGACTGAAAATATTGGCTTGGGACCAGATGGCAATGGCACAAACACAGTCAGCACCGACTCCTCCCGGTTACACAAAAAAGCCACACCCCTCCTCTTCCCGTTAAAGCATCCCGCCTCGACCGACTGGAACGAACAAGCTGACCATTTCACGCAAGACCTGATTTGGGGCAAACGACCAAAGCCGCCTCGTTGGATTCGTTTTTTGAATTTCCTAATACGCAGACCTCAATAAACACCTGCGGGTCTTTAGAATGAAAGTAATCATCATAAGCGATTCAGTAAAAGGAGGCGCTGCAATTGCAACGAATCGACTACTGGACGGCCTTTACCTCAACCTTCCCAATGTAGAGCGCTACCATTTTTCTCAGGCGCGAACCCCGCCGCCGCCATTTAAAGAATGTAGTCTGGATCAAAACAAAAAACGCCCCCCCTTTGAGCGCTTTATCAAAAATATCTCGCGCCGATTCGCCCATAAACTACGCCATCACCGACACGAAGCAGCTCTTTTCAATTTAATCGAATCTACTCAACCCGATATTATAAACGTTCATAACCTTCATGCCTCAGGAATAGACCACCGTACCCTCCTTAAACTTCCAAAAAACATCCCTATCGTTTGGACCCTCCACGACTGCTGGGCCTTTGACGAAAAGGCTTTCTATTGGAGAAATCAGGCTCTCCAAATAGAAGAAGAAATTTCGCCCTCACCCGATCCCTCCTTCACCAATCCAGCGAGACGCCAGTTCTTTGAAAACGCAAAGTTTCTCTCTTGTGTAGCCCCTTCCCATTGGATCGCAGCCGAAGCCACCAAGCAAATTCCTCCCGGGACTCCAATCCACGTGATTCCTTACGGTGTCCCAACCGATAGCTTCTCCCCTATCGACAAGCTAGAAGCCCGCCAGACACTGCAGTTGCCACCTAAGAGGATATGGCTCGGACACTGCGCCACTTGGGCCAATACGCGGAAAGGTCTCGATATTCTCCACAACGCATTGACACATTTGGACTGTTCGAATTTTGGCCTTTTGCTGTGGGGTGAAAAAGACCAATTTGTCTGGCCCGCATCTCTTACAGTTCGACGGCTTGGCCCCGTCAACGAAATCTCCCTGCAACAGGCACTCTACTCGGCGTGCGACTTTTTCATTTGTCCAAGCCGAATAGACAATCTCCCAAACGCAGTCTTGGAAAGTCTCAGCTGTGGTACAGGAATCATCGGCCATGCTGTTGGAGGAATCCCCGATATGGTCATCCACAATAAAACTGGATTCCTTTTCAAGGATGAAGCAACGGGGCTCTTGAATGTGCTTCAAAGCATAATATCCATCGATAAAGCACAACTCCTCGATATCTCAGCGACCGCAGCCGCCACAGCGCGCACCCAATTTTCCATTCGCAGGCAAGCCGACCACTACACGGCCTTATTCCGCGAACTTTACACCCGCATCCGTAAATCTTGAGAAATGAAAGCAATCACTATATGTTACGGGGATCCGGAAACGGCAAGCGCAAAGTATCGGTTTCAAGCATATATTAGTGCTCTAAAAGCGGCAGGCATCGACCTAATTCTCCGTTACAAACACGAAATTGAAACAATATGCTTTTGGAATGATCTCAAATCTGCGGATCTTATAATAAATCAGAAATGCCTGTTACCCAGATCCCTGACAGATCGCATCATAAGCCTAAAAAAACCTGTCATATTTGACTTTGATGACGCTTTGTGGACGCGGCCCGGAAAACCGTATAGTTGCTTAACTCAGTTAAAGATAAATCATCGACTCCACAATTGGCTCCAAAGATCCACCGTAATTACTGTCGCAAATACTATCCTGCGGGACTACGTCGCACACTTTAACGCAAAGGCTCAGGTGAAGATCATACCAATGTCTCTCGATCTCTCTGTTTGGTGCCCCTCAGAGCGACCGAAGAATGATTCCATCCGGGTAGGTTGGGCCGGCTCCCCAGGAAACCTGCCACACCTCCAGAAATTGGAATCCGACCTCATAAATTTGTTGCAGCGACGCCCTCAGACAGAAATATGTGTCTACTCCGGTCAGGAACCTCGGTGGTCCATCCCGCACCAGTTCACGCCATTCGAGCCAGGAACTGAAGCAAATTTTGTGCGAAGCTTGGATATCGGCCTTTTACCACTGGAGGACCACCCATACTCCCGCGGTAAATCACCGATCAAAGCCATTCAATACATAGCATGTGGCAAACCGGTTGTTGCAGACATGTTCGGCGCCAGCCAAGATATTCTTAACCCTTCTAACTCCACACAGATCACTCCAAACCTCCCGTGGAGCGTCGCGCTCGAGACGCTCATAGACAATGAGCAATTGCGCCGGCAAATGGGAGCGGCAGGTCGAAAGTTTGCTGAAGAACACTTCAACCTAAAACACACGGCCCTTCAGATTATTGAATTATTTCAAACCGCGCAAAACACCTACTCGGCACCCCCATTAAAATAGTTCAAAGCCACACCGGAGAATTACCAAGATATCTCGTTCACATCTCGAAAAACACCTGCACATTTAATTCCAGCACAAATATATTTCTCCTATCAGATCGATTACACCGGCCCTGCTTCCCGGAAAATACGACAAATCTTTATTTCGACGCTACACACTGAAATCCACGCAATATTCTTAGGGAACTATGTCCACGCATCAGGAGACTCCTTCGACTCTGAGCGATTTTATTTTTCACGCTGGTTTTCGATCCTTCTGAAATCATTGCGGATACGTGCTGCTAAGCGGTTCTCACAATTGTCTTAGCGCAAGCGGCGCCCCACTCATTGCAGTTTTCTGGGATGGCTCGCCCCCTCACTAACCATAATGTTTGACTTCCTCGATTCCGTTTTTTTAACGGAAAGATGGAACCAGAGCGAATATGCTGGATTTTTTGACGATATAGCAATGATTGCTTGTTTCGGGAAATCGAAGTAAGAAGGACAATTTTCCCCTGTTAAGTGTCTGGCCGTTATTTTACAAATTTGCGAATCACTAACAAAAAACCACAATGAGAAATCCTATACTCTCCATCGTTATACCCACATACAATAGATCCCAAAGACTGAAATATTGTATTGAAACGATAATTAAGCAGGTAGATTCAGATGGATTGGCCGATAAAATCGAGGTAATTGCTTCTAATAACTGCTCTACGGACGACACATCACTAGTAATAGAAAGTTTTCCACAGAGATCGTTTCTCAAATTTGTTAACCGCGGGGAAAATCTTGGCGGCATTTTAAACACGTTAAAAACAAGCAGTGAAACGACCGGCGAATTCTTTCTCTTACTCACGGACGACGATTGGATCGAAGAAGGAGCGCTGTTAAAGGTCATCCTTGTATTAGAAAAAATTGATGCAGATGTTGGATTTATCTGGGGCCCACTTCCGACATACGACGACAAAACTGGCAACCTTTTTACTGAAGCTACGCAAAGTTTCGACCGAAACACGATCATACCTTCGGGAATTAACTCTAGCATCGATTATTGCCATGTCGCATGGGCTCTCACACGCCAAATTTATCGAAAATCGACATTTGATTTTGATTTTGCCAGTAATAACAAAGATAACGCTTACATCTTTATAGCACTCGCAGCTAGGGTAATGCTCAAACATTCAGCGGCATATCTCAATTTTCGATACGTTCATCACGTGTATGGCAATGAAGAGTACTGGGGGGAATTCGGCGATTCAAAGGCTATCATTAAGCTTAGAACCATGGTCGACTACTGTAACGTTTTTTACATTCCGTTCTACGATGTCACTCTACGTCGCTGCCATATTGCACAGATAACTTCTTATCAACTAAATCAGCTTATGAAGTATTTCAGCAAAAACGGTAGCTACAACGCTCTTGAAGCTAGATTCGGAAAGAAAGTATCAATCAATCTAATTATTGCGCGATTTCATTTCAATGAACAGATTTTGCCACTTGTCAAAAAAGCGATTAATAAATATAGAAAAGATATTTTAAGTGAATTCAAAAGAGCTCACTCGAGCACTTCTTTGAAATACAGTTTATTTTCTGTAAAGTTCCTTTTAAAATTCTACCGTTATTTTAAAATAACCACGGCGCTTAAATCAAAACCGTTTTGAAAACCACTGTTTACCGAATAGAAAAGGATTGTGTCGTCGCGGTAAGAATGAGGGTTTCTATGCGCCCCCGCACAGATCCCGGCGAGAGGAATTACCGCACCAGGCTCTTACCTTGCGGGCGGCGCAAATTTTTTTGTAAAAGTGGCTGGTGACTTTTTGAAGGTTGCAGTTTGTGTGGGTTTGTTTTTTTTGTTAGCTGAGGGTGAGGTAGGCTTTGCCAGTTTCCCGGGTTTCCGAGATTTCTATGAGGACGCACGTGACCAGTCTCAGGTGTGATTCCTCACCTGGGAAAAGGCCGACAACGCGGGTGCGCTTCTTGATCTGGTTGTTTATATTTTCGCAGGCATTGGATGTCCGCATGCGCTTCCTATGGGCTTCTGGAAAGGCAAAGACGGTGAAGACCTCGGGCAGGTTCTTTTCGGCCTAGGCCTAGGCAGCTCGCCTGTGCCGGCTTTCCGCGTAGGTTTTGACGAAGTCCTTGAGGCGTTCTTCGGCGTGGGCGCGGTCGTAAGCATTGAAAGTATTCGCCCAGCCATCTGCATCTACCCCTGAACGGCTGACCGCGGCACTCTCGCCGCCATGCAGCAATCTCTCCCAATCAAACGGCGCCGCAGCGCCTCGGAAATTCGCGAACTGGTTGTTCGGTTCCATCAGAGCGGCCTTTCGCGGGCTGATTTCGTCCGTAATGAAGGCATCTGTCTGGCCACTCTCGGCTCGTATCTCAAACGCGAGTCAACTGCGGCCCCTCGGACGAGTCGCTCTGGTCCTCCCGCATTTTTCGAACTCGAACCCGGCACACTCCGAGCCCTGACAGGCTCCCTCCAAGCCATGTATCGCCTCTGCCTCAACGGCGATCTCGCCTTGGAGGTCCCCCCGGGTTTCTCCCGCGAGGAGGTGGAGGTTCTCCTTTCGGTTCTCGCCGAGGCCCGCCTCCAATGATCCCCTTCGGCCCCGCCACCCGCGTTTTCGTGGCGCTTGAAGCCGTAGATATGCGCAAAGGCTACGACGGCCTTTATGGACTGGTCGCCCATCACCTCGGTGAAGATCCCCGCTCCGGCCATCTTTTTGTGTTCACCAACAGCCAGCGCAACCGGCTCAAAATCCTGTACTGGGACGGCACCGGTCTGTGGGTGCGCGGCAAGCGACTGGAAAAAGGCCGCTTCACCTGACCCTCACCGCAGGACGCGGCCAGCGGCAAGGTGCGCCTTTCGGCAGCGAGGCTGGCGATGCTGCTTGGCGGGATCGATCTGGGGCGTGCTAAGGGCAAGGCGTGGCTGCGTGAAAACGAGTGAAGAAAAGGAGCGGAAATGAGTGAAAAAAGAGGGATATTTTCTTTTTTGATCTTTCTTGGCACCAATTGCTTGTGTAAAAACACTGCATCTTGAGCACCACCCCTCCAGAACTCACCCGCGAACAGCTTTTGGAAAAGCTGGAGGCTTCTTTTTTGCGCATCGCACGTCTCGAGCAGAACAACTTTCTTCTGGCTGAAGAACTCCGGCTTTTGAGGATCAAAAAATACGGCTCCGGAGCCGAACGCCTCAGCGACGGCCAGCTCGCCCTTTTGGAACTGGAGCCCGGAGTGTGCGCCGCCGAGGTCGCGTCCGAGGGCGAGGTTGCACCGGCCGATAAAGGGCTCGCCCCAAACAGCCCCCTCACAAAGTCCGCCCGCAAGCAACCGGTGCGCGGGCCCCTGCCCGAGCACCGGCCCAGAGAGGAACGCATCGTCCACGTGTCCACAAAGGACTGCCATTGCGCCCAATGCGGAGCTGCCAAAAAGCTCATCGGCTACCAGACCAGCGAACGGCTGGCGATCAAACACATCGAGCTGTATGTGGGGTGACTAAACGTGAAAAGCTCGCCTGTGCCCGCTGCGAGGAACTGGGGGTGCGCATCGCGCCGGTGCCTGCCACCATTATCGAAAAAGGCATCCTCGCCGACAGTCTCGTGGTGGAAACCATCGTCAAAAAATACTGCGCCCACTCTCCGCTCTACAGGCAGGCAGCCGGGATCGGGCGCGATGCGGGAGTGGAGATCAGCCAGGCCACGCTGAGCAGTTCGGTGCTCAAGGCCGGAGAACTGCTCACGGGTGTAGTGGCCGTCATGAAAGCCGAGCTTCTGGCAGGCGAGTACATACAGGCCGACGAAACCACGGTTCCGGTGCAAAGCGATCGCACCAAGGGCAAAAACCATCAGTCCTACCTTCGGAAGTACAGTGTGCCGGGCAGCCTGGTGGTTTACGATTTTCAGATGGGCCGCGCACGGGAGGGACCGGCGAACTTTCTGGCCCCATTCGGAGGACGGCTCCAGAGCGACGGCTATGCTGCCTACGGCAAAATAGGCGGCCCGAGTCTGTTGCATTTTGGGTGCTGGGGGCATGTGCGGCGCAAGTTTTTTGATGCCTCCAAACTTGATCCCAAGAATGCCCGGTGTGTGGCGGCCATAGGAGCGCTTTATGAGCTTGAGCGTCAGGCGCGTGAGGCAAAACTCACGTCCTCTGAGAGGGAAGCGCTGCGTGCCCGGGAATGCCCGTCGCGGTTAGCGGCGCTTAAGACACTGATTACCAGCGGTGCGGGAGCGCTTCCCAAAAGTGCTTTGGGCAAGGCTTGCACGTATGCGCTCAACCAGTGGGAGCGCCTGGTGCGTTATGCGGAACCGGGACACGGCATGGTGGAGATCGACAACAACTGGGCGGAGAACGCGATGCGCGGGGTTGCGTTGGGGCGTAAAAACTGGATCCAGATCGGAAGCGAAAGTGCGGGGCCGAAGGTTGCGGCGTTGCTGTCGGTGTTGGAGACCTGCAAGCGGCTCAAGCTGAATGCCCGTGAATACCTTCTGGAGGTGCTGCCAGTGCTGGCC
>CANJPY010000083.1 GCA_947476255.1 Chthoniobacteraceae bacterium | reverse complement strand
TGTCAATAGAACCTCTTTTGGGCCTCACCCACTGGGTGAGCCTCCGTGCGCTGTCTCCAAAGCCGGGGAAGACAGGACTGTCTTCCCCAGGTGCTCACTTTCCCATGGACCGCGAAACGGACTGAACCCGAAGGGTTCCCAGCCATTAGCCGGCGGTTGAGCGAAGCGACACCACCCGTACCGTCCAGCCCCACAAAAACGCATCCCCAAGGGATGCCAGAGTGTGCTGGGGCTGTCTGAAGCTGCGTGATACCGGTGAAGAACCTACGCTTGGCGCAGTCTCGCATCCCTCCGGGATGCCTTGTTTTGTGGTCTGACAACCGGTGGTGTCGCTACGCTCAACCACCGCAAATGGCTGTGATGCCTCCCGCATGTGATCCCTCATTGCCGTTTCGAGGGTAATGGTTTCGGCGTTGATGACGGCACCGTCGGCAAGGTTCGTTGTGTCTGTGTCATAAGAGGAAGCCCAGCCCATCCTTCTTCGACAAAAGAATGAGCACGAGCCATGAGTTCTGGAGGGAGTTAGGCTTGGATCACGGCTTTTTCCATGCTTCCAGCCTAGCACGTTTCTTTGAGGCAAAAACTGTGAAAGAGACGGATGCGTTTGTGGCAGGGGGGGGCGAGTGGGTAAAATCCGAGTCATTGGTGTCATCAATGGCAACAGTCCCAACAGTAATTCATTGTTGCTTTCATTGTGACTTGCCCTGGTTTGGCGGCTTGAAATCTGCGTAAGTATCTGTCGGAGAGAAATTGGAGCGGGTGAATGGAATCGAACCCTCGATGCTTGATTGCCCCAATATGAGGGGGCGTGCCTACAGTTCCGCGAGGCGCAGGTTTCGGTATTCGCACTTCATGACCACGTTACCGTGGATTTGCAGCCCGATCGGAGCGGAGCCCGAAAACTTGGAATCGGTGTATTCAGACGCCTTCTTGCCGTTAATCCAGCAGGTGAATGTGTTGCCCTTGGCTTGGATGCGGAAAGTGTTCCACTCGCCCTCGGGACGCATGAGGGTTTTGGCCTCCTTCGCTTGGCCCTCCTCAGGATACGCGGGTTTGCCACCCGTGTAAAACGACCCGGACATGTCTACGCGAAGACTGCCCGATACACCGAGTTGCAGCTGGATTTTTGGACTCCGCATCTCCACCCCGGTATCAACACCGCGCGCGGTTGTTCCTTTCCAACGGACGTCGAACTCAAGGACAAAGTCGCCGTAGCTCTTTTCCGTCCACAGATAGTTCTCTTTCAGGGAAGCGTTGTTTTCACCCACAAGCACCCCGTCTTCCGCCCGCCAGAATTCTTTGGACACCTCTGCTTTAAAATGGGTGAGGTCCTTGCCGTTAAACAATGGGCTGAAGTTTGGTTCTTGGGCATTTCCAACAATGGAAGCAGTGAGTGCGAACCCGATGGCCATGAGGGGGAGACGAGGAATCATCGCAGACACTTGCAAGGTGAGCAGTGGGGTTGCAAGTGTGTTTTTTGGAGAAGTTATTGCAAAGGGCAGGTTTCTGGTGCGGAGCCGGTTTGGAGAAACGGCTCGGGCGCGTTTTGGGACGCTTGCTCAAGCCCTCGTTTGCCCTGCCAGTGTGCAACGCGGTAGGAAGTTGAGCTCAAGGCTGTTTCTGCTGCGGCCTGACCGGTGTGGCGTCGACGCCGTTTTCAAAATCCGGCCCCCCGGCCGCCACGTAACCACCACTGGCACCGCGCGCGTCCGCCGTGAGCCAGAAGGCGTAGAGCGAGCCCTGCCGCATATGAAAACGGAGCCGTATCGCACCCTCCGAAAGACGGCTCAAATCGGGACGGCCGCGCCATTGCATCTCCACTTTTGTGGAATCGGTTGAAACCGGTTCTGACTCCTCCGCGGTGAACCCCGGGATCGTTTTCCCTTGAAGATCCAATACTTCGGCTCGCAGTTCTCCTCCAGAGACGGCGGCATTCACAAACAAGTGCCCCCCCGAAAACTGCAGCGCCCGGGTCGTCACACTGCCGCTCGCCGCGCCCGCATCGAGGGAGGCAAAGCCGTCTCGTCGCAAAATGGCGAGACCTGTGGACGTGCTGTCGATGGGCTCCTTCGTGCGTCCAGAGCAGTAGAAATACAGCTGATCTCCAACCACCAAACAGCCTCCACCCACGGACTGCACGTTGCCGGCATTCCAGTCGCGCGTGGAGGTGCCAACCGGAAGAAAACGCGAGCGGTCGGGCCGGTCCCAATGAAAGCCATCGCGTGAGAAGCCTGTAAATACTTCGTTGCGCTTGTGGATGTTAAGTTTCTTGCAAGACTCGTTGTCCGGCCCCTGCCAGATGGTAAAAAGACCGACCAAGAGGCTCTCATAGGGAAAGGCGTCGAGGTTGTAGAGTTGCGGTGTGATGGAGGCGTACGCCGGGTCGGGATGGCGGGGATCCAGCTTGTCTGCAGCCGTCCACGGCTGGAGGTCGCCGGCCAGAATGGCGCCGCTTGAAACCTTGTCGGTGTTTAACGTCCAGGCGAGGGCGGACTCCAGCGTGGTACCTTCATGGTAGTTGCGCAGGCGATGCGTGGGCTGTGGTGGCAGAGTGTCGTGCCCCCGGACACTTGCGACCCAAACGCGCCTGAACGGGTTCCAGAAAATCGTGGACCGATCCCACGACGGTCCGGACACGGCGCGTTCGTCCGACCACGAGCGTCCGTCCGCAGACACACGCATTGCGAGGTGGTAGGGCGACTTGCGCGTGCGGGCGACGGCCATTTTAAAACGCTCCTCAGGGTTCTTTGCCTCGTGATCCAGCCATACGGTGGCGGCGTCGCGGCCGCCCTTTAACACGGCGTTTGTTCCTGGCAAAAGAGGGAGCTCGGGGCGGTCCCAGTGCACCCCGTCTTTAGACACCGCCAGACACGTGTGATCGGAGCCTGCGCGGTACCACATTTTGAAAAGACTCTCCCGCGAATCGTACCAAACGCCGTCACTGAAAGGAGCCGCGGCAGCGGCGTGGGTCTTTTCCAAGGCCGTCTCGGGTTGAAACACCGGGCATTGAGGGTGGTAAACAGGCTGGTGGAATGTTCGCGTCAGCGAATTTTCAGCGATTAAAAAGTCGTCCACGAAGAGCTGCCGCCCCGCATGAACCCGCACGGTTTCCGGGGGCAGTTTTAGGTAGGGAACGGGCATCGGTTCCATGGACGCCACGTCTGCAGCCGAGCGAAGGGGGGGCCAGAGAGCGGGCAACTCGATCCCATTGGGGAGTGTTTCTGCAAACCCAAGGGAGCTCATGAAACCGATGGCGCCAATGAGGGTTGTGCGTGCGATGCCCAGTGACGAAGAGGCGTTCATCGCGGCCATGGCGGCTTGAGAAAGAGGGGGGTGCAGGGGAGGTTTCATGATTCGTGGTGAACGAGGGGAGGATTGCGGGTTGCGTCGCCGTCCGGGCATGTTTTCGCAGACCTATCGACGCGGAGGTAAGGGCTTGGATTTTGGAGAACGTAGTGTGATTGTGCTCGGATGAAGTTCCCCCTGTCACTCCATGGTTTGCGTTTGCTTGTACTGCTGTGCTTCGCCGCTCCTTTTGGCTACGCCGCTCCCGATCCAAACTTCCACCTCTACTTGCTGGTGGGGCAGTCGAATATGGCCGGTCGCGGCGCTGTCGACGAGGATAGCAAAAAGGCGGACCCTCGCATCGTGATGCTCACAAAGGGTTTGGAGTGGGCGCCTGCGACGGATCCTTTGCATTTCGACAAACCGGTGGCGGGCGTCGGTCCCGGGCTTGCCTTTGGAAAAATCATGGCGGCGAAGGTGCCAGCCGCGCGCATCGGTTTGATTCCCTGCGCTGTTGGGGGAACCTCCATTAAATTGTGGGTGCCCGATGCGTTCGATTCCGTGACACGGACCCATCCCTACTCGGACATGTTGGACCGGCTCAAAGTCGCTCAGAAAGAGGGGGTGATCAAAGGAATCATCTGGCATCAGGGCGAGGCAGACCGCAGCGCCCCTGATGCTTATGGAGCGCTGCTGCGCGACCTTGTCGCGCGGATGCGGAGGGATTGCGGGGCGGAGGTGCCCTTCGTCGCCGGAGAGATTTCGAGTTTTGACTCAAATACGACAGAGCTCACCCAGCGGTTTAACGCGGCGATCCATGCCTTGGAGGGGAAAATCGAACGGTTTAACTGTGTTTCCACCGAAGGGTTAAGCCACAAAGGAGACAGGGTGCATTACGACACGGCTTCCGCACGCAGTCTCGGGGAACGGTATGCCGAGAAGATGGCGGAATTGCAGAAATAGAGGGAATGTGGGCGCTCAGGCAATCGGATCCGGGCAGGTGTCGCGGCGCTGGCACGAGGCGCAGTGCGTCCCCATCCACAGTGTATCCAGTTCGCTCATGAGGGGTTCAATGAGATGCTTTTCGTCCGTCAGAATCCCTGCCTCCCAGTTCCTCCGGTGGTCGTTTTTAGCCCCGATGCCGGCTCCGGTAAGGTTGGCGCTCCCCAAGTAAGCGGTCCGGCCGTCGATGATCACAGCCTTCGTGTGCAGGCGCGGGCAGAGTGCGCGCTCGAACAATTCGGGGTATTGCAGTTCGGGGTATTTGTCGAAGTCCTCGCGGAAGCGCGGCCCGGGCTCTTTGGCGTGCATCAGCCTGACGTAAACACCGCGGGCAACCAACTCCGCAAGAATCGCAAGGAACGGGATAAAACGTTTGCCACTGGCTACATGGAGGTCCTTGAGGTCTGCGGTCGCCAGCCATAGAAAATCCGTGGCTTTTGGAATCTCCTCGGCGATCAGGCGTGTGTAATGCGCGCGGTTTAAAATGAGTTCGGTCATCTGGGAGGGGGTCTCGGGGTAAATTCAAATGGGCGCCGGATCCCGTGTAGGGATTTAACTTGGGAGAGGCGGGCGGTAGCGGCAAGCCCGAAGGGGAGCGGAAAAGCCTCCGAAAGGGCCTTGGGGTGGAAGGGAGCGCCTGTGCCGAAACTTTTCCGGAATTTGGCTATGGTCAGAGATCTGGGGTCTGCTGAAAATTCTTATTGAACAAAATCAGGGACATCCGATGGTTTGTTTGCGCTTTTCGGCCTTTTTTTGCCGTGAAAAATTCCACCCTGTTTTCCAAGCTCCCTTCCTGTGGGCTCACAGCCCTCAGGACTGGGATCGTGTGTCTTGTGATTACCGGCACCGATGCTTGCCACTTGTTAGCCGATGATGGGGAGGGTGGTCCCAGGGAACGCCGAAACAAAGGTGTTAATGTATCGGTTTCAGGCGGGGGGTCGACGGATCCTATGGATTTGCCAAGAGCGCTGGAGGTCTGGCTGGCCGGCGAGGCGCTTTTGGAGTTGAACAAGCCTGCGGAGGTTCTTTCTCTGGCGGAGTCGTTTGACAAGGGGAATACAAGGAGCATGGTTGGGATGTTTCTGCGCTTTAGGGAGGCCCAGTATCGCGGCGATACTGCGGCCGCGCGGGCTTTCGCGCGGGAGCGGATCCAGCGGTCGGACGTTTCCCAGTACTGGTGGGGGCGCAGCGGCACGGATTGGGTGTTGTTGGGACGGATGCGTCTCGCTGCGGGAGAGGATGCAAAAAGGGTGATGGAGGCCTGCTTTGAACGCGCCCTGAAGGAGGACGCAAAGTGTGAGGAAGCTTTTGAAGCCATGGCGGAACTCGCCTTGGAACGGGGGGATGCGGCTTTGGCTGCCACGAAGGCGCGCGAGGGCATCAAGCGTTTCAAAACCAATCCGCGTCTTTTTGTTTTGCTGGGCCGCGCGCTGGAATGGACTTCGGCAAAGGAAGCGATGCAACAGTGGTTGCATGCGTTGGAGCTGAATCCAAACGAGTCTTCGGCGCGGATCGCGCTTGCAGAGGCGGCGTTCCGGATTGAGGACACCAAGGCGCTACAGGAACACCTCGGACGCCTTCAGGCCGTGAATTCCCAAGTCGCGGCACTTAAACTTGCGGAGGTATTCCTCTCTTCCGATCCGGGCAAGGCCGCCGCCGCCGCCAAGGCACACGACAAAAATGCGTGGGTATTGCATCGCACAGGCGTTCTGTTGTCCTCCCGTTATCGCTTTATGGAAGGCGCACAGTTGCAGCGAAGTGCGCTCAAGCTCGACCCCGAGCTGATTCCCGCGCGGCGCGCCCTCGCGGAGGATTTGCTGCGCACAGGCCAGTCTGCCGAGTCCTGGCCGCTTCTTGAAGCCCTGCAAAAAGAGGACGGGTACGACGTCACAACCTTTAATCTCCTCGAACTCAGGGACCGGGTGGCGAAGTTCAAGAAAATCGAGACGCCTCATTTCGAGATTCATATGAACGAGACGGAGGCGGCGGTTTACGGGGAGCGCGTGGTGGAGCTGCTCGAGCGGGCCTACGTGCAGTTAACGGCAAAATATGGAGCGGTCCTTGCCCAACGCACCGTCGTCGAGATTTTCCCGGAACAGAAGGATTTTGCGGTCAGGACGTTCGGAGTGCCCGGTGGCGACGGCTATTTGGGAGTGTGTTTCGGACCCGTGATTACGGCGCCGAGTCCCGCGTCCCCGCGTGCTGCTGGGCACAGCTGGGAGGCGACTTTGTGGCATGAGTTTACGCATACGGTGACGCTGACAATGACCCACAACAAGATGCCTCGCTGGTTGAGCGAGGGGATTTCGGTGCATGAGGAGCAGCGGGCGAATCCAGCATGGGGCCAACGTTTTAAGCGTCGGTTTGTCCCGCGTTTGCTCAACGGCAAGCTGACGCCGGTAGAGTCGATGGCCGACCCCTTTCGCAGCGGCGACATGGCGGAGATGGACTTCGCGTATTTTCAATCAGGGTTGCTTGTGGATTGGATGGTCGCGAAAGGTGGAGCCGCCGGGCTCAAGGCGTTGCTTCTCGAGATTGGCAAGGGAGTGGATACGAATGCCGCGATCACGAAGCGGTTCGGGTCCTCTGAAAAGATCAATCAAGAGTTTTCCAAGTATGCTTCGGAGTGGCTTTTGAAAATGGGCGGAGGTCTGCGCTTCAAGGCGGCGGATCCTGCAAAGGCAGGGGAGCGTTTGGTGTACGAGGAGGTGCTTGGAAAAGGAGCAGCAGCGGTGACAAAAAAAGACTGGGAGGGCGCCCGCCAGTTGCTTGAAAAGGTGGTGTCTGGTGCGCCTGAAATGAGGGATGCGGAGGGTGCCTACCCGATGCTCGCCCGAGTTTACCGCGAACTGGGCCTCGAAAACGAGGAGGTGCAAACCTGGGAGAAAGCGCTCCGCTTGCTCGCTGATTTACCGGAGGCACACGAAAGACTTGTGGAACTCTATGCGCAAACAAAGAACTGGGCGCGGGTGGAGGAGGTCAGCAACCGGAGCTTGGGCGTGCGCCCCATGTCTCTGCGCGTTTTGGAGTCCCTCTTGGACGCTCAAGAGTTCCAAGCGCATCACGCCGATGCCATCAAAACCTGCCGGAAGGCTCTCGCGTTGGATTCCGACAGGGCGCCCCGGTGGAACTCCCGGCTTGGCTGCCTTCTTGAATCCACGGACCCCGCAGCGGCGCGGGGCCATCTGTTTGAGGCGTTGGAGCGCAATCCCCGTGACCAGAAGGCATTGGAGGCTTACTGCCGGATTCTTCAGGGCACCGGGTCCTCACCGGCAAAGGGAGGGCGCACCCCATGAAAAAGTCCCTCCTGACGTGCCGCTTGAGATTGCGCGCCTTGGTTTTACTGGCGTTGGGTGTTTTTGCGGGAGTGCTCTCGTGGGGGGATGGTATTCCGCCGCGCAATCCGAAAACCGCGAGAGAGGCGCTCAGGGATCCGGCCGAGGTTGAGCAGTGGGTGAATCCGAAAGGCTTTGAGAAGGATGTGTTTACATTTGCACGTCTGCGCTACGACGTGGGGGGTGCACTCGGTCGCTACAATCCCCACCGCTGGGCGATCGATTATCCCGATGCGGATTTAAACCTCTCCTACCGCCTGCAGCAAATGACCTCCATGAAAGTGGATCCCAACACGCGTGTCCTGCGCATAACGGATCCCGATCTGTGCCGGTTTCCGTTTGTGTACACCGTGGAGCCCGGCGATTTGAGGCTCAGCGACCAGGAGGTCGAAATCATGAGGAAATACCTTCTCAACGGCGGGTTCTGGATGGCCGATGATTTCTGGGGAGAAGCCGAGTGGGAAGTGTATGAAAGTCAGATGCGGCGCGTTTTCCCCGACCGTACATGGAAGGAAATTCCGCGTTCCGACCCTTTGTTTCACTGCGTTTTCGATTTGCCGGAATCTCTGAACTTGCAGTGTCCGAACGTGAGGCTGGGAACGCAGAGCGAATTTACCGGCATCACTTGGGAGAGGCCGGACGCCAGGGAGATGCATGTGCGCGGTTGGTACGACGATCGTGGCCGGTTGTGTGCTCTGGCCACGCATAACACGGACAACGGGGACGGCTGGGAGCGGGAGGGCGAAAACGAATACTACTTCCGCGAGTTTTCAGAAAAAAAAGCGTATCCGCTCTTCATCAACATTTTGTTCTGGGTGATGAGCCATTGAACTTTCCCCGGATCCCCGCCCTCGCTCCTTGCCACACCTCTTTCTTCCAGCTGTTTTTGAGCCCGACAACCACACCATGAACGACGCCGCCACATTTGAATCTTTATTTGGAGCGCGCGAGCGCATTCACACGGAATTGAGTAAAGCGGTGGTCGGGCAACGGGACGTCATCGATCAAATCCTCGTCGCCATGCTGACTGGTGGCAATTGCCTCATTACCGGAGCTCCGGGGCTCGCGAAAACGCTTCTCGTCAAATCCCTCGCCCAAGTCTTTAAGCTCAATTTCAACCGGATCCAGTTTACGCCTGATCTCATGCCCGCGGACATCACCGGAATGGATATCCTCCAGGACGGTCCCCAGGGCCGCTCGCTTCAGTTCGTTCCCGGTCCGGTATTTGCACAGATGTTGCTGGCTGATGAAATCAACCGGACCCCGCCCAAAACGCAGGCGGCGCTGCTCGAGGCGATGCAGGAAAAGCAGGTTACGGTATCGGGGAGGCGGTATCCGTTGCCGAGTCCCTTTTTTGTGCTGGCCACGCAGAACCCAGTGGAGATGGAGGGAACGTACGTGCTGCCGGAAGCGCAGTTGGACCGTTTCATGTTCAATGTGATCATCGATTATTTGCCAGAAGCCGAAGAGATTGAGGTTGTGCAGAGGACGACGGCTCCAGCCCGGGAAGGCGTGGAAGGACTATTTGGAATGGAGGATGTGCTGGCTTTTCAGGCCTTGGTGCGCACGGTACCCGTCGGGCAGGACGTGGTGGCCTTTGCGGTGCGGTTGGCTGCGTCTTCGCGTCCGCAGCAAGCGGGCGCACCCGACTTTGTGAGAAAATTTGTGAACTGGGGTGCCGGTACGCGCGCGGCTCAGTGTTTGATTTTAGGGGCCAAGGTACTCGCGATCTGGGCGGGGCGCGCCCACGTGACGGTGGAGGATGTGCGGGCGCTTGCGACTCCGGTGCTGCGGCATCGCATCCAACTCAACTACAAAGCGGAGGCGGAAGGAATCACAGTCGAGAATCTGATTCAACGCCTGCTACAAGGGGCAAGAGTCGCATGAGTTTGGGCTGGGTCCAACGTTGGTGGCGGTCGATCTCGGGTGGTTCCAGCGCCTCGGACCCAACCTCGCGCACCGGCGTTGCGCACGAGGGCGTGAAGCCTTCGGAGGTACGCCCGTGGATGGATCTGGCTGCGCTTATGGCGATACAGTCTCTGGAGTTGCGCATTCAGCGCATGGTTGAGGGGCTCCACCGTGGCTTGCATCGCAGTGTGCGCCGCGGGTACTCGGCGGAGTTCGCGGAATACCGCCCCTACACTCCCGGCGACGATTTACGGCATCTGGATTGGGGACGCATGGCTCGCACGGACCGTGCATTTTTGCGCCAGTACGAGGATGAGTCAGACTGGACGTGTTTGATGGTGGTGGACCTGAGTGCATCGATGGCGTTTGGAACTGTGGGTTATAGCAAGGCGGACTATGCCCGGACTCTGGCGGGAACGCTTGCGACGTTTTTACATGGTCAGGGCGATTCCGTTGGACTGTTGCGTTTTGCTGCGGGTGTCGGCGACCTTGTGCCAGCGGGACACGCGCCGCGTCAGTTGGCGCGTTGGTGGTCCCTTTTGGCCGCCGATCCCTCCGGGAGCGGTACCGGTTTGGGGGCGGCCTTGGAGGAGGCGCGCAGGATCATGCGCCGGCCGGGATTGGTGGTGCTTGTGAGTGATCTTTTGTCGGCGCCCGATGACTGGACGGAACCTCTTCGCCTTTTGCGCGCCGCCCGGCATGAGGTGGTTGTTTTTGAAGTTTTGGATCCTCAGGAAATCGAGTTTTCCTTCGAGGGGGATACGCATTTTGTGGGCCTCGAAGATGCCCGTCGCTTGGACTTGGATGCCGCGCGCGCCCGGGAGGGCTACCTCGCCCGACTGCAGGCGCATCGTGAGTCGGTCGCAGGCGTCTGTGCCCGGGAATCTGCGCTTTTTTGGAGTGCACGCACGGACGGCCCGCTTGAACCGCTGCTGCTGGAAACGATTACAACCCTCAAACGCCGGCGCCAGCAGTCGGCGGGCGCGGGCAGGGCAAGGGGGGCAGGACAATGAGTTTTTTGTCACCGTGGTTTTTTCTGGGCCTATTGGCTGTGGGCGCACCGCTTCTGGCTCATCTGCGGCGGTTGAGCGTGAAGAAACGCGTCGATTTTAGCGCGATGCATTTTCTTGAGCCGCTTCCCCCCCGGAAAGCTCGGCAGCGCTGGGAAGACGTCGCGCTGATGCTGGCGCGCATTGGCGCCCTGGGGCTGCTTGCCTTCGCTTTCGCGCGCCCGTATGTGCGCCAGAGCGGTGTCGGAGTCAGCGCGCCGGCAACCCACCAACGGCAGGTGGTGGTTCTGCTGGATTCCAGCGCCAGCATGCGTCGGACGGGATTGTTTCAAGAAGCCAAAGATTTGGTGGCGCAGGTCGCGTCGAGTCTCAAGGAGGACGATGCCTTTGAGCTCTTTGTTTTTGATCGCACGGTGCGGTCTGTTCTTGGCGCTGAGCTCTGGGGGCAGACTCCGGCAGGAGCGCGGTCCAGTCTTTTGAGCGATCTCCTCTCAAAAATGGAGCCTGGCTGGGCTGGGACGCAACTTGATGACGCGCTTCAGTTTGTGGTGGATGGAAAAAATGGCGGCGCTTCCGACGCTCTGGTGGAAGTTGTGGTCGTTTCGGATTTTCAGGAGGGAAGCCATTTGGCGAAGCTTCAGGGCCAACAGTGGCCCAAAAAGCTGCACGTGAAAATTCTCCCTGTTCCGGCACAGCAGGCCCGGGAGGACGAGTCCATTTCACTTCACTGGCTTCCGCCCGACCCAGAAACAGCCAGTCTTGAAACCCCCTTTAAACTTCAGGTGCACGCAGGTCCCGGATACCGCGGGAGTTTGGTCAAGCTTGGCATCGAGGGGCAACCTTCCCGGGATTGGATGGCGCCAGTGACGGCCGGCAAGACGCGTGTTGTGACGGTTCCCGGCGTGCCTTTTGAGTCTGGGTTCGTGAGGGTCGCGGGCGCTTCAGATTTTAGTTCGGGAGTCTGGGTTTCACGATTACCTCTCAAACGTACTCTGGTTGCGCTGGGCGGCAGCGGCGATGCGCTGGATCGAAGCGGGGCGCGTTATTTTGTAAACAGGGCGGTTACTGCCTTGGGCGATGCTCGTGTGGAGGTCTTGGGGGGCGAGAGTACCACGTCTGAAAGGGACGCTTCAGTGGCGTTGTGGATTTCCAGTGGAGCGGCAGGTGCCGAATGGAACAGCCGGATGGTGAAGGCTGTGGAAAAGGGGGCAGTGGCCTTGCTCACGCTCGAGGATGTGTCTGACGCCTTGGCGGCCGGCGCGCTCATTGGCGAGACATGGGAGGTTAAAGAAGCGCAGGTCAATGACTTTGCGGTGCTTGGAGAAATGGACCGCACGCACTCTGTGCTGGCTCCGTTTAAGAGCCCTCAGTTCGCGGATTTTTCGGGTATTAGATTCTGGCACTATCGACGGGTTGTCCTGCCGAAGGAAAGTTCGGTGCGTGTCTTGGCGCGATTTGAGGGAGGGGATCCTGCCGTCATGGAATATGAGCTGGGAGCTGGGCGCGTTTTGATGTGGACAAGTAATTGGCGCCCTCATGACGCCCAGTGGGTGCTTTCTTCCCGCTGCGTGCCCTTTCTGGCGGGGTGCCTCGACGTGGCGACTGGTGGCCGGGCTCCCTTTGTGGTGGCAACACCCGGAGAGTCGTTTGTACTTCCGGAGGGAAGCACGGGTTTGAAGGGCTTGGATGGAACGTTGTTTGGGAAGACGGCAGGAAGGGCAAGTTTGGAGGTTCCCGGTGTGTATGCGATGGAACCTCAGGGAGGTATTGTCGTCATTAATGTCGCGAGTGATGAGAGCAGGCTTGCCCCGCTGCCTGTGGAAAAGTTTGAAAGCCTCGGCGTGCCTCTGCTGAAGCCTTCTGCGGCTGAGGTCCAGATGCCGGATGCTTCCACGCCTCAGGCGGCGGTTCTGGGGGCTGGCGAAATCGAGGCGAGGCAGGGCGGTTGGAGGTGGTTGCTTGGTGGGGTGCTGGTACTTCTAACGATCGAAACCTGGTGGGCAGCCCGGCTGTCCTCTCCTACCAAACCTGAAGCGCTATGAGCGAATCTGAGAATCTTCCTCCAAATTCGGACCTGCCCGGCGATCAAAAGGCGGCGACCTTTTTCGACATCAGCGCGGTGCCGCAACTGCGCGCGGCGATTGCGGCGATGCGGGAGGAACGCAGGAGATGGATTCTTGCGATGGTCTACCTGCTCGAGACCGTCTGCTTTGGGATCGGTTGGTGGCGTGGGTTGCCGATCTGGTGGGGATTTGCAGCGATTTTGCTGGCCCGGTATGGCAATGGTTTGGTGGACAGGCGGACTTCCGCATGGTGCCCGAATCCGAGGGATCTTGCGGGTGCGATTGAGCGGTTTGACGAGTCCCTGAGCGGTCGGTTGAAAGCAGCAGTGGAACAAGTCGGCCACGACGGTCGTTTTAATTACATGCAGCAGAGGTTGTTTGGGGAGATCGAAAACATGGCTGACACGGGTGCGTGGCAGGGCTGTGTGCCCGGGTGGCGGCGTTATCTCTCACAGTTCTTTTCCGTTTGTACGAGGGCCGCTTCGATTGTGTGTTTTCTTGGCTGGTTGTGGGTGCCCCTTGCGCCGTCGAAAACGGGGGATGCAATGAACATCGCGGCAACTCCAACGCCGAAGGTTGAGGTCACTCCGGGCAATGCTGAAATAGAAAAGGGCACGCGCTTTACAGTGAGTGCGCGTTTCGGGGAGATGGCTCCCGGAGTGGTTCTTTGTTTCAAGGCATCGGATGGTGCGGAAAGCAGGGTTCCAATGCATGAAAGCGTCGGAGAACCGCTTTATGGAGCGAGCATCGAAGCGATGGAGAGGGATTTGGAATATTGGGTGGAGACGGCTTCTGAGAAGTCCCCCCGGTACAAGGTCCGTGTTTTCGAATTTCCAAAGCTTGTGGATGCTACGGCCACAGTTCGTTATCCAGAAGGGAACGAGCCCCGCGAGAAGACGTTTGAAGATGCGCGCAAGCTCACTGTTCCGGAGGGAAGCGACGTTTCGTGGGTGCTTCGATTCAACAAACCCATCAAGGCGGCGTCTGTGCGGGGAAAGGATAACACTCCGCAGCCTCTGTCTTTAGGAGCCCAGAAAGACGGGTGTGTTTGGATCCATTCAGACCTGCACGGGTCGCTGGATGTGAAACTCGAGATGGAGGATGCCGAAGGCCGGTTTGCGCGCGAGCAGCCGACTTTCCAAATTGAGGTGATCCCCAATCAACCTCCGAAACTACGACCGCTTTTACCCCGCAATGACGCGCGGTTTACGGCCATTGAGGAGGTCGATTTTGAAGCCGAAGTTTGGGACGATACCGGCCTGAGGCGCTGGGGGGTGACTTTGCAGCTAGGAAAGAACGAGCCGACGGAGTTTGTCTTGGGAGATGGAGCCAAGGCTGGGCAGAAGATCAAGATGCGCAAGCATGAAGCCTTGGAGCGGCTTGATCTCAAGGTTGGAGATTCTATCAGTTGGTTTTTCTGGGCGGAGGATGGTTTTGGAAAGGACGGTGTGCGGAGGATTGAGAGCGACCTGCTGCTTGGGCGGGTGCGCGCTTTTGAAGAGCAGTACCGGCAGAGCGAGGGGGAGGAAGGAGAAGGGGAAGCGGGGAAAGGAGGGCCGCAATTGCTTGAAATTCAGAAGCAGGTGATTGCCGCCACGTGGAATCTGCGTCGAAAAAGCGCTGGAGTTGCCAAGCTGGATGACGAAGGGAAAAAAGGGATCGAGACGGTGCGCGCGTCCGAGGTGAAGGTGCAGCAAATGGCGGAAGAGGCTGCCGGCAACGAGGAGGACCCTTTGAAGCAGGCCGCGTATGCGGAGGCTCTTGAGCACATTGGGAAAGCGGTTGAGGCGCTCTCCAAAGTGGATGCGTCCAGGGAGCAGCTTGAAGCCGCGATTCACGAAGAGCGTGCTGCTTATGACGCGCTCACACGCCTAGCGCCTTCGTCCTACAACATGGTGCGAAGCAAGAAGAGCGCTCCTGGAGAAGGGCAGGAGCAAACGCGGCAAATGAGTCAATTGGAGTTCGCCAAAGAGGAGGATCGTTACCAGAGCAAAAGTGAGGCGAAGTCGGAAAAGGAAAACAAGGAGCGCAAGGAAATGGAGGATCTTCTCACGCAACTGAGGGCTCTGGCTCGCCGGCAGGAGGAAATTGCGGAGCGGATGAGGGAGTTGGAAGCGAGGGTGAATACCAGTACCGACAAAAATGAAAAGGAAGCGGCCCAGCGCGAATTGAAGCGTCTTTCCGACGAGCAAAAAGCGCTGGCGCGCGAGCTTGAGGACGCGCAGCAAAAGACGGCGGCAAAAAACGAAACACTTTCCGAGCAACGCGAACAGCTCGAAGCGGCCCGCGAGGCTGCACAGAAGGCGGCGGCCGCGATGGAAAAAGGTGCCATGGATGAGGCTCGGGCGGCGTCGGCCCGGGTGAGCGAAAAATTGAGGTCAGGGAGTGAATCCTTGCGCCAGCAACTCTCGGGTAAAACGAGAGAAGCTGCGCGAGAGCTGCAAGAGAAAGCGCAAGAATTGCAAGAGCAGGAGAAAAAGGTGGCCGAGGCGCTGAGTGCTCCGAAGAAAAGTCCCTCCAAACTGGTCGCAGAGGATGTCCGCTCGCAGGCGGCCGGACAGCAGGAGAGGCTCAAGAGTTTACAGAATGAAATCCAGCGTGTTGCAGAGGCGACGGAATCGTCAGAGCCCATTTTTTCCAAGGCTCTTCAGGATGCGCATCGCTCTACGTTGCAGAACCAAACGGAAGCAAAATTGAGAGTGATTGGCGAAGCCCTTTCGATGAGGCAGGTGGAGGTGGCCAGACGTGCTGAAAAATCTGCGGCGAAGGATGTGGATGAATTGGCCAAAGCGTTGGAGGCCGCCTCTAATGATGTTTTAGGAGATGATGTGGAGTCCTTAAGACAGGCGCGCTCCGCATTGGACGAAATTGCGCGGACGTTGGGGGGCGCAAAGCCGGGTGACAAACTTGCGGCGCAAGGAGCAACGCAGTCCGCGCAGCAAGAGGGTGCTGCAAGTCAAAGTGAGAAAGCCGGAGAGAAGGGCGAAGAGGGCAAGGGCGGAAAAGGGGATGATACAGCGAAGGCTGGAGGTGCTGCGAAGTCTGGAGAAGGCGCGGGGACTGGGGCGAAGGGCGAAGCGGGCAAGGACGGAAAAGGGGCTGAAACGGCGAAGGGCGGAGGTGACGCGAAGTCTGGAGAAGATGCGGGGATTGGGGCGAAGGGCGAAGCGGGCAAGGGTGGAAAAGGGGATGAAACGGCGAAGTCAGGAGGTGATGCGAAGTCTGGAGAAGGCGCGGGGCGTGGGGCGAAGGGCGAGGCGGGCAAGGACGGAAAAGGGGCTGAAACGGCGAAGGGCGGAGGTGACGCAAAGTCTGGAGAAGGGGCGGGGAGTGGGGCGAAGGGCGAAGCGGGCAAGGACGGAAAAGGGGCTGAAACGGCGAAGGGCGGAGGTGACGCGAAGTCTGGAGAAGGGGCGGGGAGTGGTGGGAAAGGCGAGGCTGGCAAGGGTGGAAAAGGGGATGAAACGGCAAACGCTGGAGGTGGGACGCAATTGGGAGGAGGTGCGGAGCTGGGGAGAATCGGTGGGAGCGTTGCCGGCGGTGGAAACGGCGTTCCTGCGCAGGAAATCGGCCAGCTTTTAGAGAAGCTTGACCGCGTTGAAGCGCTCCTGGAAAAGCCGCAGTTACGTGCGGGTGTCGCCCGCGTGCAGCAAGTCGCGGATGATCTTCGCTCAGACATGAAACGGAATGCCACCAAGCCAAGCCGGAACGAAGTTGAACAGAAATTGCTCGCGCCGCTGGCGCAATTGCGGGATGCGATCTCCTCCGAGTTGGCGCGTCGGGAGGGCCGTGAGAGCGACGTTCCTGTGGACCGCGATCCTGTGCCGAGGAAGTATGAAGCGTCTGTGCGGCGGTATTACGAAGCATTGGGAGGAGGGCGGTGAGCGGCGCAATGCAGTCGGCAGGTTTATTGGCGTCCATCGGGGTGGGGCGGCCGGAAAGTTTGCTTGCGGTGGGTTGTCTATTTGCTGCCTCGTTGGCGCTGACGCTTTGGTCGTACTCCCGCCTCGCCCTTCCCCCAAAGGCGCGGGTGATGGCATGGTTTTTGAAGACGCTGGGGTTTCTTTTGCTTTTCGCTTGTTGGCTGGAACCCCAGTGGCTTCAACGGGTTCCCCGGGAGCGGGCGAATGCTGTTGCCATTCTTTTGGACGACTCGCGAAGTATGCAGCTTCCAGACGCCCATAAAGGGTCTTCGCGAGGCGAGCGCCTGCAGCGCGTTTGGAGCGAAGGTGCAGCGACATGGCGGCACGAGCTGGAGAGGGATTATCGCACCTTGAACTTCACCTTCGCGGGTGGATTGAGCGAGCTTGGCAAAAGTTCCGCTCTGGAATTTAACGGCGGTCCGACGGCTCTGGGCAGCGCGTTGTCGCAGGTTGTAGAGAGGTTGGGAGAAAGACCTGCGGGAATTGTGGTTCTGAGCGACGGCGTGGCGTCCGATCTGAATGAACTCGATGCCAAGGCACTGCCTCCCGTGTTTCCCGTGGTTTTCGGGAGATCTGCCCCCGGGCCAGATCTTGCACTGGGCGCTGTGAATGCCACGAGCACAGCGTTTGAAGATGCGCCTGTCACCGTAGCTCTTGAAGTGTTGGCTGCCGGTGTTTCAGAAATCCGGGTCAGGGTGCGATTGGAGGGAATAGACGCACAGGATGTAGCTGGAGGGGTTGCAGTTGCTGTCGAATCTTTTGTGACCCTCAAACGAGGCCAGCAACAAGCGGGCGTTCAGTTGCAGTTTTCGCCGAAAAGAAGCGGCGCTACGTTTTACCGGGTGAGTGTCGATAGTCCCGATCTTGCCCCCGAGGCGGAATTAACTTTGGAAAACAACACCCGCCTTTTGTGTGTGAACCGCTCGGTTGGGCCGCATCGACTTTTGTACGTGGCCGGTCGGCCGAATTGGGAGTTCGGACCAATGCGACGTGCACTCGACACTGATTCGGAATTGCAGTTGCTCGGATTGATCCGAGTCGCCAAGCGCGAACCCAAGTTTGCCTTCAAAGGCCGCGGTGGAGAGTCGTCCAATCCTTTGTTCCGTGGATTTCAGAAGGGGGAAGATGGCTCTGTGCAAAAGTACGACAAACCCGTCCTGGTACGCGTGAATGTGGAGACCCGCGACGAACTTGCGGCAGGATTTCCCAAAACAGCCGAGGAACTTTTTGGGTACAAGGGAATCATTCTGGACGACGTTGAGGCTGAGTTTTTCACTCCCGAACAACAACGTTTGCTGCAGCGGTTTGTCGCCGAGCGTGGGGGCGGCTTGCTCATGCTGGGTGGCATGGAGAGCTTCGAGGGAGGGGGCTGGAGAGGGACCCCCGTGGAGGCGGCATTACCCGTTTGGCTCGGAAAAGACTCGGAGAGCGGTGGGACTTATCAATGGAAGTTGAGTCGGGAGGGGCTGTTGGAGCCGTGGGTACGGCAGAGAAAAGCGGAGGCGCAAGAGCTGGAGCGAATGGATAAACTGCCTGCTTTCGAAATTTTAAACGGTGTTGCCGGGATCAAACCTGCGGCGAGCGTTTTGGCGTGGGGCATCAGCGGGCCACAAAAGCGCCCCGCCCTTGTCACTCAGCGTTATGGTTCGGGGCGCAGTGGCGCGCTTTTGGCGGGAGACCTGTACCAGTGGGGTATTGGTGATCCGACGCGTGGTTTGGATCTCGCGAAGTTCTGGAGGCAGGTCGCGCGTTGGCTTGTGGCGGATGTTCCCTCAAAGGTGGAGATGAGCGTCAAGGCAAAGACGTCTGATTCCTCTACGGTTCTCTTGGTGCATGTGCGCGATGGACAGGCCCGCGCGCTCGAGGATGCCGAGGTTGAAATTCGGGTGCGGAAGTGCGATGACCCGGATGCGGCCACGGTTCTCCTGCGGGCCGAACCGACGTCGGAACCGGGAACCTTTTCCGTCGAGTATCCCGGGGCAGTGCGAGGTGGGCTTCTCGGCGAGGCAACGGCGAGGAGCGCAGACGGGGAATTGCTTGGTAAGAGTTCTCTTGGCTGGGTGCAGGACGCGTCAGAAGTGGAGTTTCGGTCCATCTCACCCGATCGGAAGGTGATGGAGGAACTTGCGAAGAAGACCGGAGGTGCGGTCGTGGAGGTGGAGCAACTGGAGAGCTTGCCTCAAAAGCTCAAGAACGTTCCGGATCTCGTTGTGGAGGTGAAGGTCAAGCCGCTCTGGCACACGGGTATGGTCTTTGGTCTTGCGCTTTTGTGTTTGTGTGGGGAATGGCTTGTCCGCCGAAAGCATGGGGCCGCTTGATTTTGAATCTGTTGTTTATGAAAAATACGAGGTTCACTCTTTTTCTGTTGTTGCTTCTGCTTTCCCCGCATTGGGTTTATGCAGCCCCCAGTTGCATTGTGGTTTCCGGGCATCCCGGGGACGCGGCTTTTGGAGCCGCCATAGAGGCCTCCTCCCACACGTGGCAGGAGGCCGCAAAGAAGGCCGGATACGGGAGCAAACTTGTATCCTCACTGGCGAGCGAAGGTGAGGCGTCGCAATTGGAGCGTCTGCGGGCCGAGTTGGCCGCCGTCGAAACGCCAAGCCAAGATCCTCTTTGGCTGGTTTTTACCGGTCACGGGAATGCGCAGGGAAACGTGCCTCGGTTTGCCCTGATGGGGGCGGATCTGGGGGCCGATGAATTGGCGGCGCTGCTCGCAAAAATAAAGAGGCCCATGGTTCTGGTGCTGGGATTCTCGTGCTCGGGCGCGTTTGTGAAACCACTCGCGGCGTCGAACCGGCAAATCATCGCGGCGACTCGTTCGGGCGAGGAAGAAAACTGGACGAGGTTCGCAAAGTTTTTTGCTGAAGCTATTTCAGGCCTGAAGGCGGATTTGGACGGCGATGGACAGGTTTCTGTGTTTGAAGCCTGGATCAGTGCGGTCGATGCCGTCGAAGGCTTCTACAAAGATGCCGGACGGCTTGTGACTGAACATTCCGTGCTGGAAGACTCCGGGTTGGGGAAACCAGAGGGACGTGCGGCGTTTAATCGGTTCGGGGAGTATTTGGGTAAAAAGGCTGATTCTTCTGCCGCACCGGGAGTGCGCGCTCGAGATGCTTTTTTCATGGCGAGCCCCATCGAGGCCCTTCTGACTGAGGAAGAGCGTGTCAGGCGCAGTCGGTTGGAAGGAGAGCTTGCGCGGTTGAAGAGTGAAAAGGCGGGGATGGGAGAAGAGGAGTATCGGAAAGCGCTTGAGGCGATTTTTGTCGGTCTGGCGGGAGTCTATGAAGGGGCGCGCAAGCGGTTGCCTTCGGAGTGATGCCGTCTCTTTTAGTTTTATGGACGATTACCCTGAAAACGGTAGTGAGGGATCAGATGCCGGAGGTATCCAAGCCATTTGCCACCGTAAAATGGCTGAGAACCCTCTGGGTTCAGGGGGCTTCAATCTTATGGAGTAAAAGGACCAGTTTTCTTCAAGATTTGGTATGAGGCTTGTTTCTTTGTGCAAACGAGACTCCTTTACACTGCGGTTTTACGTCGGCAGGAGGGTTTGTTTTTGTGGCTTTTCAAGCGGGCAGAAGAGGGCGTCGCGCACTTGGCCAAAGCGACTGGGCCAGTCCAGTTCCAGGGAGCGACAACGGGATTTGCGCGCCAATTCTGTTCTTAACTCTGGAAAGGTGAGTAGCTGCTCGATGCGTTCCGCAAGATTCTCGACGTTTGGGGGCGAGAAATAGAGGGCGGCTTCATGGGCGACCTCCGGAATTCCCCCGCGCTTTGAAACGATACACGGCAGCCCGCAGGCCATTGCTTCTGCGATGGTGAGGCCGAAGGGTTCGTCCCAGTTTGAGGGCGCGACAAAAACATCGGCATCCTGATAAATCTTCGGAACCTTATCCCTCTTGTAGAAGGGGCGGAATTCAATGATTTTACCAAGGGGGTACGCGAGGTTTCGGAGTGCGCGCTCGTAGCGGCTCAATGGTGCCGAGGCGTTAAAGTTGTGGGAGCCAATCATGCGTATCCGGAAGGCAGGAATCCTCCCCTCCCTGCGTTTTTTGTGGAGGAGCAAGGCCGCCTTAATGAGCAGGTCAGGCCCTTTTTCCGGCAGCATTCGGCCCATGAAAAGTATCGTGAGTGGAAACGCATCATTTTCGTGCCGCTTCAGCACCGGACGGAATTGCTCGGTATCCACCCCGTTGAGCACTGCGTGGACCTTGTGCGCGTGAGTGCGGGGAATCCTTTGAAGAGTCAGTTGTGCGAGAAAGCTCGAGCAACAAATCATCTTGTCCATCGAGGCTGCAATTTTCGCCACCTCTGAATCTGAATAGTTTGCGAAGGAGGCGTTGTGCAGGTGTAGGACCAGCGTGCATTCCGGAAACATGCCGCGCAGGGGGACTACGGCTCCCGGTTGGTTGTGGATAATCAGCACGCCGCAGAAATTCCGTGGCAAGGGCTGGGCGAGCTTTTTGTAGAGTCTGTTGGTGAAAGGCCTGAACCCTGCAATTCGTCCAAACAGGACGTCGGACATTCGTTGAAGGGCGCTTGGGTATTGGGAGCGTGCGGCGGACTCAATGACCTCTCCAAACGGATATGGTGGGTAGCCGTGGGTTGCGCCATGGGTGACAAGCACCTTTGGAATTCCCGCTCCATGCCGGAACTGCGCTTCGGCAAGTCCTGCAATCACCGTGATGACCGCGGAACCTGTGGCGGGTGAGTAGTGGTCGCCCGGGGTTGGGATATGCACCCACTCTTGGGGCTCCGTTTCTGGGCGGGAAAAAGGGGGGTCATATTCCATGCAGATGCCCAGGCTTGTTTTTGCGTTGGAGACGGGGGCGGGAGTCGAACCCACGAACGTAGATTTTGCAGATCTCGGCCTTACCACTTGGCTACCCCGTCGCTTCCATACCTTTTTATCGGTTCACGAGGGCGAATTGCGCTGCTTTCGCGAGTGTCCTCTGAGGAGGCCGCGTTTGTTTTCGTTATACGCTGGCCCTCTCCTGAGCCGATCGCTAAATCGTTTTAATGCATTGGACTTTGCCCCTCATCCTTTCCTCCACGCTGACGGCTTTCGGAGCGGATACAAACTGGAGCGCCTACCTCGGGGACAAGGGCGCCTCCCATTACTCGAGCTTGAGTCAAATCACACCCGAGAACGTGTCCAAGCTGGTGCCTGTGTGGACCTACAATGCAGGAGGAGCCTCTCCCCAAAACCGTTCCCAAATCCAGTGCAACCCTCTGATTATTGACGGGGTTTTGTATGGGACCACTCCAGACCAGCAGGCTTTCGCTTTGGATGCGTCCTCCGGCAAGGAACTATGGCGATTCAATCCGGCGGATTGTGAAGGCATTACCAAGTCCGGAGTCAATCGCGGGTTGATGTTCTGGCGCGACCCTTCAAAGCCTGATGGCCACCGGATTCTTTACGCCAATGATCATTTCCTGCACGCACTGGACGCGCGCACGGGCAAACGGATTGCCTTGTTTGGTAAAAACGGCTCCGTGGAGCTCAAAAATGACTTGGGCCGGGATATTGGCGGTCTTGCTTTGGGGGTGACTTCACCCGGGGTGATTTATGGCGACTTGCTGATCTTGGGAATGCGCGTTGGCGAGGGACCGGCACCAGCGGCTCCGGGACCGATTCGTGCTTTTGATGTGCGCACGGGCGCGTTGGTCTGGCGCTTTGAGACGATTCCCCGGCCGGGGGAGTTCGGCTATGAAACCTGGCCTCCTAACGCCTTTAAACACATCGGAGGAGCCAATGTATGGTCGGGCTTTGCTTTGGATGAAAAGCGCGGGATTGTGTTTTGTCCGACGGGTTCAGCGGCTTTCGACTTTTGGGGTGGAAATCGCGCGGGTGATAATTTATTCGCAAATTGCCTCATTGCCCTGGACGCCAAGACGGGAAAACGGCTCTGGCACAGGCAGTTTGTGCACCACGATCTATGGGACAGGGATTTGCCCGCTCCACCGACCCTGATTACGGTGCAAAAGGACGGAAAGAGTTTGGACGCAGTGGCGCAGGTGACAAAATCAGGCCACGTATTTGTGTTTAAGCGCGAAACTGGCGAGCCTGTTTTTCCCATTCAGGAAATAGCGGTGCCAGCCTCTGATCTTCAGGGCGAATCAGCCTCGCCAACGCAGCCTATCCCAACCAAGCCTGAACCGTTTGCGAGGCAGATTTTTTCCTACGACGAAATCACCAATATTTCTCCGGAATCCCACCGTGAGGTCTTGGAGCGCTTTTCGAAACTGCGCCCGCACACCTTGTTTGCGCCCCCGAGCAAGGAGGGGACCCTCATTTTTCCAGGGTACGACGGCGGCGCGGAATGGGGAGGTGCGGCGGCGGATCCGAACGGGGTTTTGTATGTGAATGCGAACGAGATGGCATGGATTTTAACGATGGTTGAAACCAAAACAAAGGGAGAGCAACCACACGCCACAGGGGAGAGCATCTACACTCAGATCTGTTCGGCGTGTCATGGGCTGGACCGGCTCGGAAACAAAGCGCAAAACGTCCCGTCCTTGCAGGGCGTGGAGCAGCGGCTCAAAAAAGCGGATATTCTGGCGCTTTTGAAAACGGGGAAGGGCGTGATGCCCGCCTTTGGTTTTTTGACGGAAGCCCAGAGAGACATGGTGACCGATCACCTCCTGGGGGTGGCTCCTGCTTCAGCGGCCTCGCCCGCGGGCGCGAACGACCGTGCGCGCAAAGAGGAGTTGGCCGAGGCGGACGTTCTCGGGATCATTCCTTACACAACCACCGGCTACAACCGCTTTCTGGACTCCAAAGGGTACCCTGCCGTGAAGCCTCCCTGGGGAACGCTGAACGCCATCGATCTTAATTCCGGTGAGTTCTTATGGCGGGTTCCTCTCGGGGAATTTCCCGAGTTGACCGCCAAAGGTGTGCCTCAGACAGGGACCGAAAACTACGGGGGACCTGTAGTGACAGCGGGTGGGCTCCTTTTTATTGCGGCAAGTAGGGACGAACATCTGCGGGCTTTTGACCGTAAAACTGGCAAAGAGCTCTGGAAAGCCAAGCTTCCCGCGGCTGGGTACGCCACCCCCTCAGTGTATTCGGTGAACGGCCGCCAGCACGTGGTGATTGCCTGCGGTGGTGGTAAAATCGGCACCAAAAGCGGTGATGCCTACATGGCATTCGCGTTGCCCGAGTGAGTCGGGATGTGGGGACAAGGGAGCAGTCGGTCTCCAACACCAGGGAGCACAGGAACATGCCAGCGGCTCCTTGTTCCCGGGGATGTGCAGGGAGTTGCGGCGAGCGCCTGGTCTTGGATGCGGTTTTTTTACAAAAAAATGCGAAGTGAATCCAATACGCTTCAGCTCTCACTAGGTAGTCTGCCAAGTGGCTCGAAACGGTTTGCCAGCGCGGTCTGCAGTTAACTGCTCTCTGCATTCTCGGTGTTAACATCCGCGATAAGGTGTAAGCGCATCGGGCGAAGCCGGTGTAAAGTTTGTTCTGTAATTGGGTTCTTTGCGAACTGGCTGCCCCTTCCGGGGGCGGCGGAGCGATAGCGAGCACAGCGAGCTGAGCGCAGCCGGCCCCGGAAGGGGCTTGCGCGAAGTTCGTCGGGGGCTGGTCAGTGTG
>CANJPY010000082.1 GCA_947476255.1 Chthoniobacteraceae bacterium | reverse complement strand
CCCTGTCCCTCGCTGCCGCTGCTGAAAGTCGCGACACGTGTCATGTCGGTTTGGAAGGCGAGCACCATCAGGTCGTACATGGAGCGGAAGTATTCTCCGACCAACTGTTGATTCGCGGCGCGGTCCACGCGCAGGCGCTCGGAGGCGGGCACTTCAGGAAGGGGAGTCTTTAACCAGGTTTTGGTGCGCTCGGTGCGAATCTCCACTTCACGCAGGGAGGTGAGATATTGCTCGAGGCGGTCCTTGTCTGAGGTGCCCAATTGAGCTTCGAGCTTTTTTGCATCGCTGGCGATAAGGTCCAGGATGCTTCCCTTACGATCGAGGATACGCCGTTGTTTGTCCACGCCGCCCGAGGGGACTTCGAAGAGACGTTTGAAGACGACGCTTGGGGTGCGTTCTGCAGGCAAAGCGATTCCATCGGCGGTCCAAGCCAGCGAGGAGCCATCACCGGTGAGTTCAATGGAAGAGTAGCGCGTCAACTCTGCTGTTTTGGCTGCGATAAACTGGTCAAGCGAGATGCTGTTGCGGTCGGTCGGGCCGAGTTTACCGGCGGTGAGCCAGACTTTTTGACAACCGTGGTGAAAACCCAGAGCCGTCGGGTGGAACAGGCCGCTAATGGGAGTGATCGAGGAGCGGTGTTTCTCGAGGGGAGCGAGCGATTTAGAGAAAACGTATTCGGGGCCCTCCTTCTCGATTTGAAAGTCAATGGTGTTCACCCCGTTTGGAATGTAGATGAATGCACTGCGCTTGGGGCGAGATACGGGGACGGAGGCGAATCCGCGGACGGGGCGCATGCACTCGAGGAAGGGCAGGGCGACAAGAGCGCCGAGGCCCTTGAGCGCATGACGGCGACTGATTTTCCACTTTCTAGAAGCTATATTGACCATGGGGTGGTGTGGAAAGTAAGACAAAATAACAGGGCATTGTCGAGCGGCAGGATCTATAGGGCTGTAACAGGCATGACTCGGACGCGATTCAAAATAAGAGGTTTCTGTATTGGAAACAGCTGCCCTGCTGGATGGGGGCGGGCCCCAAGCGCGAGCCTGCTGGGCTGAAAGCGTCCTTTGGGAAGAGGTCGCGCTGTTCTCGAGGTTGATGCCGCGGGATTGGAAATCGCCCCCGTTGTGTGGAGTGTGGCAGCCTTCTGGAGCATTGTCAGACCAGCGCCGGCAGACGTAGAATAGGGCGTGCGCCGCCCCGTTCTAACTCTGCTTTTGATGACTGTCGTTTCGCTGAGAGCCGCCGAATGGCGTGAGGTCTGGAGGGATGATTTTAATGGGGCGGAGCTTGACTGGACAAAGTGGGCGGTGGAGGAAAATGGGCACGGCGGAGGCAATGGCGAGCTGCAGTATTATATGGATCGCGCTGCGAATCTCCGGGTGGAAGGGGGGCATTTGATCCTCGAAGCGCGGCGCGAAAAAGTGAACATGGGTGGTGTGCTCAAGGACTACTCATCGGCGCGTATTCGCACAAAGCGGCGTGCGGACTGGTTGTACGGGCGCTTTGAGATGTCGGCGAAACTGCCTGCGGGGAAGGGGCTTTGGCCTGCTTTTTGGATGCTGCCATCCACGGAAAAATACGGAGGTTGGGCCTCGAGTGGCGAGATTGATATCATGGAATTCAAGGGGCATGAGCCCGAGCAGGTTCACGGGACGCTTCATTTCGGAGCCGCGTGGCCGAAGAATAAACTCAAGGGGCAACCTTACCGTCTGGCGCAGAGTGATTTCTCCAAGGACTTCCATCTGTTCGCCGTGGAGTGGGAACCGGGCGTGATTCGCTGGTTTGTGGATGGAGTCCAGTACCAGGAACAGAAGGAATGGTCGTCTGAGGGAGGCCCGTTTCCTGCGCCGTTCGACCAGAAGTTTTATCTGCTTTTGAACCTTGCGGTAGGCGGGGGATTTGGAGGACCCGTGGGGCCCGACACGGTTTTTCCGGCGCAGTTCGTGGTAGACTACGTGCGGGTCCTTCAGCGCTGAGCTTGAATAATCTCGCGCTCGATTTGCGTGGGGGAGAGTGACGAGTTTTCCGTTCTGGCTCAGGCTCCGAGTTGAGAGGGACGGTCTGGAGACGACGTGGAGAGGAGGCTCTCAAGAGCCAGCAAATTGAGAGTGGCCTTGGGGACAAACGAGTCGGGTTCGACGTATTCCGGGACCTTAGAGCCGTCGTCTGTGCGCTCTGAGCAGTGTGCATTTGCCCCACTGGGCCCCAGGCCGTCGAGTGTGGGACCAAGGTGGCAGAGGTAGTTGGCATCACTAAGGCCGCCTCGTGAGACGTTTTTAATTCCCACCCCCAAGGCCGCTGCGGCGCCACGCCAGTGTTCGAGCATTGCGAGAGCGGAAGAGGACGCAGGCCACGCGGGCGAAGTGCCCGTGCAGTCCACCTGTAAACGAGCCTCAGAGGGCGTGGCTGGGCCGCCGGCCAAGGACTCGATCCGGCGGCAACCCTCCTGCAGCACATGCGGGTCGAAGGCGCGCATTTCAAGGTCGGCCCACGCCTCCTGCGGTACCCTGTTCACAACGGAGCCACCGCCAATGCATCCCACGTTCACGGTCAAGTCCCGCGAATAATCGGTCACTTGCGCAGCCGCCTGCACGGCGCTTGCAAGCGTTACGATTGCGTTTGCGCCGGCGGCGTGGGCGCTTCCCGCATGGGCAGCGCGGCCCTCTGCTTGGATCCGATATAACGCTCGTCCCTTTCGAGCCGTCACGAGGTGGAAGTTGTTTCCTTCCCGGGGGCCGCCTTCAAAGACGAGAATCGCCTTGGCTCCGGTGGTGGCGCGCTCCGCGGTACGGTGTGCGAATTCGGCGCCGATGACCTCCTCGGAGGCGTTTGCCGCAATGAGCCAGCGGTGTTGCTCAAAGAGATGGGATCGGGACAGTTGGAGGGAGCGTAACATCAGCCAAATGAGCGCAGTGCCTCCCTTGATGTCCACCGTTCCAGGACCGTAGATCCGCCCTTGTGTGGGTTCATCCCGCCAGAGGAAGTTGTTTTGTGCCTCCTCTTCCGCTGGGAAAACCGTATCCAGATGTGTCACCAAAACGATCGGTTTTAGATCTGGGTTTCCGTAGGAGAGGAAGAGGTGGTTGCCATGGCTGGGGTTTTCGGAGGGAACAAATTCCGGAGTGAAGCCCAGTTGGGCAAAGCATTCTGCGGTGAGAGAACCGAGGCGGTTCACACCCGCTTTATTTGTGGTGAAGCTGTTGATGCCCACCATTTCTCTGAGCCATTCCAGGGCGTTTGGGAGAAGGCCCTTTAGGATTGGATTCAGAGGGTGGGTGGAGGGTGGTGTCATGGGTTCACCCGGACGCAGAAAAGTGCCTGCGTCAACTAAAAGTGTTGTTTGGAGCGCGCAATAACGCCGATGCCTGGACGGTCTGGCAATTGTAACCGGCCGCTGGAATCGAACGAAAGACCCTCAAAATCGTCGTCCGCCAGGTAGAGGTGACCGTCGAGGTCGATCCAATCAAAGGCTCCCGCTAAATGGGCGGCGGCGGTGACGCCGATGCTGCTTTCGATCATGCAGCCCAGTAAAGTACCGAGGCCGAGGGAGCGGGCAGCGGCGAGGAGGGCAATGGCTCCTGCGAAACCTTTTGATTTGAGGAGCTTGATATTAATACCCTGAATGAGTTCTGCCAGTGCGGGTAAATCCGCCAAGGTCTGGACGGATTCATCGGCATAGAGAGGAAGGGAGTGGTTGGAACGGGCTGCATGGAGCTCGCGCCAGAGTTCGATGCCTCCGGCGTGATGGACGGGTTGCTCTACAAAAGACAGAGCGAATTTTTCCATGCGCGGCAGCAACTTGATCGCTTCGCTGACGCTCCATCCGCCGTTGACATCACCAAATAAAACAGCGTGTGGCGCTGCTTCACGTGCCGTGGCGACAATGGCTTCATCATAGTCGGGGTTGCCACTGCCGAGTTTGAGTTTGAGGGCCTGAAATTGTCTGGCACGTGCTCGGACTTGCTCGGAAAAGTCGGAAAGATCTGTCGGGATTCCGAGCGAGCGACAAGCGCGCATACCTCTTGGATCGGGCTGTGCGAGGCGTTTCCAGAGCGGAACTTGGTGTGTCTTCGCCTCCAAATCGTGATGCAAAAGGTCCGCCGCCAATTTTACGACGGCGGGCGCATCTTCGTTTGCTCGAGACGTGGCCGACCACAGAGGTGGCATGTGTTCCAACCACAATCGAACTGGCTCGGGGGAGTCGGGATAATAGGGCACGAACGGAGCTTCGCCGATGGCTCCGCCCGAATGAAAGCGGAGCACCACGCGCTCCGAAGAAATGCCGTGTGCGATGCGAAACGGTTCACGCAAACGCAGTTTTCGAAATTCAAACTGCGTGTTTTGCGTCGAGAATTCCGGCTTTGAAGAGGGCATTAGAAAGCAAGTCCAGCACTCCGGTGGACGCGGAAGAACAGCTAGCGGGCGGGTGCGGCGGCGCCTTCACGTGCACGCTCTCTGCGTTCGCCTCCGGCTGGAGCGCCTGCGCCGCGGCCTTCAGCGCCGGGTTGCCGTTCGGGACGCGGCGAGGACACCCGTGAACCGGCTTCATTCAAAATGGATCGGAGCTTTGCCGTCTGCTCGTCGTTCAAACCGAGCTTTTCTTTAATTTCTGAGATGAGCTTTTCCGGATCTGCACCGCCTCCCCGCTTTTCTCCGGCACCGCGTGCTTCAGCGCCAGCGCGTCTTTCACCTGCGGCGCGTGCCTCACCACCGGCGCGTGCTTCACCTGCGGCGCGTGCTTCCCGTTGGCGTACCGCTTCATCAGCGAGTTTTATTTTTTGTTCCTGCGTGAGTACTGCAGCAACTTTGTCGCGAGTGGAGCCGCGAATTTCGTCGACTTGGGTGCGGCGTTGCTCGTCAGAAAGAGAGGTGTCGGAACGCAGTTTTTGGATGTTTGCATCCTCATCTGCGAAAATGGGTTCCAAGCGCGAGGCTTGTTCTTCTGACAATCCCAGCCGATCGCGCATCATCTGCAAGCGGGATGCCGAGGGGGCGGGTGCAGTGCCGCGCTCTCCGGGGGGTGTACTGCTTCGCTCGCCTCTGGATGCGTCGGGAGTGCCGCGTGCTGGGGCAGGTGCTTCGGCACTGCGGGCGCGAGAATCTTGTCTGGGTTCTTGGGATTCTGCGTAGGGAACGGAGAAGGCTGAAATCAGAGTGACAACGGAGAGAAGACGGGGGGTGTTCATGGCACAAGCACAGCGCAAATTTGGAAACTTGCGATCTAAAAAATGTGAAGGGTGTTGGGAGTACGGCGAGCTGTTGGTTTTAGTAAAAGCAAGGAACGGGCTTCGGTGTTGGTTTTTCAAGCATCTTAGCTCGATGATTTTAGCATGGCAGATGTTCACCGGGGTAGTCTGATTGAGGGTGCGTGTTTCTGCGGGGGTTGTGCTTTCGTAGGGGCGTTCCTCGCTCTGACAATGGTTTGGACATTGGCCGAAGGGTGGTCGAAGCTTCGGGGTATGTCATTGCGCGTCCTCCCCACCGTTTGTGTCTTATCCACTCTCGTTTTAGCCGGCTTGGAATGTCCTTCGAGCGCGATCGATCCCAAAAGTCCTGCGGCTTCCATTGATGGCTATCGGTTTGAATTTCCATGCAAGGAGCCGATGCCTGAAAATCCCAAGGAGGGTGCGGATGGACCTTCGGGGCTGGTGACAGGGGATCCAGCGACGACGGATAACTTCACGGCGAAGAAGAAACTCGGAGGTGAACCGGGGAAGCGTTACAAAGTGACTCTGCGTTTCCGCGGTGTTGTGGAGCCGATGATGTACAAGGACGGACAGCAGGTAGGGGAGTGTTTTTACATCGGCGGCGAGAAAAACAATGCGACCTACAACATCTATCAGATCAGCATTTCGTCCCCAAAATCGCACTACTTTTTGAACAGGCAGGACAAAGTGGGGCACCGCATTTTCACCATCGATTATACGCAGACGATCGAGATCGACGGGGGCGCCGAGGTCGTATTTCACGGGGACGGGCAGAACGGTCGGATGATCACCAATTACAAGAAGTTGGTGGTGCCTGAGATTGCTCCCGCACCTGCTCCGTACAACGGGCAGTTCATTCAGGTCGATGTTTTGGAGGTGAAGGAGTAGCGCTTTTTGCCGGGTGCGACACAAAGAGAGCCTTCTTGAGCGTGTTGTCGGCGGCGAGCGTGGTTGTGCTGGAGCTGAGCAGGATCGCGCACCGATGGAGGCTCTAGGCGCGGTGCGAGTGGTTTGCTGAAAATAGCGGCGAGGAAAAGAGGCTGATCCGTCTCGAAATGGACGACGCACTGTGGTGACGGCATAGGCGGCACCGGCTTTGTGCATTGCTTGGCCGCCAAAGCCTGCGGAGGCACTGCCAGCGGGGCTTTTTTGATGGTAATTGGAAGTGTTGTAGGCAAGGCGAAGGTGGCCGAACCGGACTTCGCTCAGATGTCCCGATTCATCTTTGTCAAAGACGTGGAACGCGCCAAGCCTAGCGAAAAACGTGAAACTTTGACACCAGATGTGGGGCCAAGTAGGCCGCCGTATAATCCATGTTGACCGCGAGTATGAAGTTTCTGAGCTTTTGTGACTTTTTTAGGATTAATGATGGCTGAGTTTAGATCGTTGTTCCAAGCGCCAGAAGACAAGGCGTGGAAGGCGCTCCCATTACGGCATTGGGGCGCGGGGAGCATGGTGGAAGCGGCGCCGGTTGGCTTGGTGTGCCTGATTCTAAAATAGCGGGGTGTGGCGCCATTTAGTGCGATGCTGTGACAAAATGAATGGTGGGTGGTGTTTTAAAGGTGACGCTACTGAAGGTTGCCTATGTCTTTTGTGCCCCAATCCGTCTCCTCGAGTGAGTCGTTGCCAGCCCCTGCGGGCTCCGGCAGGACTGGGGAGGGGGCTGTTTTTGGAACGGAAGGGGACTTGGGGGTCGAGGCTGGGGGGCGGGAGATGGAGCCTTGGAGGCGTTGTTACCGGGAGGTGGGGGCCAAACTGCTTTTGTACGCCCGCCAGATGTTGCAGTCCGACCATGTAGCGGTGGGGCAGGGGGCGGAGGATGTGGTGCAACTGGCGTTTTTGCGCTTCTGGCGGCAATACCCCCAGGCGCAACCCGAACAGTACGGTCTTTTGTTTGCGGCGGTTCGGACCGAGGCGCTCAATGTGTTGCGCAGTTCGCTGCGGCGCTCGCAGCGGGAGGATTTGTACTCTGTGGACATGCTGAATTTTCGGGATTCGGCGGCGTTGCAACAGAGCTGGCAGAGTTGGTTTGAGGCGGGGGAAGAGGATGGAGCGCGAGCGGAACGCGTTCAGGCGGCGCTGGGCAAGATTCCAGCGGAGCAGCGGTGGCGGCGGCGGTGGTGGCTTGCGCATATCTCGCGGGCGTGTGGTCGGGGGTGCGTACGGGCGAGCGCACGGGAGCGGGTGCGGGTGCGGGAGGTTTCCATGCTTCTGAGGTGAAGGATTCCGCCTCTGGGGGAGGCGCGTTTTCAGGGAAGAACGGCAGAAGCGGGGGGGCTGGCGAGAGTCGTGCAAGGGGGCAACTCTGGCGAGGGCGTGTCCCGCGGGCCGGCCCCAGCGAGGAACCGGGATGGACAAACTGGGACGGCGGGAGGAGGGGCGCCGGAGCGTGTTGGTGTTGGAGGTGCGCCCGTGCTGGCGGCGGAGGGGGGAAGGCGCGCTGGGGGCGGGGCGGTGGAAGCCCAGGGACAAGGGGGAGGCGGTGACTTTGCAGGGGCTGAAACGCCCATGTTGGGGCGTCAAGCCGGGGAGGGCAGCGGGTTGGGAGCGGCATGGGGTCCTTCGTCGCTGGTGCGGAACAGCGCTCAAGCGGTGGCGCAGGGGGGGAATACAGGGAGCAGCGGCGACGGCGCCTTCCAGCACAGTCCGCTTTTGGACGCGCTCGCTGATGGGCGGGTTTTTGAGGCGCTGCCCTCGGCGCTCAAGATGCAAATTGAAGGAAGGGGTGACACTGTTTCGGGGGCTTCCACGACGCACCTGCCTGTTTCGGGAGGGCCTGTGGTTGCGGCGACGCCATCGGGGCCTGGAGTTGGACCGGTGCCTTTTGGGAAAGGCAGCGCCGAGGTGCGGACTGATTCTCCCGTGTTGAGTGAGGGGAGCGTAAGTCCGATGGGCTTCATGGGCTTTGCGGGCGGGCCTCCCCCGGGGCCGGGAGGGGCGGGGACGCCTCCGCCTGAGGGGCCGGTTTCTCTGGGAGACTCGGGGACGCCAAAGAGTGAGGACGTTTCGAGTCCGGCGGTTGTAGCGGGGGGAACGGGTGGGAGCGGGGGCATTGTGCTGCAGTCGACGGAGGCGGGATACAAGGCGGAGGATGGGGTGGTGGTTTTGATGCTTTGCACGGTGGGCGGTGGTATCCATGCGCAGGTGAGTTTCAGGGACGGGACGCTGTTGTCGGAGCGTCCGATTTCGAACAGGGACTCGTTTCGGACACTGGGTCAGCAGGCCACACGAGAGTTAACCGGCAGCCCACCTGTTCAGGGAGAATGAGGCAGATGTTTGGATGCGCTCATTAGCGCGATAGACACACATGATTTTGCTGGAAAAACAACAAACACCCCCATAAGCTATGCACAAACCTAACGTTAGTGATCTGAATATGAAACTGACTCCCTCCCCAGTGTGTTTTCCGCGTGTTTTGAGTGGTTCGATTGCGACTCTGCTGGCGGGGGCGTGTTTTGGAATGTGTTTCAGCGTGACATCGTACGGGCTGCCGGTGGGGGGACAGGTGGCTGCAGGGCAGGCCTCGATTTCCAGCAAGGAGAAATCCATGACGATCACGGCGGGAGACCGGTCGATTTTGAATTTCACGAAGTTTAATATTGCGGCCGATGAATCGGTGAGATTTGTGCAGCCCAGTGCGAAGGCGACGGTTTTGGCACGTGCGACGGACGGGACGCCGTCTGAGATTTTTGGGAGGTTGGATGCCAACGGGCGAGTGGTGTTGGCGAATGCGGCGGGAATTTATTTTCGCTCGGGCAGCAGTATTTCGGTGGGTGGATTAGTGGCCGCGGCTGGCACGATCGCGGACGATGCGTTTTTGCAAAACAGCGGTCAACTGGCGCTGCGTTTGAGCGGGCCTGTGGAGAATGCGGGGCAGATTGTGGCGGAGGAACACGTGGCTTTGTTGGGGCGGACGGTTTTGAATACGGGCTCCATTGTGGCTCCGAACGGGCTGGTGGCGTTGGTTTCGGGCGAGAATGTGTTGTTCACCGAAGAGGGGGGCGATGTGGCGGTGGTGCAGTCAAAAGGAGACAACACCGAGACGAAGGACGCTTCCGGCGACGGGAGTTCTGCGGGGAGAAAGGCTGCGGAGGGAAGTGAGGCAGGGGTGACGCATTCCGGAAAAATCAGTGCGCGTTCCGTGCTTCTTGGAGCGGGCGATTTGTATGCGGTTGGAGTGCGGCACACAGGCAAGACGAGGGCTGGAAAAGTGCGTGTTGAGGCGGCGACGAAGGTGGTTGTGTCGGGGGAAATCGACGTGTCGACCCAGGGGCAAACGAGCGAGGACCTGAAGCCTGGCAGCATCGAGATTTCGGGAGATACCGTGGAATTAAACGGGGCGAGTTTGCTTGCGCAGGGGAGTGTGCGCGGGGGGAATATTTCGGTGACGGGGAACGAGGTGGCGGTGCTCGGGGGGACGGTTTTGGATGTGAGTGGCGTGGACCAGGGGAGTGCCGGAGCGATCCAGATATCGGGGTTGAATGGCGCGAGCGCTGAGGGGAGTTTGCTGGCGCGCGGTGGCGAGAACGGGGGGGATGGGGGAGTGATCACGGTGCTCTCCAAGGGGCAAGACATTTTGGTGACAGGGTTGGTGACGGATGTGAGCGCGCCTGCGGGGAACAGTGGAAGCGTGGAGATTGTGTCCTCTGAACCAGCATCGTTTGTGGCATTTACGGCGGAACAAGAGGGTGGGCCGAACATTGTTGCCAAGGGAGAAACCGATGGCGAGGCGAGTGGCGGAGCTGAGGTTGCGGGCGGATTTGGGGAGACCACGGAGGGTGCGGGCGTTGTGTTGCTCGGCGGCGGGCTCGCCGAGGGGGTTTCCTTGATGGTTGGGGGTGGAGTGGGAGGCGGCGAGGCTTGGGCAAGCGGGGTGGTCTTGACAGGCGGGGAGATCAAGACCAACGGAGGTGTGCTGACGCTTGGCGGGGAGCTGGGAGTCACGGGCGGAGGGGCTTGGACGAGCGGGGTGGTTGTGACAGGCGGGCTGATCAAGACCAAAGGTGGCGTGCTGACGCTTGGCGGGGAAGTGCCTCCGACTTCTGCGGGGGCGGGGGAATTGGTGTTAAACACGGGAGTGATAGCGCTGGACGGCGGAGATAAACCGCTCGTGCAACTTGGGGGCGACGGGGTGCTCCCGCCTGTGATGTATATGACCAATTCAGGAGGACCCAGTGTGGACTTCACGGGCGGCTCGGTTGTCTTGGGGAACGTGGCGTACGGAGTGACGCAGGGGAATGTGGATGTACCGGTAGTCGTGAACAATTTTGGGGGGACACGCACGGGCGTTCATTCGGGCGGGGCGAATCCGGAGCTCCTGAGGGGAGGGGCGGTTAGTGGGATTTCTACCGATCTGCAGACCTTTGTGGAGTCGGTCGGCCAGCCTGTGAGGTACATGACGAATTCTGGGGGACCCGGCGTGGTCTTCAAAGGCGGCTCGGTCGGACGGGTGGATTTCGTGAGTAGCGACAAGGTGGATTCCGTTGCCAGCAATAAGGTTGATTCTGCATTCAAAGTTGTGGCCGCAGCGGCTTCTCAGAAGTCAGGTGCGCCGGCGCTTGTACAGCCCTTGGCGGCTGGTGTCTCGAGCTCCTTTTCTGCGTTCGGAGCGGCGCCGCAGGGTGTCCGCGACAATGTCTCTCTTTCTTCGGGGGATGCGTTGTCCGTCGGCATCTTCCGGACATCTGCGGGGAGCCAGGCCGGTGATAACACGGCGGACGGAGCGGCGTCTTCGTCCGAGAAGAGTCGCTAGGCTCTTGGATAAAACTCCGGACACAAGGGGGCGTCTTGGCGGACGCGTCCATGTGTATTTTCTCCCTCTATGCGAGCCTTGATTTTTGCGGTTGGTGGCTTTTTGTGCGTGTACGCGGGAACCCTTTCGGGCGTGTCTTCTGCAATGGGGGCCGCACCAGAGGCGCGACTTCCCAAAGAGCCCGGGTTTTTGGTGGGACGTTTTGTTTTTGCCTATCAGGATCCTGAGGATGGCAAAGGCCGGGAGGCGGGGCTCCCCAAGGAGGATGTTTTTGAGAAACTGACGGTGCCGTTAAAATGGGTTTCCGGGCAATACGAGGCGTCGGGAGCCGGGGAAGGTGGAGCCGAAACGGTCTTGCTTGGCGGGGCGCACGACCGTCGGTTTGGGGCTTCTGCGATAGTGGCTGTCAGTCGTGCCGTGGTGTCGGAGCTGAATCGGCGGGGTATTTATGGGGTTCTGGCGGCGGTGGATCCTGAGCAGATTGACCTCAGTGTCTCGCCTCCTGAAGACTTGCGCGAGGGGGCGCGGGGTGATTTGCGAATGGATGTTTATTACAGCCGGGTGGCGAAGGTGGAGCTGCAACGGGCGCCGCGCTCGGGTCCCGAGTGGTTGTTTCCCCCGGACAGAGTGGGGCGCGGGATTGTGGCAAATGCGCCGGTCCAGGCGGGGGCGTTGCTGCGCAAGGACGATTTGCAGCATTATCTGGATCGGGTGAATCGCTTTGAGGGGCGGCGTGCACAAAGTGTGCTGAGGGCTGGAGAACAGCCCGGGACGGTGAATCTGGCGCTGGAGTTGAACGAGCAGAAGCGGTTTTCCGTCCACGTGACGGGGTCGAATTCGGGGACGAAGGAGACGGGGGAATGGCGCTCGAGGTTTGGGGTGGAGGCGCGGCAGTTGGCGGGCATCGACGACGTGCTTGCTCTGGATTACACGACTTCGGATTTCAAAAAGTACCAGACGTTTTCGTTTTCGGCAGATTTCGGATTGGGCGCAGGCGAGGCCTGGAAGGCGCGTTTTTATGGGTCTTATTCGGATTTATCGCTCTCGGATTTGGGGCTCACGGATTTGGAGCGTCTGGATTTGGGCGGCACGGAACCTTCGTTTGCTTCGACGGCGCAAAGCGTTGGAGTTCAAGCTGCTTGGACCTCGGCTTTGGCTGCGGATTGGTCGCTGTCCCTGACGGGTGGCGGATATATCCTGGATGCATCGGTGGACCGAGGTGCGTTTGGTGGCCAGGCCGCAGGGCAGGGAAGTTCGACCTATGGGGTGCCCTACTTCTCGGTGGGACTTGAGAAGCAGAGTTCCCGGGGACGGCTGACGGGATCCCTGCAGATGGAACATGTGGCAACGCCGGATGAAGGCAGCGCCATCCTGGGGCGTATCAAGCCCAGCAATGAAGCATGGGTGTCGCGTTGGAATATGGCATGGAGCCGACGTGGGGGAGAATTCGCGGATTTGTTTTCTGCGAAAAACACGTCACAGGGAGGTACCCATGAAGTGTCCTTGGCCGCGCGCGGGCAGGTGGCTTGGGATCAGGCGCGTTTGGTGCCGCATTTTCAGGGAGTGGCTGGCGGGATGGATTCGGTGCGCGGGTATCGCGAGTCGATCGCGGCGGGAGACACGGTGTCGTTTGCGACGGCGGAGTACCGCTTGCAGTTGAACAGTGTGCTGAAACAGCGGGGGCGTGCGGCGGCTTTGACGAGGGAGTCCGGGGCGCCGTATACGGTGTCGGAAATGCGCGCACCGCGTGGCCTTGGGGTGGAGGCGGACAGGGCGTCTGGCAGGGGGGGAGCGCAGTCGTCGGGGGCTTTTTTGGGGACGGGTCTGCCGGTGGAGGTGGTCCTGCGGGGCTTTGTGGATGGGGCGCAAGTTCATCAAAACGAGACTGATGCGGGTTCCAATGAAGTGGGTGACCGCGTGCTGCTCGGCGCGGGAGTGGGGCTGGATATGGTGTTTCGAGGGCGCTTGAATGGGATGGTGCGTTTGGACTTGGGGGTCGCCCTCAAGGGGTTAAAAGGCGGGGAACCGGAGGTGAAAGCGGGTTCCTCGCGACTGCACGTGAGTGTCTTTTTGGCGTGGTGATGTGGTTGCTCAAGGAAGGTTTGCCTCCGGGCCGGTCTAGTCTTCCAGTTCGGGGTCTGTGTTTGGAACCTTGGCGAGAATGGCATTGATGTCCACCGCCCGCCCGCGCGCGGCCCGTTCCTGGAGATAGCGCTCGGCGTCCAAGGCGGAAAGCTTTTCAGCCAAAGCGCTGCTTACTAACTGGTACACAGAAACGCCCTCCGTTTGCGCGAGGCGTTTTGCGTGTTGATGCAGGGAGTTCGGCAGGCGGATGCTTAGAGTGCTCAGCGGGAGATTTGGGTTAGAATGGAGAGGAGTTGGGACGGCGTCACCACATGCACGCCCAGGGATTCTGCTTTGAGAAAATCGCTTGAATTGTAGGTCACGATGGTGCGCGCTCCCGAAGACACTGCGCACTCCAAAACCAGGTCATCTTTCGGGTCTTTCAAAAGGGGTCTCCAAAGAAAGTAGACTTTGTGAAGGCTTGAAACAGAGGTGAACCAATCCAAGAACGCTCGTATGTCGGAGGGGTGAAAATGAGGCAGCAGTCCGGGGCGGCTTGCGACGTCATCCTATTCGAACATCAATGGGGCGCTAGTCGCGGGTTGGATGTGTCCAGTCTGAATCAGGCGGATCAGTTGAAACGACGCGCCCCTTGCGGATTTGAGTCCCGAATTGAGAACGTTGGTGTCAAAAACAACAAGCACGATGGTATCGCAGGTGATACCAAAAAATATTCAAGCAAAACGACCCGTCCACCTGAAAGACCGGCTTTTGGAACTCCCTTGGCCCACAAGTGGATCGGATGCTGCAAGGGCTCGTACAGCGGGCGTCGGTTGGGGGATTGAGCGATCTGGATTGCGGAGTGCGTTCCGGCGGGGGGCGCGGGTGCAGCGGGCTTTTTCAGCGGGGTTTGAGCGTGTACTTGTAACAGTTCGAAGTGCGCCAGTCTTCGCCTTCGATCTCGGAATAGGCGGTGAGATAAATCTCGAGATGGTGGGTCTCCCGGTCCTCAAAAAAGGAGAAGTTGGAGAACTGCACCTCGCGGCCCTGGCCTTCGACGCGATCGTCGATGGCCATCACGGTGTCCCGTTTTAGGCGGCCGCTCAACTCGTCCACCTCGGCCAAAATCAACGGATACCGGGGATTGTTGCCATTGGGTGACGCGGCGCAAATATTCCCCAGCCAGTATAGCTTATGGTTGACGCTGTGCCTGAGCATCCTGTGGTAGGAAGAGGGGGAATAAAAGAGCGAGCCGTCGTCGTAACCCCAGGGCTCGATTGGGGAAAGCGTGCGTCCCCCGTCCTTGGAAATACTGTACCATTTGCGGCCGGGTTCCGTGGTTTCCTTCGATCCGTCCCAAGAGCCGTTGGAGCCTCGCCAAACCACCAAAACCCGCCCGTCCGCCAGTTCCGCACACTCCGGTTCGAGGGCGCCGCGGCCCGAGCGTTTGCCGCTCAGGATGGTGCGCGCGCCCGCCTGCCACGTGTAATCGGCGGCGGCGGCGTTCCAGGTGCCAATCATACACACGGAACCTTGTTTAAACATCCGGGTTTCGTTTTTGGGGTCCTCCGGGGTGTTGGCGCATCCCAAAAAATGCAGGACGGTTCCGTTGGAGTGGAGCAGGACGTTGTTGCCGGTGTAGCCGTGGTTGTTCTTGAAAAAACCAGGGTTGAGAGGGTTCTCCGGATCAAACTTTTCCCCCGGCTCATAAACAAGCTGCTGCGGCTCGGACCATGTTTTCCCAAGGTCTTTTGAGACACGGGAGTAGGAGTAGTTTGCCCAAAGTTTGCCCACATGCATTTGACGCAGGTCAATGCTCAAGAGGACTTTCGCACGCGCATCGTATTCGGTGCAAAAGGCGGGGTATTCGAGCACTTCCACGCCTTTGGCAAATTTGGGAACCTCCGGCAGAGGGGCAAACTCGGACCAGGTTTTTCCGTTGTCGAGGGAGAGCCGGGACTTTTTCTTTTCGGGGACATCATCCCGGACTTCCGTGGACCAGATTTCTTCGCGTTCCAGAAGCGGCCCGATGTATTTTGCCGTCACCAGGGGGGCTGCTGCTTTTTTCTCGGAGCGCCTGTAGATGTTTTTTTGGACGTCCATGATGGGTGCGTTGACCTTCCATGGAATGGCATCCTTGATCCGTGGTTTTGCGGGGGAGGTGTCCTTGGATTCGGGGAAGTCGGCCACGACAATTTCATCGAGGCAAACCCCGCCCTTTGTGCGTTCGGCGAGCACCCAGCGCAGGCGGGTCACCCCCGCGCGGTTGAGCGCTACGGACTGTTTGGAATAATCGGGAATGGGGCGCTTGGGATTGAACTCTACATGGGTTTTGAGAAGCTCTTGCCAGACTCCGTTCGCCTCATATTCTAAACGGATAAAGCAGTCGTTGATGGAGCTCAGTGGCGCGCAGTGGAACTCAATGTTTCCGACGCTTTGTGCGCCTCCTTTCAGGGTGACTTCGAGGGTTTCGCCCACGTTGCCAAAGATGGCGAAGTGCGAACTGAGACCGGCGCCATTGGGGGATTCTTTGCGCACTTCAATGCCGCTGGCTCCGTAACTGGCCCACTGATTGTCCTGCCAGTCGAGCTCGGTCCAAAGGCCTTTTAAATGGACGAAACTGGCGCGCTTGGATTCCTCGGGTTCAAAGCTGCAGTCGACGAGGCGCGTGGCGAGCGCATGGTGGCCCAGCAGGCTGAGGGCGCTCAGAGAGGCAAGCGGTGCTAGTCGCGGGAGGTGGAATTTTGTGAAAACGGCGCGCACCCGGGTGGCGGCGAGAAACAGAAAGGGAGCCGGAAGGGCGGACTGTGCGCTGGGGGATGGGGGCATGGTCGGGGGGATGAAAGAAGCGATGACTAGATTTGTTTGGAGGTGATAGATCCAGCCTATTTTGGAAGGGATGGTTTTGCACGAACGCGGTGCGTCGGAAGTCAACGGCTCGCAAAAGGATCTGCGGCGAGGAACTTGCAGAAACGCAGGCAGGTTTGAAACCGTTGGCGCACTGGAATGCCAGAATGAGGAGTGGCGGTAGAATTGGGTGGCCACTGGTTCATGCTCTGGCGCAAGCTAGTGTTAATGGAAACTCTTCTCTCCCGGCGCAGTTTTCTGCACACCGCGTTTTGTTCGAGCGCTGCTTTGGCGTTGAATCTCCGCCCGAAAGTGTGGGCGTCGCCATTTTCGAGCGAGGACAAACACGTGCTTTTGCTGGGCGACTTTGGGAGTGGAGCACCCGCGCAGGCGCAGGTGGCCGAGGCAATGGCGCAGTACGTCAAGCGCTGTGCCATCACGCCGGAATGGCTCTTGCTTCTCGGTGATAATTTTTATGCCAACAAACTGCTCGGCGGCGGTCTGAGTGAAGAACGCTGGCAGTCGGGGTTTGAAAAAATGTATCCGCGGTCCGTCTTCAACTGCCCCTGTCCGGCGGTTCTTGGGAACCACGATTACCACGATACCCCCGAGGGGGATTCGAAGCAGATCGCGTATGCAAAAGCGGGCGGGACGCGGTGGACGATGCCTTCAAAGTGGTACCGGCTCGAACTCGGGGATTTTGCCACCTTTCTCATGATTGACACCAATCTGCGGAGTGTGAGCGGGTCGAGGGGCGCTGCTGCGGCCTTCAAAGCGCTGCATTCGCTGACTTTGGAGGAAGAGGAGGCGCAGTGGGCGTGGCTCAAGGAGCAGCTGGCATTGCCGCGCAAGGGGTTTACTTTTGTGGTGGGGCATCATCCCGTTTATTCCAACGGCCAGCATGGGGATCAGAGGGAGTTGGTGGAAAAGCTGGGGCCGCTGCTTGAGGGGGCCGGGGTGCATTGGTATCTGGCGGGTCACGATCATGATTTACAGCACCTGGAGCTGGGGGCGTTGCGGACCAGCTTTGTGATCTCCGGCGGGGGTGGGGCGAAGCTTCGGGAATTGAAGGGGGCTGACCGGAAGGTTCCCTTTGAGAGGGCGGTATACGGGTTCAGTCACCTGCAGGTGAATGCCTCAAAAACGACGCTGCGGCATGTGGATGTCGAGGGCAGGCAGGTGCACGCCGTGGAGAAGGGGTTGGATTTTCACTGGAGGGTTTTGGACGATGCGCGGGCGTAGTTTGAGGACGTGGTTGGGAGGCCTGGCGGTGGTGGGTGGGGCGTTGTCCGCTGCACCGTCCCCAAGCGTGGGCGCGGGCGTGGAGGACGCTGCGGCACGCGCGTTGTTGCCCGAGTTTAAGACGCTTCCCGCAATCACCGAGGCGGAGATGTCGCCGGCGGCCCCCCTCGACTGGACGCCGTTCAAAGGGTGGGCGCGTTCGCAAGGGGACAACGGTTCGCGCCGGTATTCGAGTCTCACGCAGATTAACCGTGGCAACGTGGCTTCACTGCGTGCGGCGTGGACCTACCGGAGCGGCGACGGCGCGGCGAACATCCAGTGCACGCCCGTGGTGGTGAACGGTGTGTTGTACGCTCCGACGCCGGGGCTCGCACTGGTCGCGGTGGACGCGAGCACGGGCGCTGAGAAGTGGCGGTTTCAAGTCCCCAAACCCGAGCGTATGCGCAATGAAGACGCGGTGGCGCGGCGCGGGTTGGTGTACTGGCCCGGAGACGCGGAGAATGCGCCGCGATTGTTGTTTGGCTCGGGAGACTGGATTTATGCGGTCGATCCCGAGAGTGGCAAAGCGCTTCCCGGGTTTGGCACCAGCGGCAGGACGGGTATTTCCAAGGGGGCGACGATCAGCGGGGTGGTTTACAAACACGTTTATGTCGTGGGCGGCGTGCGCGGCGGGGTGTTCGGGTACGATGTGCGGGACGGGCGTTTGTTGTGGGAGTTTTCCACGGTGGCCCGGGACGAAAAAACGGGCGCGGCGTGGGGGCCGGATGCGGGTTCGGCGGATTGCTGGGGCGGGATGTCCCTGGATGACGCGCGCGGGATGGTGTTCGTGGCCGTGGGTGCGCCTAGGCCGGACATGGTGGGAGTGGTGCGTCTTGGAGACAATTTGTACTCGAATTGTGTGCTGGCGTTGGACGCTTTAAGCGGCGCCTATCGCTGGCATTTTCAGGACGTGCGGCATGACCTTTGGGACCTCGATGTGTGCGGACCGCCGAACCTGGTGACGGTGGAGCGGGGCGGCCGCAAGGTGGATGCCGTCACCGGGTTGGCGAAGGCTGGCACCCTGCTTTTGTTGGAGCGGGCGACGGGAAAACCAATCTTTCCCTTCCGTCTGCGCCGTGCCCCGGTGTCACGGTTGCCAGGGGAAGTGACTGCCGAGTATCAGCCGGATCCGGAGCTTCCCGAGCTCATTTCCCGGATGGAGTTTCATGCGGGGCTGGTCACCAAGCGCAGTGCCGAGGCGACGGATTTTGTGCGCAGGGTGGTGGAGCACTGCAACTACGGTTTTTTTGAGCCGTTTCAGGAAGGGAAACCGACCTTGTTCATCGGGACACGCGGGGGCGCGGAATGGTCTGGTGGGGCGATTGATGTGCCGACCGGCAGGCTGTATGTGACCTCGAACCGGTGGGTGTCAAAGATCACGGTGGTGACAAACGACGAGCGGGAGCGTGATCCGAAAACGCCGCCCTCCGCAGGTGAGAAGCATTACGTCACGCATTGCGCGGTGTGCCACGGGCAGAAGCGCGAAGGGGTGGGGGTGGCGCCGCCTTTGGTGGGGTTGAAGGCGCGCTTGAAGGATGCGGATGTGCTGGGGTTGTTGCGCACGGGCAAGGGGTTGATGCCTCCCAACGTGGTGCTGAGCGAGGTCGAGCGCGGGGAGTTGCTGGACTATCTGTTCCGGCGCAACCAGCCGGGAGTGCCTGCGGCTGAACCCGGTGCAGTGCCGAAGTATACGTTCGGCGGGTTTCAGTTTCTGGTCGACCACGAGGGTTATCCCGGGATCGAGCCGCCCTGGGGTCTCTTGAACTGTTTCGATCTCAATACGGGAAAGGCTCTGTGGCGCGTGCCTTTGGGGGAGTTGGAGGAGTTGACCAAACAGGGGGTGCCGAAGACGGGTTCGCAGAATCTGGGCGGAGCGACGGTGACGGCGGGCGGGTTGGTGTTTGTGGCCGGCACGCAGGATGAAAAGCTGCGCGCATTTGATGCTGACACGGGGCGGGAGCTTTGGGAGGCGAAACTGCCGTTTGCGGGAACGTCGGCCCCGGCGGTGTACGAGGTGGAGGGGAAGCAGTTTGTGGTGGTGACGGCGACGGGCGGCGGACGGGTGGGCGGCAAGTCCGGCATGGGAGATGCCTACGTGGCGTTTTGTCTGCCCTGAGCGGCGGGTGGAGCGTTCCTGAAAGGGGGGTAGAAAAACGGCCTGGGAGAAGGCGTTTGCATGGAGAAGAATGCCGCGTCCTGCGGTCGCGATGCCCGGTTGAAACGGACCGTTGCAATTACTTGTCGATGCAGCATTTTTTGTACTTCTTTCCGCTGCCGCAGGAGCAAAGGTCGTTGCGACCGAGAGCTGGCTTTGAGGTTGTGGATGGGGTTGCTGTGAGAAAATCCAAGCCCGCTGGATTGAAGCTGGAGAGGCGCTTTGTCTTGGCCTGCATGGCCTCCATCTTGGCCCGCCACCGTGGCATCTCAGGTTCGTCGATGCCAAGGATCGAATATTGGGGGTAAAGGACTTCGACGATCTCCAGACGCTCGGGGTCGCTTGGATCTTCGTTGTAAATCTCGCGGGCGAGCGACTGTGCGCTCGGTGTACCAAGAACCGCGAGAGCGCATCCGAGTTGCACTCGCAGGTCTTCCTCGTGCTCGCGGTTTGTGAGTTGCACCAATGCGTTTTCAATCTCCGGGACGCACCCCGTGGCGAAGGCTTCAATCAGGTAAAGACGCCCGTGCCAAGGCAGTTTCGGATAGAGGGCAGCACAAACTTCGAGCGCTTCGGGGGAGCGCATACGCTTGAGTGCTGTTTGGATGGATTCACTCCACCAATCCCATTCATATTCAAAATGCTCGATCAGGCGGGGAATCAGGGGCTCCAGTCGCAGATGGCCGCTGAGAAAAATGGCGATCCCTGAAAACAGGTGGGAGCTTGACGCTTCCCCGTTGAAGTCAAACCGGAGCCATTCCTGGGCGCACTGTGCGAGTTTAGGACGGTACTCGCCGTCATGCAGGAGACGAAGGCAGATTTCCTCCATTTCCTCGATCTCGTCTTGGGGAAAATCGTCTTCAAAATCCACAGCATCACCTGTTGCAAGCAGGAGTTCAAAGCACTCGTCCGGGGACATTCTTGAATACTTGAGCCTCATACGGGCCTTTTTTGAAGAGCGGAGCCGTGCGTAAAATTTCTCAATTTGTTGCTCCAAGGATTCTATTTTCGGGAGCATCTCTCGAAGAAAGGAAACCGGCGCCTTCTCATTGATCCAAGACAATAGGTTGAAGCAGAGCCTGTAATCTCTCTCTTTTAAGGCCTCGCACTGGAGCAGGGCCCAGTGCGAGCACTGCTGGTCGAGCGAAAACCTAGTGATCATGTGAGTCCACTCGAACGCTTGGTCCCAGCCGAAGGTTTCCACGGCATGGATTGCGGCTACCGTGATGTCGATCCCGGGATCGATCTCTTCGGAGAGAATTGAAATGACGCTGCTGCGCAGCAAAGGGTCAGGATTCGAAAGGGCTTGAATGTATTGCTCGCGGGTTGGCATCGCATCCTATTACGCGTTTCAGACTCGTATGACTCGCCAAATATCTTTCCGAGGAGAACTGCTTTTGCCTTGGACAAGCCCCCCTTGGCAACGTCCTTAGAGGGAGCGAGCCTGATCCTGGAGAGGAAGAACTGTGGCAGCGGCGGCCGCGGGTCTTTGATGTTGATGTTGCGAAAAACCACTCCCGCACCTGCTGCACCGCCGCCTTCACCGTGCATGTGAAAGACGCGACTGCCGCTCCAGTGGTGCGGACACGCCGGCCAACATGCAGTGGCAGACGATCCAAGCGGCCAAGGAAAAGGACCGCTGTGCAACCTATGGCTGAAAGAAAATGAACACTGACCCCTAGTTCCTACTTGTTCCCAGGGGTTCTTCCCCGGATCAGCGACTTCTGCTGTCGTAGAAGTTGGAGCTGTTGCTCTGCAAATCCTCGAGTTGCTTGACACGGGCCACCAGCAAATCAAGTCGGGTGGCGAGGGCCGCCTTGTTGCCTTGCAGATCGCCCACCAGACTCTCCTCCGCATCGAGCCAGACAAGCCACGCTCTTTGCGCAATTTTCAACTTCTCCTTTTGAGCGGCACTCGGAATCGAGGACATGAGTTTTTTGTAGACTACATTCAGTCTCGCGTCTGTATCACCGATGGCTTCATTCATAATCATGGCTGAGGTCTTTGCTTGACTAGAGCGCACCATCCACCCGGAGGCGACGGCAGTAAGGAGAAAGATTGCGGGCACGAACCGTAAGAGTCTTGTTTTCATGAGGTGTATAAGGATCCATGATAGACGGGACTTGCGCGCGAGTGCAAACACCTGGCAACGATGTTTTAAGTTGGAGTTGGATTTTAAGGCGTGTGGAATTCGCAATCATTAAATATTTATCTCCTGACGCATGGGTGCAGCATCCCCCCCCTTGATTTTGTTTCCTCATGAATAGTATTTTTTCAAAGCGGTTTGGAGTCTGGATGGTCCCCTGGATTCTTCGTTTTTTGGTCATGATTTTGTGGGCTGCCAGCCGCCCTTCTTACGCTGAGTTTACATATAGCAGCCCTGTTTACGCTGGCGTCTCATATGGCGTGACCTATACCAGCCCATTTTACGAAAAGGTGACATACACCAGTTCTGTTTTCTCTGGCTTTATGGCTCGTCCTGTTTTCCCGCGCTTGATAAGTAGCGGCCCTGTTTTCGCTGGCTTCACTTATCAAGAGTCATCCATGGCCGTTACAATTACGGGATACCATGGGTCGGGGGCGGTTCTGGTGATCCCCGGAAGTATCAATGGTGTGCCAGTAACGAGTATTGGTGAATCGGCGTTTTCTGGACTGGAAGATCTTACGAGCGTGAGCATTCCGAGGAGCGTCACAAGTATAGCGGATACTGCGTTTCAGGGCTGCTGGGGCATTGTCTCATTCACGGTTGATTCCCAGAATGGATCGTATGCGAGTGTGGATGGGGTGCTGCTTAACAAGGGTAAGACGCAGTTACTCCGTTATCCGTCAGCGAAAACGGGTGCGTTTACGATCCCGAAAGGAGTCGCAAGCGTTTATGATAATGCGTTTTCGTACTGTATCGGCCTCACGAGTGTTGTGATCCCGGACGGCGTGACCAGCATTGGAAACAACGCCTTCTCGGGTTGTTATGGACTCACAAGCGTGAGCATTCCAAGGAGCGTCACAAGCATTGCAGATTCTGCGTTTGAGTCCTGCTCCAGCCTTGTATCACTTACGGTTGATTCCCAAAATGCGGCGTATGCGAGTGTGGAGGGGGCGCTGTTCAACAAGAGTAGGACGCAGTTGATCAGTTTTCCATTGGGTAAAAAAGGTGCGTTTACGATTCCCAGCAGCTTCACCATCATTCCTGAGAATGCGTTTTCTGGATGCAGTGGCCTCACAAGTGTTGTGATCCCGGACGGCGTGACCAGCATTGGAAACAACGCCTTCTCGGGTTGTTATGGACTCACAAGCGTGAGTATTCCAAGCAGCGTCACGAGCATTACGGATTCTGCGTTTGAGGGCTGCTCTAAGCTCGTCTCATTTACAGTTGATTCTCGGAATGCGTCGTATGCGAGTGTGGATGGGGTGCTCTTTAACAAAAGTAAGACGCAGTTGATCCGCTATCCGGCGGCGAAAAATGGTGCTTTTGCGATCCCGAAAGGAGTCACAAGCATCCGAGACTATGCGTTTTCGAACTGTAGTGGCCTCACAAGTATTGTGATTCCAAACGGCGTCACGAGCATTGGAAGCGGTGTCTTCGCGAGTTGTAGCGCGCTCGCACGCGTGGAGATTCCTAGAAGTGTCACAAGCATCGTCGTATCAAATGCCAGAGATGCGAATGGTGTGATGCACCTTGGTTGGGGGGCATCGCAAGGATCATTCCAAGATTGCCGGAACATTAACTCATTCACGGTGGATCCCAAGAATCCTGTGTATACGAGTGTGGATGGAGTGTTGTTTGATAAGAGCGAGACGCAGTTGATCAGCTATCCCTCAGCGAAGGCGGGTGCGTTTACGATTCCTAGCAGCTTCACCAGCATTCCTGACAATGCGTTTTCTGGTTGCAGAGGCCTCACAAGTGTTGTGATCCCGGACGGCGTCAAAAGCATTGGAAACAGCGCCTTTTCGGGTTGTAGCGCACTCACAAACGTGAGCATCCCGAGTAGTGTTACGAGTATTGGTGACTATGCGTTTGATGGCTGTAGAGGCCTCACAAGTGTTGTGATCGCGAACGGCGTCACAAGCATTGGATATGGTGCCTTCTGGAGTTGTAGTGCGCTCAAAAGCTTGTATCTCCCGAGAAGCGTCACGAGCATAGGCGCCTCCGATGGGGGGGCTGGAGGTTTTGTTTTAGTGTCAACGGAGGCACCATTCGAAGGTTGCTGGATTACGGTGGAATCCCAGAATGCGTCGTATACGAGTGTGGACGGAGTCCTGTTCAACAAGAGTAAGACGCGGTTGATCAGCTGTCCGTCGGCTAAAACGGGAGTGTTTACGATACCAAAAGGCGTCACGAGCGTTGGTGATAATGCGTTTTCTGGTTGTAGTGGCCTCACAGGGGTTGTAATCCCCAAAGGCGTCGTGAGCGTTGGAAGCAGCGCCTTCTGGAGTTGTAGTGCACTCACAACCGTGAGCATTCCCAGTAGCGTCGCAAGCATTGGAGACGGGGCGTTCGGGGGGTGCCGTCAAATGGTTTCATTCACGGTGGATTCCCGGAATGCGGCTTATGCGAGTGTGGATGGCGTGCTGTTTGACAAGAGCAAGACGCAGTTGCTCAGCTATCCGTCGGCTAAAACGGGTGCGTTTACTATTCCTAGCAGCGTCACGAGCATTCCTGCCAGTGCGTTTTCTGGTTGTAGTGGCCTCACGAGTGTAGTGATCCCGAACGGTGTGACCAGCATTGGCAACAGCGCCTTCTCGAATTGCAGCGCGCTCACAAGCGTGAGCATTCCACGGAGCGTCGCAAGCATTGGAGACGGGGCGTTTGAGTATTGCTCTAAAATGAACT
>CANJPY010000081.1 GCA_947476255.1 Chthoniobacteraceae bacterium | reverse complement strand
TGCGTAAGAACACAGGACCGCTCACGGAGAGGGCACTCGTTAAAAAACGGGCCGGCGTTTTTCAAGAGGCCGCCTTGCTCCGGGCGTTCTGCGCAGGGTGTCAGGGTGTTCCTCAGGGCTTGCTCTCGAGGATCACCAGGCGACTGCCCCCTCGGGTGTAAACCCGGAGCAGGACCTGTTTTTCCTTCTTTAATTCCTCGCTGAGTTTGACCGCTTCATCGGCGCTCGTAATCGGGCGGCGTTTCACCTCCTGGATCACGTCCCCGGGGCGAATGCCTACGGAGGCTGCGATGGAATCGCGCTCCACGGCTGTCACGAGCGCGCCTTTGATGCCTGCGGGGACTTTGAACTCCTGTCTGCTGGCATCGTCTAAATCTGCCACAGTTACGCCGTCGAGAACATCGGGGTCGGGCTCCGGGGTGGCTTGAGCGACCTCTTTCTTCTCCGCCTTCTCACCCAGTTGAATGCTCACCTCCAGAGGTTTGCGTTCCCGGCTGATTTGCAGCGTCACTTTGGTTCCCGGTTGCATGTTTGCCACGGTGAGCCTCAGGTCCTGGACGCTCTCCACCTTTTTCCCGTTCACGGAGAGAATGACATCATACTCGCGCAGGCCGCCTTTTTGCGCCGGGGTGCCCTGTTGGACTTCGGTGATCAGGGCTCCAACTCCGGGCTCCGTGTTGAACTCCTTTTGGAGCGATTCGTCGAGGTCTTGGAGGCCGACGCCGAGGAATCCGCGCAGAACACGGCCGTGTTTGATGAGGCTTTCCATGACATAACGCGCCATATTGGACGGGACAGAGAAACCGATCCCCTGGTTGCCTCCTGTACGGCTGAAAATGGCGGTGTTAATGCCTACGAGACGGCCTTGATAGTCCACCAAGGCGCCCCCGGAATTACCCATGTTGATGGCGGCATCCGTTTGGATGAAGTTGCCGAGGTCGGCGAGTTGGGACATTTGCGTGTTCCGGCCGATGGCGCTGACCACTCCCATGGTGGCGGAGCGTGTGAGTCCGAAAGGGTTGCCTACGGCGATGACGATGTCGCCCGCGCGGATCTGGTCGCTGTCTGAGAAGGTGATGGGGGAGAGTCCTGTGGCGTCGATTTTAAGGACCGCTATGTCTGTGCGCACGTCGCCCCCGACCTTCCGGGCGGGGTAGGCTTTCCCATTCTTGCCAACGACGACTTCAATTTTATCAGCACCTTCAAGCACGTGGTTGTTGGTGAGGATGTAGCCGTCAGGGCTGACTATGACGCCGGAGCCCAACCCTAGAGGGGTGACCTGATCCCGCTTGCGAGAGTTCTTGTTGGCAGGACCGCCCTCCCCATTGGGTGCGCCTTGGGGTCCCCCCTGCGAGCCGCCAGGGGATCGGGGAGACTGCCGTTGGTTGGGTTTTTGGGGTTGCTGGTTGTCTTCAGGGATCCCGAAGAAACGGCGGAACATGGGGTCGTCAAAGAGCGGGTGCCCTGAGAGCGGGTTGGTGGTTTCCTGGTTTTTTGAAGTGGAGGTGTTGATGGTGACAACGCTGGGGGAAACCCGGTCCACAATGGGAGCGTAGGTGGGGGTGCCTGCAGGGAGCGGAGTTTTATCCACTTTAAGCTCAGGAAGTGGGGTTGCAGGATTCGCCTTCTGGGGTTCCTGAGACTGGGTCTGAGGCTCCTGTTTTTTCGGTTCCGCGTTATTTTGCTCCTTTTTGGCGGGCTCCGGATCGGCCGCCATGGCTGAGCGCGGGCTTAGGGGGGCAACGGCAAGAGTGGCGGTGAGTGCGGCGGTGAGGGCCGCCGTGAGGGTGGGGCTAACCGTTGAATGGGAGTGGGCTGTGCGTTTCATGGTGGCTGGCGAAGGGCGTGGGAGAAAAAATGGGTGTCGTTTCATGGAAAGGGAGCCTTGGTCGAGCGTTTGGAGCGTTGGAGAAACTTACTGGCGGGATTTCGAGGGCTGTTTTTCGGTTTGTTCTTTGTTGGGAGGGGGATTCTGCGCTGACTTTGATTAGGACAGAGGCGGTGGCAAGCCGTTCAACAACGCCGTCCTTTTTTCGGAACCCTTGTCAAGGGCTTGGCTCTTGCTACGGATCAGGGATGGGCGGGGTTTGAAAAAATGTACCGGGTTGTGAGAACGTGCGAACCGCCTGCGGGCAGTGTGATCGCGTCTTCTGCGGCGTTGACTTGCTCGACGCAGACAAAATTCTGCCACTCGTCGTCTCCAAGATCCTCTAGAGCGGCAGCTTTTGCAATCCATGGGTTCCATACGACGCTGCTTGAGGAGCCTGTTTTTGAGACCACGAGTTCCCGGCCGCTTGCGGGGTCACTCACAATACAATCGGAGGTCGTGTGGAGGTAGAGGCGATCCGTTTCTTGGGAAAAGACGACTGCGCCCGCCGCGTCGGTCTTGCGTTGGAAGGCATCGGTTTTATCGATAAAGAGCGCTTCTTGGAGTCCTGTGACCGATGCTAGGTGGATGTTTTTGATCGGGAAATAAGGATGCAGCGCCTGCTCGAAGGTGAAAGGGGTGCCGCCTGTGTTCTCAACTTCCCAGCGGATGTCCAGAGTGGGCCCGAGGACAAACTCCAGGGAGAGTCGGAAATCGTGGGGCCAAAGCGCACGCGTCTCGGCGCTGGACTCAAAGGAGAAGCGTACGGTTGCGGGGCCTTGCTCTGGAACCCGTATTTCCTCAAGGCTCCACAGGCGTGTGCGGACGATTCCGTGCATGGGGGACTCGGGGTGTCCGGTCCTTGGGCCAAACCAAGGGAAGATGACGGGGATGCCGCCCCGGATGGCTTTGCCTGGGATGAGGTGGGTGCGTGCACTCAGGAAAAGCAGAGGCAGGCCGTCTTTGGGGGTGTATTCGAGCAAGTGGGCGCCCTGCGGGGAGAAGCGTGCGGAGCCGAACGCTCCGGAGAGGGCGAGTAGAGGCAGACCTTCAGCGGAGATTGTTTCCTGAAGGTGAGGCGAGTGGTTGCTGAGGTGAGACATGGACGGGAAGAAAGAAGTGCGGTGCGGGAGGGCGAAGGCCGTTGTGGGGGCGCCCGTTTTTTCAAGGCTAGAAACTGTTCGATTTGTTGAATAGGTTACAGATTAAAAATGAACCCATCCGTACGCTCCTCCTTGATTTTTGCTGGAATCGCCCTGAGTGGACTGGTGCTTTCCGTCTTTTGGGTGGCCAAGGAGGCTCGAAGGGTGAGTCGGCAGCAGCAGAACCGCCGGGCGTTGGAGAGTTCTCTTGGAACGGATATGGCGTGGATTCCGGCGGGAAAGTTCACCATGGGTTCCAATGACGGTCAGCCGGAGGAGCGGCCCTTGCATGACGTTAAAGTGCGCGGGTTTTGGATGGACCGCTACGAGGTGTCGAATGACCAGTTTGCAAAGTTTGTGGAGGCGACTCATTACGTGACCACTGCGGAGGTGAAGCCGGATCCTGCGCAATTTCCGGGGGTGCCTCTGGAAAATTTGGTGGCGGGATCCGTGGTGTTTTATCCTCCTGCGCATGTGGAAAGTTTGAACAACCACATCCAGTGGTGGAAATACGTGGGCGGAGCGAATTGGCGGCATCCTGAGGGGCCTGGTTCAGATCTGAAGGGCAAGGGGTCGCATCCCGTGGTGCATGTTTCATGGTTTGACGCGCTGGAATATGCCAAGTGGGCGGGCAAGCGGCTGCCCACGGAGGCGGAGTGGGAGTACGCGGCGCGGGGCGGGTTGGAGCAGAACCCTTTTGTATGGGGGCGTGAGCGCTTTCCCAAAGGGTTGTGGATGATGAATATCTGGCAGGGACAGTTTCCCACTGAGAACACCGGGCAGGACGGCTTTAAGGGGACGGCTCCCGTGGGGTCGTTTCCTCCCAATGGGTATGGGTTGCACGATATGGCGGGAAACGTGTGGGAATGGGTGCAGGACTGGTACCGCCCGGACTATTACGCGCACAGTCCGCGGGATAATCCGCAGGGGCCCGAAGACAGCGTGGATCCGGAGGAGCCTGGGGTGGCCAAGCGTGTGGGGCGCGGGGGATCTTATCTTTGCAGTGATATGTATTGCAAAGGGTACCGGCCGAGCGCGCGCCAGAAAACATCCCCTGACACCGGGCTTTCTCACACTGGATTTCGCTGTGTGAAGGACGCGCCTGCCCCGTAAACGAAAGGGGTATTTGTGGTTTATCGAGGAAAACACTTCAAGGAGCGTTGACAAGTGAATGGAGATACGTATGCTCGCACTCCCTTTTTTTGAGGGCCATTTTTTGATTTTTTGAGTTAAACCCAGTTGATTTGAGTTATGAAACGCACGTACCAGCCCTCTAAGCGCACCCGGAAGCAGCAGTTTGGATTCCGCACGCGGATGAAAACCAAGAACGGCCGCGCCATTTTGTCCCGGCGCCGCCAGCATGGACGTAAGCGTCTCTTGCCCAAGGGTGTGGAAATTCACTTCGAGCGCCAGACCGACCAGAACAATGCGGCTGCGAAGGCTCTCGTGCATCGCAAGCAGCGTCGTGCGGCGGAGCGCACTGCCCGCAAGGCGGTTCGCGCTGCGGCACACAAAGCAGCCTAAGGGCGAGTTGATCACGGCCAGTTCCGCAAGCTCTCCAGCTTGTGGGATGGCCGTGTTTCCTTTTCGTGGCTTATTATTTTCGCGCCGCTAGAATGGAAAATTCTCCACCCAAGCTTGTGAGCCTGAAGCGCTCCGGAGAATTTCGCAGGGTGCGGGAATCCGGGGCGTCGTTTTCTGGAAAATGGCTCGTGATGGGTGTTTGGAGAGTTCAGGGCGCGGAGGTCGGTGGGACTTCTTCGTCCGGCGTACGTTTCGGGGTGATTACGTCCAGAAAAGTCGGCGGCGCTGTGGTCCGCAACAAGGTGCGTCGTCGGTTGCGACATATTCAGCGCGAGCAGCACGGAAAGATCTTGGGCGATGTATGGTGCGTGACTGTGGCGCGGTTTCGTGCCGCGCAGGCGACCTTTGCCGAACTCGAAGCGGAGTGGCGTAAACTGGCGAAACGTGCGGGGGTGCTGCCTTCGTGAAGACCTTGGTGCGCCTAGTGATCCGAGGGTACCAGATTTTGGTGTCACCCCTTTTACACGCTGCGGGGGGCGCCGGTTGCGGGTGTCGTTTTCATCCCAGTTGCTCGAAATACTGTTTGGAAGCCGTTGAAACACACGGAGTATGGCGTGGAGGTTTTCTGGGGCTCCGGCGGCTCTCCCGCTGCCATCCCTGGGGGGGGCAGGGACTGGATCCCGTGCCTGGAATTTTGAAGGGCGGACGTTCTCCGCACCTTGTGGTTGAGGAGAACCGCGAAATCAGGAACTAGAATTTTAATATGGATCGAACCGGAAAAATTGGTGTCGCCTTGGCGATCATTACGTTGGTTGTTTGGCAGATTTTTTACTCCAAGGAAATGGAGCGCACCCGCTTGGCGCAGGAACAGGCGGCGGCAGCGGCCGTAGCCTCCGGAGAAACGGTGGCCGCAGCACCCGGGGCGGCCCCGGTGGTCGCGGGAACCCCTGCGGCGCCGGCGACTGGATCCTCGGTTGCAGCAGCGCCTGCAGCGGTGGTGATCGCCCCGAGCACCGTGCCGAAGGCGACGGAAGTTCTTGAGGGGAGCGAAGTCAAGTGGACGTTTACGAACGTGGGCGGGGGCATCGAGCGCGTGGTATTGCTCAACCACAAGGCCGAAGGTGGGCGTGATTTGCTCCTCAATGAATTTGGAGGGGTTCCGATTGGTGCGTTGACGGAGAGTTTTGAAACCGCGGTGCTGGATCCTTATGAGATGGAGGTCGCGGCGGATCGCAAATCGGTGGTGTTTCGGAGGACGGACAGCCGTCAGTTGAAGATCGAGAAACGCTTTACGCTGCAGGCTCCAACGGCCGAGTTGGAGCACGCCGGGGCGTTCCTGTGGAATTTGGAAGTCCGTTTTGTGAACCAAGGGGTGGCTCCCGTGACGGTGCCCGCCTATGCGTTGCGCGCCGGTTCCGCCGTGGCACTGCATATTAAGGACCAGCCGATTTACACGGGAATCAACCGGATGAATTCGGGTTCCACCAAATTCACCGATGTCAGCTGGTTTGAGGGCGGGGGCTTTCTCGGGTTCAACCGGGTGCCGCGGCCTGTGTACTCGGAGGCGGGCCAGATCCAGTGGGCGGGGGTCACCAACCAGTATTACAGCACGATTTTGACGCCCGTGGGGGAAACGGCGCCGGAGGTCTTGGCGCGTCGGTTTACGTTGGAGCTCAAGGACTGGACGGAGGGGGGGCGCTCCGGGGAGGGACTGGCGCCGGTGGCGGTGGATGGGGGCCTTCGTTTGAATGCCACGGTCTTGGAGCCGGGTCGGGATTTGGTGCGCAAGTTCACCGTGTACGCTGGGCCGCGCGAACATGCGACCCTCAGGGAGTTGGGGGGAGGGCAGGAGCAGATGCTCGACTTTGGGATGTTTGGCATCGTGAGCAAGATTCTCCTGGCCTCGATGAACTGGCTCAAGGGCCTGCTGGGTTCCTATGCCGCTGCGATTATCGCACTGACAATCATTATCAAGGCGCTTCTGTGGCCCATGCAGAACAAGTCTACCGCCTCCATGCAACGGATGCAGGCGCTGCAGCCGAAGATGAACGCGTTGAAGGAAAAGTATTCGGATGATCCGACAAAAATGAATCAGGAGTTGATGGCTTTGTACAAAAAACACGGCGTCAATCCCATGGCGGGGTGCCTGCCGATGTTCGTACAGATCCCGATCTTCTTTGGCTTCTATAACATGCTGGGAAAAGCAGTGGCCTTGCGCAACAGTCCTTTCCTCTGGGTGCACGACTTGTCTCAACCCGACACCGTGGCCGTCGTGGCTGGGTTTCCTGTGAATGTTCTGCCTCTTTTGATGGCTGGAACCATGCTGGTGCAGATGCAGTTGACGCCGAAAACCGGGGATCCCATGCAGCAAAGAATGTTCATGTTCATGCCGCTGATCTTCGTGGTTTTCTGTTATAACTACGCTTCGGGGTTGGCTTTATACTGGACGGTGCAGAATGTCTTCACCATTGTGCAACTTCTCTTAACCAATAAGAATACGAGAGCGGGCTTGCAGGTTGTTTAATCTAGGGGCAAGTAGTGGGGTGTTGATTGCACACCCTCTTATGAACTTGGATCCTCGCGAAACACTGGAGACAATGCTGGGGCTGCTCGGTTTCTACTGCCAAGTGGAGGAGACCCGCGAAGAATCCTGCGTGACCTTGCAGGTTTACAGCGCCGAAAAAGAGCGCTTGATCGGCCCCGAGGGGCGTGTTTTGGAGGATCTGCAGTCGCTCTTGAACCGGATGTTGTTCGCGCGCAGCAAGGACGCGCCAAAGGTGCAGGTGGATGTGGAACATTACCGCGCGATGCAGGCGGACGGTCTTGTGAGGCGCGTGATGGAGTTGGCGGAGTCGGTGCGTGCCACCGGCCGGTCTCTGCAGTTGGATCCGATGAACGCTTATGAGCGGCGGATTGTCCACAATGCTTTTGCCCAAGATTCCGAGGTGGAAACGTGGTCCCCTCAGGAGCATTCGCGCTTGAAGCGCCTTGTTCTGAGGCGCCGCCGGTAGCCGCTCGGTCGCTGGCAGGTGTGTCTCACCTGCTTCGCCCGCTTTAACACGCACCGAACATGCGCGAGTTGTCGGCTCCAAAGAATCAGAGCGGGTGGTAAGGCTCGTCGGTGACTTTCTCCTCGATTCGGGGCATTGCGCGGGCCTCAGGGGTTCGCCTAGGGTCTGGGTATGAATTTTACGCTGTACACGGTCGATGCGTTCACCGATGTCCCGTTTCAAGGAAATCCGGCGGCCGTCTGCATCTCGGATGGCCCCTGTGATGAACACTGGATGCGGCTTGTGGCCCGGGAAATGAATCTGTCGGAAACTGCGTTTGTTCATCCCGTCGCAGGCGGGTATTCGCTGAGATGGTTGACTCCGACCGTCGAGGTCGATCTTTGCGGTCATGCGACTCTTGCGGCGGCATTTGTGTTGTGGCACACAGGGACGTTGGGCGTCGCTCAAAAAGCGCGTTTCCACACCCGGAGCGGTTGGTTGGAGTGCGTCCGTGAGGGGGATTGGATTGCGCTGGATTTTCCCTCCATGCCGGCAACGGCCTGCGAGGCGCCTGCGGGTTTGGTGGAGGCCCTCGGGTGCGAGGCTCTTGCAACGGGTTTTAATGGAATGGACTATCTTGTGGAAGTGGCTGATGCAGAGGTTTTAAGGGCTTTAAAACCGGATCTGGGGGCGCTCGCGGGACTGAAATCACGCGGGGTGATTGTCACGAGCCTGAGCGACTCGCCGCACTGGGACTTTCTTTCGCGCTTTTTTGCGCCGGGGGCCGGGGTGGATGAGGATCCGGTGACAGGCTCGGCGCATTGTGCGCTGGGGCCTTATTGGGGGGAGAAACTGGGGAAGATTGAGCTGAGGGCGTACCAGGCGAGTCGTCGGGGTGGGGAATTGAGTGTAGTTTTGGCGGGAGAACGTGTGGTACTGCGTGGGCGGGCGGTGCTCATGAGCCGGGTTGCACTGCAGCACTAGGGGCGACGTTTTGGGGGATTTTGGGGTGTAAAACGTTTGAGGACAGGAGTATGTGAATGTTTTTTGAGTCCTGATTTCAATATTGTGGAAATTGACAATGCCCGTTGTTGCTGGAGTGTAGGTCTGGTTTGGTTGAAGTCGTAAACCTATGGAAATAAAAGATTAGCAAATCAATTTCCAGCGTCTTTTGAACGATGATATGCAGTCAATTGCATCCTCACTGTATTGTTACAGTCCTGCCATCTGTTTGTCACAAAGTCCCATGAGAGTGGCTGGGTCTGAGATCACCCCGATCCGCATCCCCTAAAAAACAAAGGTGCGGGCGTTGGGTGAATCAGGAACCCAATAAAACACACCATGTTGACAAAATCCACCGTCCAGCTGATGGCCCTCGGGCTTGTCGGCTCCTTCGCAGCCACAGCAGCAGCCCAGGACTCCGGCGCCCTTATTGACGCGCTGGTCCGCAAGGGAGTGCTCAAAGATCAGGAAGCCGAGCAAATCCGCACCCAGCTTTCCCGTGACTACGCCGCAAACACACCCGCAGGCAAGTTGAACCTCAGCTCTTCCGTAAAGGAATTGAAGTTGAGCGGCGATGTGCGCCTGCGCTTCCAGCATGACATCCAGCAGGTTCAGGGGAATGATCTGAACGCGGCTGGGACTGCCCCCGGGACCGCCACAAGCTCGCACGACTCCCAGCGGGATCGCTACCGCCTCCGGTTGCGAGTCAATGCCGACTATAAGTTGAATGACAACTTTTATGCAGGTTTTGGTCTCCAGACGGAGTCGAAAAATGACTCCGGAAACCAGACGATGGGAGATGGAACCTATCATCAAAATTACAACATCTACATTAACAAGGCGTTTATCGGTTGGACTCCTGTTTCCGGTGTGAATTTGATCGGCGGTAAACAGGTCAACCCATTCTATACGACCGACATGGTGTGGGATGCGGACATTAATCCCACTGGGTTTGTTCAGCGGGTGGATCTGCACAAGATTCTGGAATTGGGCGGTTTCGAGGCATCCCTTGTGGCGGGCCAGTTTGTGGTTTCCGACAGCACCACTGAAGCATCAAAGCCGGGTGAAGGTACTAGGGATGCATTTACCTATCAGGCCCAGGTGCAACTGGGTATCCCGGTCGGCGATGTCGCGAAGGTGACCATTGCCCCGGGCTTCTACTGGACCAATGGAGCTAAAATTAGCGGTGATGGCGGTGGAGAATATAATTCGACCAAGTGGTCCGCGACTGGTGACAACCAGCTTGACGGCATGAAGATTTTGTTAGTTCCGGGTGATGTCTCGTTCAAGCTCGGAAGCTTGCCCGCAAAGTTCCAGTGGGATTTCGCTTACAATCGCGATGGGGCGGATCGCGGGAGAATGTATGCGGCGAACGCTGCAGCTTTTGTTCCAAGTTCACAGGACAATATGGCCTATCTTGCGGGTTTCCAGGTCGGCGAAAATAAGAAGAAAGGCGACTGGTCGGCCTTGGTTAATTATCGTCAGGTCGGATTGTCGGCAGTTGATCCGAACATCAATGACTCGGATTGGTCGTTGAGTTATACCAATATGGCGGGTTACAAGGCTGGGTTTATATACAGTCTCGGAGACGCGGCTACAATTGGACTCACCTACATCACAGGCGACAATTTACGGAAGGATCTTGGGGGTAAACCTAACTATGGGCCCGGGTCAGGCAAGAACTCCGTGAGCGTGATCCAGCTTGATGCGGTTGTGAAGTTCTAAAACCTTTGGTGTGCTAACCTTGGCCGGCATCGCACGGGCGGTGCCGGCTTTGGTCACTCAGTTTTGTGATTCCCCCCAGGGCTGTCTCGTTCGGTATCTTTTTTCTCTTTTACCTATGACTCGTTCGCTCTCTCTCGCTTCCCTCGTTCTTGCGGTCGGCGTCACAGCCGCGCAGGCCGAAAAAATCGTCATCAAGGGTTCTGACACCCTCGGTGCCAAGCTCGTGCCCCAGTTGGCCGAGGCTTACAAAGCTGCCAATCCTGGCACTGAATTTTCCATCGCAGCTGAAGGCTCCACCACGGGGCTCACCGCGATCATTGACGGCAATGCAGACATCGGGATGTCCAGCCGCCGCGCCAAGCCCACGGAACAGTCCGCCGCGAGCGCAAAGAATGTCACGCTGACTCCGACGATTGTGGCTTATGACGGCATGGCTGTCATTGTGAACGAGAAAAACCCTATCAAGGGCCTCACCAAGGTGCAGGTTGAAAAGCTGTTTACGGGTGACGTCAACGACTGGAGTGCTGTTGGTGGCAGCCCCGGCAAGGTTTCTGTCTACACGCGCAACACCTCCTCGGGGACCTATTCCGACTGGAAGGAACTCGCTATGAACAAGCGCGACTACGCTGGTGGTTCGCAGAAGCTCGCTGGCAATGAACAGATCGTGGCAGAGGTCACCAAAAACGCCAACGGGGTTGGTTATGTGGGCCTGGCTTACATCAAGTCGCCTGGAATCAAGGTTGTGGCCATCGACGGACTCATGCCCAACAAGGCCAGCATTCAGAGCAAGACCTATCCCTACAGCCGTCCCACCTTCTATTTCACCAACGGTGAACCTGCAGGCAAGGCGAAGGCGTTTGTAGATTTCACTCTGGGCGCCAAAGGACAGGCGATCGCCGAGCAAGTCGGTTTTGTGACGGTAAAGTAGTGGTCTGTCATCCAATGGAGTCCGTACTGTAACACCAGTGCGGGCTCCTTTTGTGTTTCTGGATTCTGGCATTCCGGGCAGGAGAGCGGGCAAAAAAATGGGAGGTGCGGTTCAAGTTCTCTTCTTGTCTTCTTGGAGAGGTCAATCGTGCCCGATCTGAGCAAGGAATTGCGTCTTGGCTCGGCTTGGGTAGTCTCTGCGGGTTGGTTTCCGTTTTGGCGTGAGATACGGCTCAATTTTAATTTCGTAGGTTTGTGATGCAAACAAGTGAACATAATCAGGCGCTGAGTTCAGCGCTCAAAGGCAAGGCGCGGCTACGCGTTCTAGGGCTGACCTTTGACGATGTCGTGCGCTATTTTTTCGGGGGGAACGCCGCGGTGGCGGTGGTGGTGTTGGCCTTGATCCTTGTTTTTTTGCTCAAGGAAGGCGCAGGCTTTTTCGGGCAGAACCGCACGAACATCCAAGTCTACCGCAAGGCCGGACTCGAGTACGTGGACATGATGCGTGCTCCGCTGGAGGAGTTCTCCTCGCTCACCCGCACGTTGAACGACGTGCGTCTGAAGCGGTTTCGCGCTCTTTTGGCAGAGGGCAGGGACACGGACGGCGCGAACGAGGCTCTGAAGGAATACGATGATTTTGCGACTGCGTTTGGGGCCGCTGCTTCAGAGGCGCGCGGGGTGGTGTCGGATATCACCGAGGTGGCCACTGCGGTAAAGACGCGCGCCCAAGTGAGCGCCGACCGTGAGGACGAGAGGGAAATGCTTCTGAAGGGGGGGAAAGCAGAACAGGCCGCGGCCTTGAAAGTGGACGTGGTTGATTACGAGAAGGAGATCAAGCTCATTACCGGCGTGGCGCCTGCTTGGAAGGCGGCGGTGACAGAGATGCAGGAGAAGCTTCGCGGGGCCGTGAGCGTGGCGCGCGGAGCAGATTGGGGCAAAGGGGATAAGGAATTGGCGAAGGTGCTTGTGAAGACGGAGAACTTCTTGAGCGTGCTCCCCAAGGCGGACGCCCGGATGGCGGCTTGGCGTTGGGACGAGCCAGTGCCATTGAGCCGGTCGGTGACGGCGTTTCTGTTTGGCCGGGAGTGGCTGACCGCCAGTTTCTGGCAGGATTGGTATGGCATCTTGCCTTTGGTGAGCGGTTCGTTGCTGGTGTCCTTGATTGCGATGGCGATTGCAGTCCCCTTTGCGGTATCCGCCGCCATCTATATTTCCGAAGTCGCAACTCCCGGGGAGAAGTCCTTCATCAAGCCTTATATTGAATTCATCTCGGCGATTCCCTCGGTGGTGCTCGGTTTTTTTGGCATCGCTGTGCTTGGAACGGCCCTCCGCAGCCTTTCGCAGGTGGAATGGCTGAATTGGGTTCCCGGGTTTCCGATGTCTGAGCGCCTCAATGCGCTCACCGCCGGCTGTCTTCTGGCCTTTACCTCGATTCCCACAATCTTCTCCCTGGCTGAGGACGCGATCACGAATGTGCCAAAACATTTCAAAGAGGCGAGTTTCGCTCTGGGCGCGACGCGTTTCCAGACGCTGGTGCGCGTTCTGATTCCGGCGTCTCTGTCCGGGATCATCTCCGCCATTCTTCTGGGCTTCGGGCGGGTGATTGGGGAGACGATGGTTGTTCTGTTGTGCGCGGGCAACCGCATCGCGATCCCGGATTTTACGCAGGGAATCGGGATGTTGTATGAACCGGTCCACACGATGACTGGGATTATCGCGCAGGAAATGGGGGAGGTCGCGCAGGGGAGCATCCACTACCGGGCGCTTTTTATGGTGGGGATCATTCTGTTCCTCGTGTCGCTTCTCATCAACTTTGTCGCACAGCGGGTCGTGCGCCGTTACCGGATCTCCATCGGCTGATTTTATGAGCGCCTCGCAACCCCATCTCTTTACAACGCCCGTCACCGGCGCCATTCGGTTCGAGCGTGTCGCCTTCAGCGTGTTCCGGTTGGCGACCTATTCCATTCTCCTGGCAGCCACGATCATCTTCGGGATCATCTTTGTAAAAGGCTCCGAGACCTTGTTTACGCGGGAGTTTCCTTTCGTGAACACCACGTTTCTGACGGCCTCTCCGGAGACCTTGCACGTCTTTGAACACGCGGGGCAGAAGCATGAGATGGGCGACAAGGAGTTTCGCGCCTACCTGGAAAAGAATGGCAACCCTCAGGTGAGTGATGACAACTACGTGTACAGTGCCGGGGGTATTTTCCCCTGCATTGTGGGGACCCTGTTTCTCGTGCTCGGTTCGATGGCCATCGCTTTGTTTGTGGGAATTAGCGCGGCGGTATTTCTCAATGAATACAGCCGGGGCGGCCCGGTGGTGGAGATGCTGCGCCTGGCGATCTTAAATCTCGCCGGGGTGCCTTCCATCGTGTTTGGACTCTTCGGCTTCGGCCTGTTCGTTTTGTTTGCCCCCGTTTTTGGAGCCACGCCGGATCCCGCGCATTTTTCCATTTCACTGGGATTCACTTGTTTGAATTTTTCGGGATGGGGCGTGTCCCTGTTGTCTGGGTGGTTCACGCTGGCTTTTATGGTGCTGCCCGTGGTGATCACCGCGAGTGAAGAATCGCTGAAAGCAGTGCCCAAGGGGTTCAGGGATGGGTCGCTGGCGTTGGGAGCGACGCAGTGGGAAACCATCCGCACCAATGTGCTCCCGTACGCGTTGCCTGGTATTTTGACGTCCTCGATTCTTGGGATTGCGCGCGTCGCAGGGGAGACGGCACCCATCATGTTTACGGCGGCTTACGTGGTGAGCGACCGCCTGCCTTGGCAGGTGGACAAGGCGGTGGATGTTTTGTTTCAAGGGGTCATGGCGTTGCCGTACCACATCTACGTAGTGTCCTCCAAAATTCCTCAAAATGCCTACACCGAACGCGTGCAGTTCGGCACCGCCTTTGTTTTCCTTGCCCTGGTTCTTATGATTGCACTGAGTTCTGTGATTTTACGGAGCCGGTTGCGCGCACGTTATCGCTGGTAATATGAGTGTCGATTTTGCAACCCCAACCGTTTCACTTGTGAAAACTGAGCCTTCTCCAAATTCAAGCGCCACCGGCCCGATTCAGGCCACGGCACCTGTTCCGATGATTGAGGTCGAGAATTTGGATTTTTTCTACGGCAAATCCCAGGCGCTGCACGGCGTCTCCCTGAAAATTCCCGCCCGCCAGGTGACCGCATTTATCGGACCGTCGGGTTGCGGAAAATCCACCTTGCTGCGTTGTTTTAATCGGATGAATGACTTGATCGAGGGGACCCGCATTGGGCGCGGGCACATCAAGATTCAGGGCATTGATATTTATGATCCTTCGGTGGATGTGATCGCGTTGCGGAGGCAGGTCGGGATGGTGTTTCAAAAGTCCAATCCCTTTCCGAAAAGCATCTACCAGAATATTTCCTACGGCCTTGAGCTGCAGGGGGTCAAAGACAAGGCCCGTCTGGACGCCGTGGTGGAAAAGAGCCTGCGGGGGGCCGCGCTTTGGGACGAAGTGAAAGACCGTTTGCACACGAGCGCCCTAGGGCTTTCCGGGGGACAGCAGCAGCGCCTTTGTATTGCCCGGGCCATTGCGGTGGAGCCTGCCGTGATCCTGATGGACGAGCCTTGTTCGGCGCTGGATCCCATTGCCACCAGTAAAGTGGAGGAATTGATTCAGGAGCTCAAAAAGCAATTTACGATTGTGATCGTCACCCACAGCATGCAGCAGGCTGGCCGGTGTTCTGACAAGACGGCGTTCTTCTATCTCGGGAAGTTGATTGAGATGGATGTGACCCAGAAGGTTTTCACGAAGCCTGCGCAGCAACAGACGGAAGACTACATCACGGGGCGTTTCGGTTGATCGGTTTTAATCCCTCCAATCCTTAATTTTAACAGCTTTAACACATGAGCCTTTACTGGGAGCAGCACTTGCAGGAAATCCGCGAACAGCTATTGCTGATGAGCAGCTTGGTGGAGCGCAATCTTGGGCAGTCCGCCAAAGCGCTGATGGAACGCGATGACGTTTTGGCGGATTTGGTCGAGGACGAAGATTCCGAAATCGACGAATTGGAAAAGCGCATCGACGAACTGGTCATCACCTACATTTCGACGCACGGCCCGATGGCGCGAGATTGCCGGTTTTTGATCACCGCTTCCAAGATTTCGAGCGAGCTTGAGCGCATCGCGGATCAGGCGACGACGGTTGCTAGGCGCGCGCGTGATTTAAACAAGCATCCTGCCCTGAAATCACTCTCGAACATTCCAGTCATGGCGGAAGAGGTGAAGGAAATGCTGCGCCAGAGCATCAAGGCGTTTGTGGATCGGGACACGGATCTGGCGCTGGAGGTCATCGGCCGCGACAAACTGGTGGACTCTGAATACAAGGAAACGGCGCGGGATGTGGAGTCGGCGATTATGTCGGATCCCGAAACAACAGGCAGGGAACTGCACTTGCTGACAGTGGCGAAGGCCTTGGAGCGCGCGGGGGATCATGCGACGAATATCGCGGAAGAGGTGTTTTACTTGTATAAAGGGCAGGATATCAGGCACGTGAAGCTGTCCTCTTTGTAGGGGCGGGGCTTCAAGGGCTCCGCATTGTGTTTTGGGGGCCGTATGCCTTATGGCTTATGGCTCTGGCAGTGCGTGCTCGCCCCTGAGGGACTTCCCAGTCCTTTTCCCGCTTTCCTGCAGCGTGTGTGGAGAATAGGTTCGGGAAAAGTCCCATTACCCCGTGAAAGCTTCTCTTCCCAAACATCCCACCCGTCTTTATTTTATTCGTCATGGTGAAGTGGAGGAACGGTATCACCGGATTTTCGGCGGTTCGCGCATTGACATGAATCTTTCGGAGTTGGGGCATCGGCACGCCGAGGCTCTTGCGGAGTGGTTTGAGCGAGGATCCTTGGACGCCGTGTATGTGAGTCCGATGCAGAGGGTTCATCAAACGGCTGGGCCCATGCTCAAAAGTCTGGAAATCGCGCCGACCGTGCTTTCGGATTTGCGGGAGGTCGATTTTGGCGATTGGACCGGCTATCGGTGGCATGAAATACAGGAGAAGTTTGGGACGGTGGCGTACAATTGGCTGGAGACACTCGACAACGGCGGGATTCCGAACGGGGAGTGTACGGAAACTCTTTTTGGGAGGGTGCGGCCTTGTTTGCAGCGGGTGGTGGATGAGAATCCCCACGGGAGGGTTGCGGTGGTTTGTCATGGCGGCATTATCAGGGTGATGCTGGCCCTGTTGTTGGAAGTGCCGCTCTCGCACATGGCGCATTTCAATATCGATTACGGAAGCGTGACCATGCTTGAGCTCCAGCCTGAGAAGAAGCATGCGTTGGAAATTGAGTTGCTGAACTTTTGCCCTCTGAGTGACCGCGCGGGGGTGCGTGGGCAGAGTGCGGAACGCGTGCTCACCGTTTCTGCGCCCGAGGATGGAGCGCAGCGGTGAAAAAGAGGAGAAGCAGCTTGTAGTTTCGGCGTTTTTTACCCCTCGAACGCGGTTTCCTCCGTAGAGAGGGTATGCGATTTTTCTCCGAGGTTGCTCAGCGGTTGCTTGGGGTGTTGTATCCACCGTATTGCACAGTGTGCGGAGCGGGCTTGGGAGCGGGCTTGGGAGCGGGAGCCGCCTTGGCTGCGAGGGACGCTGGCGGGGGAACAGCGTTAAAGATGGGGGTGGAGCATTTGTGCGGGGGGTGTGCGGGAGCGGTGCAGCCACTCAAGGGGGCGCGTTGCTGGCGGTGTTCCCGGGCCTTTGAAGGCAGGGTGGGCGAGCAAAGTTGTTGCGCGGATTGTTTGGCGAGGGAGCCAGCGTTTGAATGTGCTGTGGCGCTGTTTGGTTTGCGGGGTGTTTTGAGGGAGGTTGTCCACCAGTTCAAATACGAGGGGAAACGGCACCTCGGGAGTACCCTAGCGGGATGGATGGCGTTGGGCTTGGGGGATTGGCGGTTGCGAGCACCGCCCCCGGAGGTGCTGGTGCCGGTGCCTTTGCACTGGAGGAGGCAACTTTCAAGGGGGTTTAATCAGGCGGAGGCTCTTGCCCGTGCCCTTGCTGGGGCGGTTTCAAGAGAGGGGCCAAGAAACCGACCAGGGAACGATCCACAGGCCGAGTACGGAGGCGGGTTGAGGGTTGAAAACGTCCTGCGGCGGGTGCGGGACACGGGCACGCAGACGGCGCTGGGGGGAGGGGAGCGGAGGGGAAATATGCGGGGGGCGTTTGCGGTGCGAAGGGGGAGGCGTGGAAAGGTGGCCGGGCGGCACGTTCTTTTGGTGGATGACGTTTTAACGACGGGAGCGACTTTGGAAGCCTGCGCCGGGGAGCTTCTTTTCGCCGGAGCTGCTTCCGTGCGTGCACTCTTGCTCGCGAGAGGTTAAAGAAAAGGGGCATGAGTATTTTTAGTCGTCCATCCTTTTACTCTGACAAAAAGCGGGAGCTTCCGACGGGGCTCTGGCAGAAGTGTCCGGCGTGTTCAGAACTCATTCATAATCTTGAGCTTCAGCAAAACTTCCGGGTTTGCCCCCGGTGCGACCATCATTTTGTGCAACCCGCGACGGAACGCGTGGAGATGCTCGTGGATGCGGAAACCTTTGAGGAACACGATGCAAACATGGTGTCGGTGGACACGTTGAAGTTCACGGGGCAGGCAAGTTACACGGAGCGGCTTCGGAGTTACCAAAAAAAGACGGGCCTGAAGGACGCGGTTTTGACGGGTTTTTGCCAGATTCAAGGGTTGAAGCTGGGGTTGGCGGTCATGGATTTTAATTTTATAGCCGCCACCATGGGGTCGGTGGTGGGGGAAAAGCTGACCAGACTCATTGAGCGCAGCACCCAAGAGCGGTTGCCTGTGGTGATTGTTTCTGCCTCGGGTGGGGCGCGCATGTACGAGGGGGCGATATCGCTCATGCAGATGGCGAAGACGTGCGGGGCGTTGTCCCGGCATTCAGCCAAACGGTTGCCCTATATTTCGGTGATGACCCACCCGACCACGGGCGGGGTGAGCGCGAGTTTTGCGACGGTGGGGGATGTGAATCTGGCGGAGCCGCGTGCGATGGTGGGGTTCGCGGGCCCGCGCGTGATTCGGGAAACCACGCATCAGGATCTTCCTGCGGGGTTTCAGACGGCGGAATTCCTGAGGGATCACGGCTTGGTGGATCAGATCGTGCATCGCAAGCAGATGCGGGAGACGTTGCACCGCCTGTTGAGCTATTTGCACAACATTCAGTGAAGGAGAGCTTCGGGAGTCTGGAGGAGGCGGTCGAGTGGCTGTACGGAACGCAGCTTTTTGGCGTGAAACTGGGATTGGAAGGCACGCGCCGGTTGGCGGCAGCGTGCGGGGTTGCTTTGGGGGAACGTCTGTCTGAGAACAGAGGTGGCGTGCGCGGTGGGCAGGCTCAGGGGCGGAGCGCTCAGGGGAGCACGTTTATTCATGTCGCGGGCACCAACGGGAAGGGCTCCACGTGTGCGATGGTGGATGCCATGTGTCGCGCGGCGGGGTTGAGGACGGGTCTTTACACCTCGCCGCATTTGGTTTCGGTGCAGGAGCGCTTCCAGTTCAACGGAGAGTGTATTTCGGAGGCTGAATTGTTGGAGGGCTTGAACCGGATGCGGTTTTTGGTGGCTGGCTGGGAGCCGCACCCGACTTTTTTTGAGCTTGTGACGGTGCTGGCCTTGGAATGGTTTCAGAGCAAAGGGGCGGAAGTGGTAGTGCTTGAGACGGGCATGGGAGGGCGTTTGGATGCCACCAACATCGTGACACCGGCGGCGTGTGCACTGAGTGCGGTGGGCTTGGATCATCAGCAGTATCTTGGACAAACGCTCCGGGAGATTGCGTTGGAAAAGGCAGGTGTTTTTAAGCCGGGGGTTCCAGTGGTGAGTGCGCCTCAAGCGGCTGAAGTTTTGGATGTTTTCGAGAGCCGTGCTGCGGCATTGGGGTGTCGTTTGCAGGTGCTCAAAGAGCCTTGGAAGGGGCCAAATCTGGGCTTGCGGGGAGCGGTACAGCGCTGGAATGCCGCGTTGGCGGATGCTGTTCTGACGGCTGCCGAAGTTCCCGTGGATGCGCGTGCGCGTGCGCTGGGGCTGGGCCGCGTGCAATGGCCCGGACGTTTTCAAGAGGTGGTTCCAGGGCTCGTTTTGGACGGAGCTCACAATCCTGCGGCGGCGGCTGTTCTGGTGGAGACGTGGAGGGAAACGTTTGGAGAGCTTCGCGCGCCCATTGTCTTTGGCGCCATGGCGGATAAAGATGCCGCCTCCGTGGTGCGCCTTCTGGCCCCCATCGTCAGCGAATTCGTCCTGGTTCCTCTAAAGAGTCCGCGTGCAATGGATCCGCTCTCTCTTTCGGCGCTTCTGCGCTTAGAGTTGCCGGGGGTGCGTTGCCATCTTAGCGGCAGTGTCTCCGAGGCGCTCGCGCTCGCATGTGCTCTTAGTTTTGATGGCCCGCGCTTGGTGACCGGGTCTTTGTTTTTGGTCGGCGAAGTGATTGCTTGTTTGAGGGGACAAAAACCGGAGGTCTCAGTACAGTGAGCCGCTCAGGGGTTGAGCACTGGTGAGTGACCGCTCGAAGGCAGGTTCAGAAAGCAGGTTCAAACTTCCCATGAGTGACGGTCGGGATGGAATTTTGGAGGTGCCTCGGTTAAGATTCACCTCCAAAATAGCGTGGCTATTTTTGGGCAGTATCTTTGAGGATGAGCGGGTGACATCTGTCTCATCCTTGTTTATCTATGGGGCGGGAGTCGGTTAAATATCTTTCCTGATTTATGCTAGTTGAAGTTTCCAACCTTACGAAATCACACCCTTCGCCCGGTGGTGGGAAGCCTGTGGATATTCTTCGTGGTCTCGATTTTGAGATGGATGCAGGGGGCACGGTCGCGATTTTGGGCCCCTCGGGTTCCGGGAAAAGTACGCTGCTGAATATTTTGGGAGCTTTGGACAAGGGCGACTCTGGCGTGGTGCGTGTCAACGGGTTGGAACCTGGGACGTTGAAGGGCAAGGATCTTGTGGATTTCCGCCGCCGTTCGGTGGGGATTGTTTTTCAAATGCATCATTTGCTGCCCCAGTGCACGGTCCTCGAGAATGTCTTGGTGCCTTCGATTGCAGACCGTCGGCAGGCGCGTATTAATGCGGACGCCAATGCGCGGGAGATGTTGGATGCGATGGGGCTAGCGCACCGGTTGACGCATCGGCCCGCGGAGTTGTCCGGGGGAGAACGCCAGCGGGTGGCGGTGGCGCGCGCCATGGCGGGGTCTCCTCGCTTGTTGCTCGCCGACGAGCCGACGGGAGCGCTTGATCGCGCCAGCGCAACCCAGCTTGCTGACGCTTTACTGGAGTTAAACCGTGTTCGGAAAGTGGCTCTTTTTGTGGTCACACATTCGCGGGACCTGGCCACGCGCATGGAGCAGGTGTGGGAATTGGTGGAAGGCAAACTCGTGAGGGCGTCATGACGATCTTGAGAATGGCAATGGAGGGGGTGCGCCACCATTGGAGGGCCCATTTGGGGGCGTGTATTGGGGCGACCCTTTGCGCAATGGTTCTCACGGGCTCCCTGCTGGTAGGGGATTCGCTGAAAGGCACCTTGCATGCGCAAGCGCAGGCGCGGGTGGGGCGTGTCGTATCGGCTTTGGTGGGCGGGGAACATTTCTTCCGCGGGGCGTTGGCCGCCGAAATATCGAGTGATGCCGCTCCCGTTCTTTTTCTGACTGGAAGCGCCTCAAAAGCCGATGGGTCTGCGCGGTTAAATCAAATTCAGGTATTGGGGGTGGATGCTCGTTTTTGGGCCTTGTCACCTGAGGGCGACCGGCGTGAATTGCAGCCGGGCGATGCCGTCGTCAGTTCGGCCTTAGCGGCCCGATTGGGCTTATCGACGGGGGATAGTTTTTCTATCCGTGTCGAAAAGCCCTCGGCTTTCTCCAAAGACGCCCCTTTGTCAGGGGAGGAAGATGCCATTGAAGCGCTGCGTGCGCGAGTTGTGGCTGTGGCGGACGATCCCCGGTTCGGCCGTTTTGCCCTCCAGGCGGGGCAGGTTCCGCCGGCAACGGTTTTTCTTCCGCTTGAACAACTGCAGCAGCGGCTCGAAGTCGCAAGCCGTGTGAACCTCCTTCTGTCCAGCCAGGCTCCCGAGTCATTGCATGCCGCAGCCCGGAGTCACTGGAGCGCGGAGGATTCTTCTTTGGAAGTGCGCACGTTGGCGGCGGACGCGGGCTTTGAAATACGTTCTTCCCGCGTCTTTTTGGAAGACGGTCTTGTGCGTGCACTTCCCTTGGGGGAGGCCTCCCTGACCTACTTTGTGAACGAGTTGCGCGCGGGCGAGGCTGCCACTCCGTACTCCATGGTGACGGCGGCGCGGCCCGGATCGCTGCCGTTTCTTCCTGCAGACCTTGCTCCGGATGAACTCGTGATTTCCGACTGGCTGGCGCAGGATCTGGGCGTGGAAGCCGGCGCGGCCCTCGATTTGAAGTATCTGGTGATGAATGCCAAACGGCAGTTTGAAGAACGCTCCCGCAGTTTTCGTATTCGAGCCGTCGCCGAGTTGGACAAAGACGGGTGGGACGGCTCGTGGATGCCTGATTTTCCTGGGCTCGCTGATGCGGGCAATTGCCGGGAATGGAAACCGGGGTTCGCTCTGGACACCTCTAAGATCCGGGACAAGGACGAGGCGTATTGGAAAAAGCACCGTGGGGCGCCCAAGGCGTTTATGGCTTTGGAAACAGGGCGGGAGCTTTGGGGTAACCGCTGGGGAGCGACGACGGGCGTGCGTTATCCGGGGGACGGGGTAGGGGCGGATGCGGTGGCAGCCGTCTCCAAGGCGTTGAATCCATCGGTGGCAGGGGTGCAAGTGGTCGCTTTGAAAGCCTTGGCGGATGCGGCCACGAATGCCCCTGTTGATTTTGCAGGACTCTTTCTGGGCTTCAGCCTTTTTTTGATCTGGGCCGCACTTGCCTTGGTCGGACTGTTGTTTGGGTTGATGCTGGAAAATCGAGTGCGCGAGGCTGGGACGCTTTTGGCGATGGGCTGGCCCGTGTTTTGGGTGAGGGTCTTGTTTTTGTGCGAGGGCTTGGGCGTGGCCGTGTTAGGGGGCGTGCTTGGCACTCTTCTCGGAGTCGGGTACACGCACGGTTTGCTTGCCGCGTTGGCAAGCATCTGGAGTGGCGCGACGGGGGGCGCTGAAATTAGTTTTTACTCCGTTCCTGCCTCGCTTGCAATCGGACTGGGCGGGTCCTCTTTGGCGGCCCTGTGCGCAATGGCGTGGACCACACGCAGAGGCTGGAAGCGTTCGGTGCGTGAGCTACTCGCGGGCGAGGGAAGCGCTCAAACCGGACAAGCCGCCGCATTCAAACGCGCCCGCTTTTGGGGCGCCGCATTCTTGTTCGGTCTCCCAGGCGGTGGACTGTTGCTGCATGGGATCCTCAACCGGCGTGTGGATGCCGAGGCCTTTTTCAGCGCAGGCAGCCTTTTGTTGATCGCAGCATTGCTGCTGAGTCGTATTTGGTTGGGAAGCCTCGCCGAAGGCTCCATCAAAAGTATCCGCCAACTTGCGCTCAGAAATTTAGGCCGTCGTCCGGGCAGGGCGGTGGCGGTCATCGCCGTTTTGGCGGCGGGCGGATTTTTGGTGTTGTCGGTGCAGGTCTTTCGGAAGGAAGCGCAGAGTGGCCCGGGGGAACGGACTTCTGGGACTGGTGGATTTGCGCTTTTGGGAGAACTGGCGGCGCCGGTCTATGAGGATTTGAACCTGAGCACTGTCCGTGATTCGTTGGGGCTTCCGATTGACGAAAAACAACCGCAGGTGAACGTGTTGGCAGTCCGGGTCAGGGAGGGGGAAGAGGCGAGTTGTTTGAATTTAAACAGGGCAGTGCGGCCTAGAGTTCTTGGCGTACCCTCGGCGGATTTCGAGCGCTTGGGCGCATTCCGGTTTGTCGAGAAGGGGGCGGGTTGGGCGGTACTGCGGCAACGCGTGGATGCAGGTACCATTCCTGCCGTAGTTGATGAGGATACACTGATGTGGGCGTTGCAAAAGCAGGTGGGTGATGAAATCTCGCTTCCTGATGGCCGCGGTTCCGAGGTGAGGGTCCGCATTGTCGCCACCCTCGGAGGGTCTGTCTTGCAGGGCGCTTTGATTGTGGACGAAGCGCGTTTCACCGAGGCTTTTCCCAATGCCGGCGGTTACCGCATGCTTTTCCTGGATGCACCGCCCGCAGAAATCGAAAGCGTGAGGGCGACTTGGAGTCGGGCTCTTCAGGATCGGGGCTTGGAGTTGCGAGCGACGGCCGACCGTTTGTCGGAGCTGCAGGCGGTTTCGAATACGTATCTGGCGATTTTTCAGGTTTTGGGAGGCCTTGGTGTCCTGCTTGGTGCCGTTGGAGTGGGGGTTGTGGCGGCTCGTAATGTGGTGGAGCGCAGGGTGGAACTCGCTGTGCTTGAAGCCGGCGGGTGGAGTCGTAGGCAAATCCGGAGGTTGTTGCTGGTGGAACTGTTGCCGCTTGTGGTGCTCGGGCTTGTCATCGGGGGAGGCTGCGCTTGGTTAGTCACCGTCCCGGGACAGTGGATCCGCGGTTCGACGATTCAGGTTGGACCCTTCGCGAACGCTCTTGCTGTACTAGGCGGAGTATCATTGATCGCTGTTTGGGCAGCGCTGCGAGCCACTCTAGGCGGCGATCCCGGAGACGTTTTGCGCAAGGAGTAGCGCTGTTCCTTGAGCGCAAAAGTGACCTGCCCAGTCCACTCGCAGTGGGTTCCCATTCATGGATGCTGATGCTTCACGCCAATAGGCTGAACAAGCGGAAGCTCACGAACGAAGGGGTGGCCGCATCCGTTGTTCAGCTGGGCGTTGAAACGCCTAAACCTAAATGCGGCAATGAAAGCGCGGCGCACTTTAATAGAGTAGGGAGACGAGGATGGTTTGCGGCCACAACCACTCCTTGTCCTCCTCTCCCCCTCATCGAACCGGACGGGCGGATTTCCCGCATCCGGCTCTCGGAGGCTGTTCTCCGGTTTGCTTCATTTGCATTGCCGTGTGGC
>CANJPY010000080.1 GCA_947476255.1 Chthoniobacteraceae bacterium | reverse complement strand
GGTGAAGAACCTACGCTTGGCGCAGTCTTGCATCCCTCCGGGATGCCTTGTTTTGTGGTCTGACAACCGGTGGTGTCGCTTCGCTCAACCACCGGCAAATGGCGGTGATGCCTCCGGCATCTGATCTCCCTTTGCCGTTTTTAGGTTTACGCACGGGTGGGTGAATCTGCGAGTTCCGTGTCACTTGACCGCGGCCCTGCTGTATGACATGCACTCTATTCTGACCATTCGACTCGACGATGAGCTAGAAAGTCTCCTTGAGAAGGTTTCCACGCGCTCCGGGCGAAATCGCAGTGAGGTGGTTCGCGATGCCCTTCGCCGGCAGCTGGCGGTGACCGCCTTTGATCAACTCCGCTCTGCGGCCATGCCTTTTGCGGAATCACAGGGATTTCTGACGGATGAAGATGTTTTTAAGGCGATCTCTTGAGAGTATTCCTGGACACTAACGTTATCGTCAGCGCCTTTACCACACGGGGATTGTGCGCTGACCTGTTCCGGGAAATTCTCGCTGTGCACACGTTTGTCATCAGCGAGTACGTCCTTACGGAGATAAAAGAAGTTCTCACCCGCAGATTCAAGGTTCCCGAGGCGACAGTGATTGAAATTATTGCGCTCTTAGAAAAACAGGAGATGGCGCTTCTGCCCGCCGAGTTGCCTCAAATTGTCATTCGTGATCTTGACGATTTACCGGTTTTGGCGGCGGCCATAGAATCAAAGTCGGATTATTTAGTTTCAGGCGACCAAGACATGACATCGCTCGCCCCTCTCAAACAGATAAAGAGTGTAATGCCTCGCGAATTTTGGGGGGTGATTTCCAAGATTCGTCCTATTTAGCGATTTTGTGCAGGTGTGTTTGAGGGAGTCTGGGGTGGTCGCTTCGGGGCCCCACCCCCACATGGGGCGTGAAGGAACTGCGAACAAGTAAACTGGTATCGTGGGAGGCGGAACGCCTGCTTTTACTCGGGAAGAGGTTTGCCGCGGGTCTCTGGGGCGGCAAAACACAGAAGGATCCCGAGCACGTAGACCAGAGTGATCACGGCTCCCATTTGGGCGTAGCCTCCGAAGTGAGCGACAAGCTGGCCGCTGGCAAGGGCACCGCCCGCAGCAATGATCCGGCCCGCATTGTAACAGATCCCCTGACCCGTGGCGCGCACCCGCGTGGGAAAGAGCTCAGGGAAATAGAGGGGAAAGAAGCCGTAAAACGAAGCGGTCGCAAACGCAATACAGCCGACTTTGAGGAGGAAGAACTGGCCCCACTCCGCGGGCATGCGGAAAAGCCAGATACTGGAGGCAAGACTGAGCGCACAGAGGATTCCGTAGCCAAGGCGGCGGGAGAGATTGGCCAGAAGCACAGGGCCGATGAAGGCGCCGATAATGGCTCCGAAACAGGAAACCATGTGGGCACTTGCTTTTGCATTCGGGACAGCACCTCCGGTGAGTTTGTCCGCCCAAGAAGGGATCCACTGGACGGACCCCCATGAGCCTATGAGGGCGACGCTGGAGAGGAGGATGCCCAAGAGCGTTTTGGACAATAAGGGAGGAGTGAATACCGTTAAAACTTTGGACCGTTGGGGGGCGGACTCCTTGGTGGTGGCGGCCCATTTTTCGGATTCGGGTACGAAAAACCGGATGAAGAGAGTGAGTACGGCTGGTGTTGCCCCCACGAGGAACATCCACCTCCACGATTCGGGGGTCACGGGGAAAAGAAGCGCAACGTAGCCGATGAGAAGCATGCCCATGTTGGAGGCGGCACCAATGGAGGCGGCGAGCCAGGGGCGCATTTTATCGGGCCAGGACTCCATGACCAGAGCCACCCCCAGAGCCCATTCCCCCCCCATCCCCAAGGCGGCCACGAAGCGCACCACGGCAAGATGCCACGGAGCGTCCGCAAAATAACCAGCGGCGCTAAAAAGCGAGTAACACAGCACGCTCCAGGACATGGCCTTGACGCGGCCAATCCGGTCTCCCAGCCAGCCGAAGATGATTCCGCCCAAGGCCGCTCCTACGAGGAACGCGGCAGTGATTTTTCCCATCCAGATTCCCACTTCGCCCTCTGAACCGCTGCCGAGGAGGTTTTGAAGGGCGGGCCGAGCCACGACAGGGAACAGTCCGAGTTCGACTCCATCCAGGAGCCAGCCTAGGAATGCAGCGATCAGGGTCATGGCCTCCGCTTTTCGAAGCGCAGGTTTTTGAGGAGATGTGGTAATCATCGGACGGGGACGGGTGGGGTGGGAGAACGGTGGCCAGCGTCTGCCGCGGGCGGCACCTTGAAACTCGGAGAGCGCGGTCGCGTGGAATGAGGCTGTGCGCAAAACTCACGCCAAGGCTCTGGCCAGACCACTGGGCCAACGCAAAGCATTTGTCCCAGCTGCCGGGTTGATCTTTTTTAAGAGACGACTCCGTTGGCTTTCTCGAACTCCTTGCACCAGCCCTTTATTTCGGTGTCATTGAATATCTTGCCTATCACGCGGCGCAAAAGCCCCTTGAGGCTGGCGTTTTCCAGTTCACTCAGGGAACGAATCGCTTCTTCCTTGTAACGCTCCAGCAGATCCGTGCAGCGATCCAGTGCACCCGACTCGGCGCAGGCCTGACGGACGGCATCTGCACCGTGAGTGCTTTCACGCTTCCAACGGGAGGTGAGGATTTCCTTGGCTGCTCCTTGAGCGCGTTCCCAGCCCGCCGAGAGCACCACGCCAGGGCGCATCGCTTCCAAATCCGCCGGCGCGCCGGCTCCGCCCACGGTGTAGTCTTCCAGATCATCCCGAATCTGATACGCGATGCCCATCGCCTTGCTGTAGGCTTCCAGTACGGACGAAACCTCCTCGTGGGAATCCAGTCCCGCCGCGATCGCGCCCATATGCAAAGCGACGGCGAAGGCTGGAGCTGTTTTTTTCTCGAAAATTTCGAGCACTTCGACCGAGGTCATCGGGCGCGGTGCGCGCGTCCATGTGAGTTCCGCACCCTGGCCCCGGCACAATTCCCTCTGCCCTTGGGCTGCAATTTGGAGCATCTTCGCCCGCTGTTCCGGGCTGAATCCGCTTTCTGCGAGGAGACGATACCCCTCGCCAATGAGCAAATCGCCGACATTGAGGGCCACGGGGACTCCGTATTCCTCGTGCAGGGTGGCTTCGCCGTAGCGCTCACCGTCTCCGTCCTCGATGTCATCGTGAATCAGCGAGGCCTTGTGAAAACATTCCACCGCAATCGCCAGCTTTTTAAGGGCTTCGGGCGGCTTCGCGCCGGGTTCCGACTGAAGCGCTTGAAAGGCGGCCACGGTGAGGAAGGGACGCCAGCGTTTGCCTGCGCGCTGCAGCCATTCCCGGGAAATACGTTCCGTCTCCCCCTGTGCAGGACCCATGACGGCATCCAAGGCAAGCGGGGTGAACCAGAAGTCGACATCTTCGCGCAGCGCCCCCAAGTCCATGCGGCGGGTGCGGTCGTCACTGGTGAGATGGATGTAGTCCCAGACCCATTCCAGATCAACCGTGGTATCGATGCAGTCATCCTGAAGCAGGGGCACCGCGACGCCCGGAACGGCGGCGGCTTCCATGTAGGGAAAGGCGCGTTCCAAGACGCTCAAGCAACTGACTCCCACAATGGCTTCGATTTTTCCTGTCTGGATGAGGGACATGACAATCGCCGACCCTTCCGCGACAAGAACCGCGTACCCAAGGCGTTCTGCTTCATTCTGTAAATCTTGAATCGAACACAGACCGCACTGTTTACAGAGCAGACCGAATTCATCAAACGGTGCCGGGCACTTGCTTTCGATCCGCAAACATTTGGGAATCAGTAATAAGCGGCGCTCGTAAGGAACCGCCGCCAGGGACTCTCGCCATAGTTCGTTGTTGATGAGCACTCCCACGTAGTCCCGGTAAACGGGATCCAGCTTGAGATGGGCCACGAGCCCGTCCGCGTGCACCGCCAACTGGTCGGCTGGCAGCGGCGGAACGGGGCGTTCGCGCTCTACATACGCACGGACCGCAAGAAGGATGCTGTTCCTTTCCTGCGGCGTCTGCGGAATGTTTTTCTTGGGCTTCCGAATCCGCTGGGTGGGAACGGGCCGCGGGAGAACCAGAGAAACCGCGGGGGCGGCGGAGGTGGCAGGAGGTGGGAGTGTCGCTGGGGCGGACATAAGTAGAATGACAAAGGAAAGATGCCTGAGAAGAGTGGGAATTAGGTCAAATTAATGCAGCGTGTACGGGTGGAGCGACGCTGTCCGAGAGTTTTCTCGAAGGATAGGAGTTTAAGGCTTTAATAAGGAGTGGGTTAAATGGTTGAGGTAGAGTCTTCGTATTTCAGGATGGACCTGTAAATTATCCGGTCTTTCCTCTTGCAAGCGCTTCCGCCCGCGGGCGGCTGTCGGAGGCCATTTTCTGGTAGGCTCCAAAATCGCTGAACCAAAAGCGTTTTGCGAGCCGGTACATCCAGTGTTTTTCAGGAATCTCTTCGCCCGGCAGCCACTGGCTGTAACGAGGCGTCATCGCTTCCAGTTCGGCGAGGGCTGTGCCGCGTACGGTGGTGTCTCGCGCCCCGTGCTTGTGGACCAGATCCCGCACCAAGTCCGGGCGTTCCAACACCACACAACCCCGAGTGGCTTCAGCGCTCAATTCGCGGAAATCTCTCAGGAATTCGGAATCCCGAAGGGTGGCGACGATGCCGCGGGAGTCACGAATGTCTTCCTTGGCGAACTGGATGATGGGACAGGGTTCGACGTCTCCATAGGGGCTGACATGGTGTGAAATCCCCGTAGACATTGGACAAAGGGCCTTTCCGTCGTGCCCGTAGTAGGCGTCCACAATACCGATCGGCATCGTGGCACGCATTTCCACAATGAATCGGCGCACTTGCACCAGTTGCTCCGGCGTGAGCCCCAGCTGCGGGTTCATCTTGGGGCCGACGGGCCGGTAGGTGTGAAACCAGACGTAGTGGACGCCTCTGGTAATGAGCTCCTGCAGCCACTCTTCGGTGAGGAGGTCATTGATGTTGGTTTGGCAAACCGAGGTGGCCACGCCCGTGAGCAACCCGGCTTCAATACACGCGTCAAGCCCGCGCAGCGTGCGATTGAGCACCTCGACGTTGCCTCGCCGCTGGTTGCTGACAATTTCCCGCCCCTCGATGGAAATCAGAGGCGTGGCGTTTCCCAACTCCGCCAGACGCCGCGCTATCTTCGGCGTAATACACTGTCCATTCGTGAAAATTTGAAAATAACACTCGGGATGGCGTTCCAGAATCTCCAGCAATTCTGGATGTAAAAAGGGTTCCCCGCCCAAGAGGCCAAAAAAACGGTTCCCTTGTGTTTTGGCGTCCTCAATCAGGCGGCCAATCGCCTCCACGTCAAGTTGGGAGCGTTCCGCTTCCACGTCCACCCAGCAACCCTGGCAGCGGAGATTGCATGAATTTAAGATCGAAATATACAGGAAGGCTGGGAAGTACTCCCCCTTTCGCAGGCGCGCTTTAAAGCGTTCGACACTGACGAGTGTTTTTGCGCCGAAATTCCACAAAAACTTCCCAAGACAACGCGGCTGCGTTGTTGAAACAATTCGGGCGACCAGTTCAGGGAGCATGGCCCTCTCTTTTCTCACAGTTCTGCTTCGCTGCCAACCCTCCCGACGTTAATGTATGACTTTAGTTTCACAACACAGTCTTTCCTCGCCAAACACTCACACCTCCATGACATGTTGAGGGGGGGGTAATCCGACGGAGAGGACTTGGGTTTGCCGGCTCATCCTTCTTAATCTCAACTCGGCCTCCGCGTTTTTTCTTCCATCCTTCCAATGGGGTTTGCTTCACTTCCACAGCTAGCTGCCGTCACTCGCGCGCGCGTCATTGCTGGCGCCTCTTTTTTTGAGCGGTACCTTCTCTCCGCTGGATATTTCTGGCTCGCCTACAGGCAGGGCGAGATTCTTCAAAAAATGGCCCTTTACTCGCCGACGGACTCCACCGGCCTGACTCCGCTTCTTGGGCAGGTCGCAAATGCCAGCATCCTGTTTTTTGTCCAACTGTGCATCGGTGCGCTTCTGCTCACAAACAAGAAGCCCGTGCGCCCGCCCCGCAACCTAAGCGAGATTTTTGTACCGCTCTTTTCGTGCCTCTATTTTGTTTTGTACAGCGTTGTGCCATGGCTGCCCGAGGCGCTCAAGCAGAACATGTTCCGCGGCCCCGTGCCAGTCTCTTGTGTGCTTTCGGGCTTTGGTCTTGGCCTCGTGGGAGCGGCGTTTTCGCTCTGGGGCGTCATTTCTTTAGGAAAATCTTTCGGGGTATTCGTTTCCGTTCGAAAAGTCGTTTTGCACGGCCCTTACCGCTTTGTCAGGCATCCCATCTATCTCGGCTATTGTTTAATCTGGTTTGGACTTGTGCTCATTAACCTGTCTCCTGCGGTTTTGTTGCTGGTCACCGGGCATGTTTTTTTGTTCCGATTCAGAGCTCGAATGGAGGAGAAGGGCCTTCTTGCTGAAAGCCCTGCCTACAAGGCTTACAGCAGGGACACAGGATTTTTGTTCCCGCGTCTCTTCGGCCGCAGGGAAGACCGGAGCTAGGACGTTTACGAGAGGGGGGAGGAGCACGAGGTGACGGAAATGTCACAAGCGGTTCCTCTGCTTTTTAAGGACAATGCCCAATCGGTTCGGGTATGGTTGGAAAAAGCTTCAGCGATTTCCTTATGCACTTCCAGCCCGCTCCTCCTCCTCACGAGCATATGCTCTGTCAAATTTGTGGCAGGCACTTTGAGGAGGATGAAATTGTGCTTGGCCAGTCTCTGCGTCCGGCGGTCGTGGAGGTGATTTGCGAAAGTCACCCGGAATGGGATGAAAACGGATTCATCTGTCAAAAAGATCTGAATCATTTTCGGAGCCTTTATACCCAAAAACTAGTGGAGGAGGACCGCGGCGAGATCACGGTGCTCGAAGAGGAGGTGCTTGCCAGTTTGAACGAGGAAGAGTTTCTCTCCAAAAATATCAACGAGGAGTTTCAGGAAAAAATCACTTTCGGGGAGGCGCTTTCCGATAAAATCGCCAGCTTTGGGGGCAGTTGGAAGTTTATCTGCACCTTTGGCACGTTCATGCTTTTGTGGATTTTAGTGAACACGGTGGTTCTCAGGAAAGGACAGCAGTACGACGAATACCCGTTCATTCTGCTCAATCTGGTGTTGTCCTGTTTGGCGGCGCTTCAGGCTCCGATCATCATGATGAGTCAGAATCGGCAGGAAGCCAAGGACAGGCTCCGGAGCGAGCAGGAGTATAAGATTAACTTGAAGGCGGAGTTGGAAATACGGCATCTCACGAGCAAGCTCGACCAGTTGCGCCAGCATCAATGGCGGCGGCTCCTGGAGATACAGCACATCCAACTTGACTTGATGAACGAACTCACGGAACGCAAGCGCCAGACGACCATCGCCGTGGTGCAGCCGAGGGGCGAGGTGGGCGAACCGTCAGTGCCTCCGGGGGCGGACAGTGCGGGGGGGGCTGAAGGAGGCCCGTCGGCTGGGCCGCCCATGTAGCCGTGGGGCCTCAATTTTCAGCAGATCGTATTGTCTAAGTCGCCAAACTGTGCGAGAGTAAGAGCATGCAGGCATCGGTTAATCTTCCCCGGCGTGAGGTCGCGCAGAGCGCGGTTTTCAATTGGTTCGTGGCGGCTTTTCTAATTTCACTGGGCCTCCACACCGGCTTTTTCGTCTGGTCTAAGAAGACCCCTGTGGATGGATTACGAGGTTCAGAGGTGCCGGTACTGTTGCCTCCCAAGTTTGTCGTGAAGCAGGTTAATTTTGATCCGAAGTCGCTCCAAGACATTCCGGAGCAGCCGCCTGCTCCCAAAAAAGAGCCGGTGACTCCCGAAAAGCTGGTCTTCTCGGATGCAAAACCTCAGGCCGCGGATGTGAAACTCGAGGTCAAGCCCGTGGACATCTCGAACAAACTGGTCGAAGACAAGCCAAAGGCTCAGGTGGATCCCATCGCCATGGCCAAGTTGACCCAGTCAACCGCTGGCGCTCTCGACAGCGAACTGAGTGCCCTTGCAGGCTCCTTTCTGACCACAGCGCCCGTTTCGTCCGCGCAACCTGTGCTCGCAGCGTCGGCACAGTTGGTCAAGGGCGGAAATCAGTCTTCCGGCGGGGCGGGCGATCCGCCCATGAAAGGGCGCCAGTCTCTGGAAGACGTGCTCGGTGGTTTTGGCAAAGTCCCCACCACCGACAGTCCCGTGGCCATCCCGGGAAACGCGCTTTTTGCGCATGACAGTGCCGAACTGGGGCCGGAGTCGCTCCCCATTCTGGAAAAAATTGCCGACCTTCGCCGGCGGTTTCCTGACTATGTGATGCTGATCGTCGGGCATACCGACAACACGGGTTCTCCAGATTATAATGTGCGCCTCAGTGCCCGCCGAGCCGACGCAGTGAAGGAGTGGCTCATCAAGCGGTACGGGATGGCTGCGAGCAAGCTCGATACCATGGGACGTGGCTCCCAAGAATTGCTGGTCACCTCCGGAAACGTGGATGAACAAGCGCCCAACCGCCGGGTGGAAGTGATTTTGGTGCCAGCCAAGTCCAAGAAAGGCAACTAGGAAGCTTTCTTTGCGGGCTCTCCGCGTCGCGTCGGTTTTTTAGAGTAATTCCATCGAAAAATCCATCGCCCGGGCCGAGTGTGTCAGCGCCCCCGCAGAAATGTAATCCACGCCGGTCGCTGCAATCGCTGCCACATTTTCGAGCGACACGCCTCCAGAGGCTTCCAGTTTCACGCGCCCCCCGACCATGCTCACGGCTTCGCGAAGCTCCGTCAGACTCATGTTATCAAGCAAGATCACGTGCACGCCCTCCAGTGAAAGAAAACCCTGAACTTGCTCCAAGCGGTCCGCTTCCAACTCCACTTTCGTCCCCGGGTGGTTTTTGTGTAAGCGCCGAATCGCTTCTTGGAGCTCTGTGAGGGTTGTTCCGGCGGCCAGATGGTTGTCTTTGACCATCACCATATCATAGAGCCCCATCCTGTGGTTGGTCCCTCCGCCTGCGACTACCGCCGCCTTTTCCAACAAACGCAGCCCCGGCACGGTTTTCCGAGTGTCCAAGATCTGTGCCTTGGTCCCGGCAACGGCCTCCACAAACCGGTGTGTCAGAGTTGCGATCCCTGAAAGGTGCTGTAAAAAATTTAACGCTACCCTTTCAGCCGTTAAAAGAGAGGGAAGCGGGCCTTCCACCTCCAGCACCGTATCTCCGAGGACGAGCGCAGCCCCATTTGGGCGTGTGATCTTTACCGTGATTTGTTCGCTCACTCGTGCAAATACCTGAGCTGCAACGTCTACGCCGGCCGCTATGCAGGCTTCCTTGGCAAAAAGCCGCGCCTGTCCCACTCGGTCTTCCACGAAATATTGCGCGGTCAAGTCACCGGAACCGATGTCTTCCGCAAGCGCAAGCGCGATGGGGTCATGCATATTTAGAGCGGGTTTTCCAACAAGATCGGCGGTTGTGCTTACTGAGGGTCCGCACCTTTGGATGATTTTCTCAAGGCCTCAGCCTGCGCGCGCAGTTTCGCGTCCTTCGACACCAAGGCCTCCGCGAGTAGCTTCTGGAAGGCCGCCGCAGCCCTTACGCTGGGAAAGTAAGGCAGGCTTTTGAGCATTTGCACCTTCACCTCAGAAGTGAGGTCATTCGCCAGCGCGACAAGACGCAATTCCAACTCCGGGTCTGCTGCCGCGATGCGTGTTCCCAGCCTTACGGCTTCCGCCCGAATCACGGGGGAGATATCGCAAATGGAGCGTAGAATCTGCGGCGCATCAATGTCCCCCGTTTTCTCGAGTGCGCGTAATGCCTCAAGTCGCTTGGCGTCGCTTTGATCCGTATTAAGAATATGCAACAGCGCGCCTGCTCCCTCTGCAGCGGCTTGGACGGCCACCACAGATAGATTAAGCACCAGCAGAATAACGGGAATAAAACGCGACACAGGAGATGGGATTCACAGAATGGACCTGCCAAAAAATCCAGTCCACTTCAAACATTGGTGCAGTGGATTGCAATCCCTCTGTTGATGCCTAATCTATCCGTCATGTCCTGCACGAAGATCGACCCCGCACTGCACCAACCACGGAAGCCCGATTGGATCAGGGTGCGGTTGCCCTCAAATCCGGTCTTTTTCTCCACCAAAGCGCTCGTCTCCGACCTCAAACTCCACACCGTTTGTGAGGAGGCGCAATGTCCGAACCGTTGGGAATGCTGGAGCCAAGGAACCGCCACTTTCATGATTGCGGGCGACCGCTGCACGCGGGCCTGTGGATTTTGCGCAGTCACAACTGCAAAACCCTTCGCGCTCGAAGCCGACGAACCACAGCGTGTCGCGGAAGCTGTCCGGCGCATGAAGTTGAAGCACGTCGTCATCACAGCGGTTGCGAGGGACGATCTTAAAGACGGTGGTGCCGAACACTTTGCCCAGACCATTGAAGCCATCCGGGCGATGGACCCAGACGTCACCATCGAAGTCCTAACACCCGATTTTCACGCCAAAGAAGAACTTCTGCAGCTCGTGGTGAATGCCAAACCGCGTATTTTTAATCACAATTTGGAAACCGTAGAGCGCCTGACTCCCCTTGTGCGTTCGCGGGCAAAATACAGGCGTTCACTCGAAGTCCTCGCAAAGGTCAAGGACTTGGAGCCCTCCATCGTCACGAAAAGCGGCTTGATGCTTGGCCTCGGAGAAACGGTGGACGAATTGCTGCAGGCGATGGATGACTTGCGCCGTTCGGGCGTTCAAGTACTCACGCTTGGGCAATATTTGCGCCCCAGCCCGCAACATTTGCCGGTCGTCGAATATATCCGGCCTGAAATGTTTGAGCAGCACAAGGAGACCGCGTATTCCAAGGGGTTCGAGCATGTGGCCTCAGGTCCCTTGGTGCGCAGTTCTTATCATGCCGCCGATTATAAACCGAGCGAACTTGGCAAGGCCCGCACGCATTGAACGTGCGCAGGCTCCTCGTTCCACCTGTTCCAGACCGCTTGGATCAGGCGTGTGTAAAAACGAGGCATAAAAACGACTGTTTAAAACACAGCTCCTCCCAACGGTGTTCTTCGCCGACTTTACGGTCGTGACTTTACACCCCCGTCCCGAGGTCTTTAGGTCGCGCTTGCCGCCGGATCCACCCACTTGCCGTGCTCGGCGATGAGGTCCTTGAGCCGCATCACCGCTTCGCTCTCGGGGATATTAAATTTCACGGCATTCTTGCCGACGTACAAATTAATTTTACCAGGCGCACCGCCCACGTAACCAAAATCCGCATCCGCCATCTCGCCAGGGCCGTTCACGATGCAGCCCATGATCGCAATCTTCACACCTTTGAGATGTGACGTAGCTTCCTTGATGCGTGCGGTCGTTTCCTGCAGGTTGAATAAAGTGCGCCCACAGCTCGGGCATGCGACATAATCGGTCTTGAAGATGCGGGCCCCTGCGGCTTGGAGAATGTTGTAGCCCAAGCGCAAAGCAGCGCCGGGGGATTTTTCGTTGCGTACAAAGATGGCGTCTCCGATGCCGTCGCAAATCAAACTTCCAAGCACCGCGCTGGATCGCAAAAGCGCCTCTAGGGAGTTCGCGGGCGGCTCTGCGGGCGTCAGCGTGTCTTTGAGCAGAATGGGATGCCGCGGATCCAAGTGCGCCGCTAGCAGCCGAAACGCATGCACCGGATTGAGCTCAATCCCATCGGGCACGCTGACCAGACGGGGACTGGTCTCCGAATGAAGTGCCGCCACTTTGCTGATTTCGCGCGGATCCACTTCCAATACCGAAAGGTCTTCCGCAACAATTTCCGGACGATATTCCCCGGGATCAATCCCTCCCTGAATCTTTTCCAGCAGCACTGCATGCTGGGCCTTGCAAAGTGCCACTCGCAGCAGATCCGTACCCCCCAAACTGAACCCTTGGACATTCACCTGTCCGGCGTCGCGCCTGTGATACTCGTAAGGATCGTACGCCGTGGGCAGACCGCTCTCCAGAGCCTCCGCTCCCGCTGCCACCGCGATTTCATGCACCAGTGCGCGGGCGACGGGAATTTCGTGCACAGAGTCTTCCGTAAGAGAAACGCGAATCGTATCTCCTATTCCATCCGCAAGCAGGCTTCCAATGCCTATGGCGCTCTTGATCCGACCATCCTCTCCGTCACCGGCTTCCGTGACCCCCAGATGCACGGGATAATTCCAGTCCGCACCCAGGTCGTTCAAGCGTGCGATTAAGAGCCGGTACGCCGCAATCATCACCTTCGGATTGCTCGCCTTCATCGAGAACACGAACGCATGGTAGTCGCAATCACGCGCTATCCGTGCGAATTCCAAGGCGCTCTCCACCATGCCAAGCGGCGAGTCGCCGTAGCGATTCATGATCCGGTCCGAAAGCGATCCGTGGTTGGTTCCGATCCGCATCGCCACAGACCGCGCCTTGCACAGCTCCACAAGAGGCACGAACTTTTCCCGAATCCGCTCCAACTCAGACGCGTATTGCGCATCCGTGTACTCCCGAATATCGAAGCGTTTTTTGTCGGCGTAATTTCCAGGATTGATCCGCACTTTTTCAACCCACTTCGCAGCCTCAAGAGCAGCTTCAGGTTTGAAATGAATGTCCGCCACGATCGGCACCGTGATCCCGCGCGCCCTTAGTCCTGCGACGATGTGCTCCAGATTTGCGGCGTCTTTCACCGTAGGCGCGGTGATGCGTACAATTTCGCAGCCCACTTTCACCAAGTCTTCGGTTTGTTGCATACACGCCGCAGTGTCCATCGTGTCGCACGTCAACATCGACTGAACCCGAATGGGATGCGTGCCTCCTAGACCTACGTCTCCCACCACGACCTCGCGTGCGAGCCGGCGGGACGCTGCAAAAAGAGAGGGGCAGTACTTCATGAACCCGTTTACTTGGCTTGCTCAGGTGCAGTTGCCTTCTCGGGGACGGGGGCCGAAACAGCCTCCGTTGCGGGCGCTTTGAGACCCGTTGGAACGGCCTTCCTCGGCGAAAAAAAGTCGCTCACATCAAAGAACGTGACGTACGCCAAAAACATCATCACGGCTATCGCACAGGCCGTTTGCATTCCTTCTAGGATTTTGCCGCTCATCGGTTTGCGACGGATGCTTTCGATCAGGGCCATCGTAATGTGCCCCCCATCCAACACGGGAAAAGGCAGCATGTTGAACAGGGCAAGGTTCACGTTAAAGAACACGGAAAACGCCAGCGCCAGCCGCCATCCTTGCTCGGAGTCAAACAGGCTGTAGTAAGCTTTGAGGATCCCCACCGGCCCGCTGAAATGCTGTGCCTTCACGTCGCTCTTTGGTGAAAACAGGGCGTCCAGCATGTTGCGGATGGTCATCACCGCATCGGCGATTTGTTCCCCCGGACTCGGGTGCGTCAGGGTCAAGCGGCCCCAACTAATCCCAAGGTCAGGGCTCTTCGCGCCCTCAACCACAGGCAGCGCAGGCAGCGTGATCTTCGTCTCGCCAGGCTCGCGTTTCAGGGTCAGTTCCAGCGGCTTTGCAGCGCTTGTTTCGAGCACCTCATAAAACTTCCCAAGATCCTCCACTGGGGTTCCGTTCACCGAGGTAATCACATCGCCAGATTTCACCCCCGCCGTTTCCGCCGCTGAGCCCGCCGCCACTTTGCCAACCGACGGCACCAGCCTCGGCCCAATAAGAACCTTCCGCAGACTTTTACGCTTCCAGCCTGGAGCTTCTTCCCGGTCCCAGCCCGAATCAATCGTGAGCGTCTTTCCCTCGCGTTCCACTTTAAACGCGATGGTGTCCCCTTCCGAGCGCACCACCCGCCACGTGACTGAGTGCAACGGCCCCGTAAAGCGGTCTACCGCCTTGCCGTCCACCTCCAAAATCTTGTCCCCCGGCCGCAGCCCAGCCCGATCCGCGGGCCCCCCCGGTTTGACAAAGCCAATGACTGTCGTCTGGTCATATTCATGCACGGGCTTCCCCACGCCCCAAACAATCGCGGCCATGACCACCGCGAGCAAAAACGAGAATACAGGACCCGCAAACGCCACAATCATTTTGTCCAACGGCGTGATCGGAGGCAGCGGCTCCTCCCTCTCTTCAGTCTCTCCCTCAATGGCTTCCATCGGAGCCAGTTGCGGGAGTTTTACAAACCCGCCCGCCGGAATACTTCCCAGGGAAAACCACACCCCTCCCAGCTTTTTGCGCCATATCGGCTTCCCAAACCAGATCCCGAATTCATCAATCACCAAGCCGCGCCAGCGCGCCGCAAGAAAATGGCCGAGCTCATGCACCACAATGAGCAGATTGAAAATGAGGAGAACCTCTAGAACGATGAGGAGGGAGTTTAAAGCTTTGGGGACCATGTTCACTCGAAACCATACCTCATCTCCGCCGCTCGGTCACGCGGAGACACGTAGAGGGTAAAGAAAGGTTGCGTAACGCCCTATTATACATTCCTGACTGTGCGTCCACCTCTTGGCATTCGCCCGCCCCCTGGTCTCCCAGAGGGGGGGATTTACTTTGAGAGTGGCCGCGCTTTGCGAAAATAGCGCGCAAGCCCCTCCGCCACGCCCAGTGCATACTCCGTTTGAATGCTTTTGCGTGCAACGCCCTCGACCATCTTTTCCCCGGCGTAGTCGCCCATCTGGATCCTTCTCCAAACCGGTCCGCTGTTCATCACGTACGGCTCCAAGAATACAACCGGCACCCTGTAGAGCCGGTTGGCCAGAAGATTCCGCGAATACAAGTAGGGCCCGTCTCCCACACGGGATGCATTCGGCGAAAAATAAGTGTAAGGCGGCAGGCCAGTGGCCTCGGCCAGCGTTTCCACCACGCATTCGCTCAATGGAACGGACTCCTGCTCAGTACGCCCGAATAAATGTGCAAGCATCTCCGCTCGAATATCATCCGACTCCAGCTCGCGCGGCCCGTAGCAGCCGTTCACGAGTGCATGAAGATGATTTCTTGGAGTGAGCTTTGGATTGTCGGGTTCACCCCATTCTTCCGCATTCAGGTGCAGACAAATCACCAAATCCGGTTTCAGGCGTTCGTTCACCATCTGCGCCCGCGCCCGAATTTCGCTGATCCGATAGAAAAACAGTTCGCTTTGCCGCCGCAGCCGATCTGCTGTGTAGGCGCTCGTCAGTTCCCCGGCCGCAGCGGATTCCAGCGACTTTGGACGATGTTGCGTTAGCGGTGAATCGCTTTTTCGGAGTAAAACCGTCTGAGCCCCCAACTTTTCCAGCATCGGTTTTAAACGCTTTGCCACCGCCAGTGTTAAATCCCCCTCCGCCACTGGGCGCGTTTTTCCGATCTGAAAGAACCGTTCTTCCATCGTCGCCCATTCGCCCCCGAGATGCCCAGGGTCGATGGCAATCCGCACTCCTTGAAGCGGTTTTCCCGTCGGCGCGGCGCCAAGCTCGGACGCCTTCCTCCAAAAACGCTCCAACGGCGCCGCTAACGACTCACTCTCCTTCGCAAAAACTACCTCCTGCCACTGCTCGCCCTCCGTGCGAATCCGTGCGCCACTTTCGCCAATATCCACCCATCCCTTCGCCGCATCATTACGAGCGTAATGGACTTGCAGCGCCTTTTGAAACTCCTCGCGAGTCATCACGTTGTTGCACCTGCCCAACCAGCTCCAATCTGGAGCCTGCGCCAGGGGACTCGTTTTTGAAAACGCATCGGCGCTCAGCAGCAGAAAAAACGACAGAACGAAGCGGCTCAACGTAGGGGTGTCGAACATAGGAAACTCGAGGCTAACAGCTGCTATTAAGACGCAACCTATAAAATCCGGGGGGCGGGTCCAGGCCCGCCTGTTCCGAAAGATTGTTCTCCGCGGCACTCCTTTTCACCTCAAAAATGTCTCGGGCATTGAATGCAGTCCATGGAGAATAGACAGATATGAACATTGTTGTTTTAGACGGATTTACCGCAAACCCGGGAGATTGCAGTTGGGAACCTTTGCATGCGTTGGGGAATTCTAAGGTGTACGATCGCTCTTCTCCAGACGAAGTATGGGAACGGGCGCAAAGCGCGGATGTTCTGCTCACAAACAAAGTACCGCTTTCCCGCGCCACCATAAACGGCCTTCCCAACCTTAAATACATTGGAGTTTTAGCCACAGGTTACAATGTGGTCGATGTGGACGCAGCGAGGGAACGCGGCATACCCGTGTGCAACGTTCCCGAATACGGAACCCCCAATACCGCGCAGGCGACAATCGCGCTGATGTTGGAACTGGCCAATCGTACCGGTCACCACGCGGAAACCGTCAGGGCCGGACGCTGGTCGCGTTCAGCTGATTTTTGTTACTGGGACGGCACTCTTACGGACCTGCAGGGAGCCACGTTGGGAGTCATTGGGCTGGGACGCATTGGGGCCATGGTCGCGCGCATCGCGAGTGCCTTCGGAATGCGGATTCTTGCCCACCGCCGCCGCAGGCTCGAAGACAGTGAGTTTCCCATTGTAGGCCTCGAGCAATTGCTGCGCGAAAGTGATTTTGTCAGCCTGCATTGCCCCCTTACCGAGCACACGAAGGAAATTATGAATCGCGACCGTTTGCAGCTCATGAAGTCCTCCGCATTTTTAATCAACACAGCGCGTGGCGCTCTTGTGCAGGAGGCTGATCTGGCGGCAGCACTCAACACAGGCCTGATTGCGGGCGCAGGTTTGGACGTTCTCTCTGTGGAACCTCCTCCTGCGAGCAACCCTCTCCTAAGTGCCGCAAATTGTATCATCACCCCCCACATTGCCTGGGCTACCCCGAACGCGCGCCGTAGACTGCTGCATGCGGCTGTGGAAAACATTCAAAAGTGGGCCGCCGGTGCTCCTCAGAATGTCGTAAATCCAATGAGCTGAATTTTTCCAGGCTCCGGATTTTGTCGCCGAAATCTCTCTTTCAGAGACAAATAGGATCTGCGTCCCCGTGTTTCGAGCGAAGGGATGCTTTTGCTTTTTGGCGTTCTGCCCTGAGTTGACCGCAGCCCGCAGCCACGTCAATCCCCCGAAATTGTCGGATCGTGCAGGGAATGCCGGCGGCCTGTATGGCTTTTTGAAAAGCCTGTGCCGCCTGCTCAGCGCTCGTGTGGCCGTTGAATCCTGCAGTTGTGTTGAGTCGGATTAAATTAACGTGTGCGTTCATGCCTCGCAGTAAATCTGTCAGGCAACGCGCGTGATCCAGAGAGTCATTTTGCTCGGCGATGAGCGTCCATCCAAAAAAAACTTTTCGTTCGAGACGTTCACTATAGTAGCGGCAGGCATCCATAAGCTCGGCCAAGGGCCAGCGCTGGTTGACTGGCAGGAGGCGTGAACGCGCTTCGTCCGTGGCGGCGTGTAAACTAATCGCAAGAGAGTAGGGGAGGCGTTCGTCTGTAAAACGTATAATACCAGGTACTAAACCCACGGTGCTTACAGAGATTCTCGAGGGGGCAAGGCCCATGCCCGGCGAGTGGCAAACGGCCGCGAGCGCTTCCACCACCGCCTCGTAATTGTGCAACGGTTCGCCCATGCCCATCAGGACGAGGTTGCGCAACTCCTGCCCGTCAGCCCGCAGCAGGCGTTGTGCTTCGAGGACCTGAGTCACTATTTCCCCCTTGGTCAGGTGGCGTACGAACCCCATTTGACCGGTGGCGCAAAAGACGCAGCCCATTGCACAGCCAGCCTGCGAACTGATACACGCCGTAAAGCGGCCGGGATACCCCATCACCACCGTCTCGATCTCCTGCCCGTCGTGAAGCCGCACGAGCAGTTTCGTCGTTAATCCATCGCTACTCTTAATACTCTCGGAAACCGAGGACTGCGTCAGACCTACCGTGCGGCCAAAGTTGTCGCGCAACCAGCGGCTTAAAGGAGGGGAGAGATCTTCCCTTTGAGCCGGGTGCTTCTCTAACTCGCGGTAGAGAAGCTTCCAGAGTTGTATCGCATGAATGGGACGTACTCCGTCGGCCTCAAGACGAGACTGAAGGTTTGGAAAACTAAAATCATAGAGCGATTCGAGCGACACTGGTGCACTCCTCGGTGTCTATTTGTGTGCTCTCATCAGACGTTTCAATTTCCCCGCCAGTCCCGCTTTGGCTGCAGAACTCATGCGGTCGATAAAAAGGACGCCGTTGAGGTGGTCGGCTTCGTGTTGGATGGCACGTGCGAGAAGTCCCTCTGCTTCAAAATCAAGGGATGTTCCATCCAGCGTCATGGCCTGACAGCGCACGCGTGCGAAGCGTGTGATGTCCGCGGTCATTTTGGGAAAAGAGAGGCAACCCTCGATGCCTATGACCTTCTCTTTTCCAAAACTCAACTCAGGGTTCAGCAAAACCATGGGCATAAACGCGTCAGGTTGGACTTCCTGCCCGTTGATCCACATTTTGCTCGGCCTGTCTTCAACGTCACGAACGTCAAGTACCGCGATTTGGAGGGGGATTGCGACTTGCTGGGCAGCCAGTCCCACGCCCTCTGCATGGTGCATGGTTTCAATCATGTCCGCGGCGAAGCGTTTCACTTCGTCGGTGATTTTTTCGACCTTTTTACCCACTTCGCGCAGGACAGGGTCACCAAACATTACGATAGGAAGAATCATTTTGGGCGCTCCATAAAAGCGGTGAGGCTGCCCTTAATTCCAGCCTCTTTCAATCCATCAAGCACGTGTAAAATAGTGCCAAAGGGAGCTTCGCGGTCCGCGTTGAGTGCAAAGAACGTCGTGGGATCCCGTGTCACCAGTTCTCTTAAAATCGGAGCTAGACGTTCCAGTACAACAGGTTTTTCATCTAGAAAAAGCTGCGAATCTTTCGAAATAGTGAGCACGAGAGGCTCCTTCTTTGGTTGAGCTACAGTGGCAGATTTAGACTCCGGCAGGCGAATCGTCACGGCTGGCTGCTCTTTCTTAAACGTCGTCGAAACGATCACAAAAATAAGAAGAATCGCAAAAATATCGATCAGCGAGACGATGATCACCTGCGGCGCGCGACGACGTTTGGGATAAAAGTTCATAGCGTTTTTCTGAGCTAGAGATTGTTGGAGATGCTCTTTCCTTCGTGGGTTTATGTGGAGCTTCCGACGCGACTCTACGGAGTGGGCGGAAGTTCCGTGGTGCGCCTCCAACTGCGGTGTTGGTAACTCTTGCTTAAAAGCAAAGATACAATGGATTCCATTTCGGACGCTATCGTCTCAATTTTTCGAACAAAACAGGAGTAAGCGATCAGGCAGGGAATGGCGATCGCGAGCCCGGCCACCGTTGTGCTGAGGGCCTCGGAAATACCGCTCGCAATCACACGGGGATCGCTCTGGTTGGCGGCGTCTCCAAACGCGGCAAACACCTTGACCAGTCCTGAAACCGCCCCCAACAAACCGAGAAGCGGGGTGATACCGATGAGAATCTCCAGAATGAAAAGCCCTTGTTCGAGCCGCACCATCTCTCGTCGTGCTGCGACTTGTACGGCGTCTTGATTCTCGGTTCTCGATACATCCAGATGTTTGAGTGCCACCCGGATCACACGGCCAAGGGGAGAGCGGTCGCCCATCAAAAATGCGGCAAGTCGGCCCGTGGGGTTTTCCGTGTCCGACTGCATTCTTTCGACCTCTAGCCTGATTGTCGTGGGAATGGCAAGGTCCCGTCGGAGCCCAAGTAGCCTTAGCAAAATCACCGCGACGCCCACGACTGAACACGCGGCGAGAAGATACATGAATACGCCACCGCGGTTGAAAAATTGGAGAATATCGGTAACGGCCTGAGAGTTCATTGAGATTAGTATAGAGAAAAAGTAAATGGTATTTCGAGCAGTCCGTCCCTTAAAAGAGGCTTCGCTTCTGCAGGCGGCGGTTCCAATTCGCATTGTCTGATCACTTCCAAGCAGAGGTCTGAAAATTCCTTGTTCGCCGTGCAGTGCTCCAGCTTGATGTCGCGGATCGATCCGTCGGCTGCCACGCGAAATTTCACTTTGGCAGACCCCGTATCCAGAGAGTCGTTTTTGGATTTTACAAGTACATTCCAACGGGCTCCAATTGAGCGACTTACGGATTTCATGTACACGGCCATCGGAGCTTTCGACGCATTCACCCCCACTTTTCCGTTCTGTGCCAAACCGCCATCGATTTTGCTTTGCTGTTTGCCTTCCTGTGTCTCGTCTTCAGTGATGTCATCGACGGACTTCTGCTTTTTGCCAGAACCCACCGTTTCGCTCACTTTTATGGGCGCAGCAACGCCCGCTGCAACCTTGCGGAACACCAGTTCGCCGCCCAGGTCTTCAATGTCCTCCATACGATCGGAATCAGACCCTTGTTGCACCTGCTGGGGGCGCTTTTTTGCAAGACTCGAGACTTTGGCGGCCGCTGTTTTTGGATTTGTCGCACCCGTTCCCAGACGAGTGAGGTCAGGCGGTGATTTGGTAGGACTCGCTGCCAATGCGCCGATCTTCGCTTCACGTTGTACAAGAGATTTGTCGATAGTCTTCTCCCGCGCATTAATCTGTGGCAGTTGTGAAGAGCCTCTGGGAACTTCTGTGCTCCCTGCTTGAAGGTTCTTATCGGATTCAAAGGGTGCGTTTTTGGGAGCCTCTTTTGCTTCGCTCAGACCTGCAGAATCCACCCGCCCCTTGTCTTTTAAATGTTCCAGTGAACTGACGATCCGCTCGGGTAAAACCGAGATTGTTTGAATGACTAATTCAATGGGAATCTCTTTTTTAGGAAGCTTGAGCAGCCACTGCTCCAGGATTCCGCCCCGCACCATAAACCAAAGGAGCAGAAGAATCAGGTGGATCACAAGGGATCCAACCACGGCGCTTACAGCCTGTGTCCGTTCGGAGCGATCGTTCAAATCCGGCACCGCATTGATGGCGCGCCGTGCGAAGGTTGGAAGTTCCCACTTCATCTCAAAAGTCTCGTTCCCACTTGCGGATCACGCCTGCGCGCATGATTCCAATGGTCTCCAGCACCGATGGCCTCTCGGCCCATTCGATGTCTTTTAATTTGTCACGCGACTGCAGCGCCCGCCCGTTTTTAGAGGCACGGAGTGCTTCAGCTGCGTTCGGGTGTGATTTGCACACTGCCAACGCTATGCTGGCCGCATCTGTGCAACGGGCGGTTTGAAAGTGTTCCACGAGTGCCCCCGCCGCCCACACATCTTCGAGAGCCGGGCCGTGGCCTGTGCCAGAACACACCGCCACCAAACGGGCTGGCGACAATGAATTGATAGCCTTAATAAGGGCGTTCAAATTCAATATGGCCCCCACTAAAACGACCGATGCTCCAACGCACGCCTTTAGGGCGATCGTACCGTTTGTGGTGGTGGAGATAATCGTGGCGCCGCGTTGGTCCAGGTATTCCAAGGGAGAATTGCCGAGCTGAAATCCCGCAATTTTGTCTCCATGCCGTTCTCCTCCAAGGACTGCATGCGGATATCTTTGCTTAAGCAAAAGGGCTTCTTCGATGCTCGCAGCAGGAATAATCTTCTCCACGCCATGTTCAAGAGCGGTTACCATGGTCGAAGTCGCCCTGAGAATATCGAATACCACGCACACAGCTTCAGCAATCCCGCGGTGGGCGAGATGAGGAAGCTCTGCTGGGTGGATGACGGCATCAACAATCATGGGGTGGGTGATGGCGACTCGCGCCATAGCGGCTTATCTTAAACTGGATTCTCGCTCTCTTCTACCCCTTCTTCCAAGTTAGGCGAGCATGATGGAAGAGGTATTGCTGCGCATATCCGCCGTACGGGCCAAAGTTCGTGGCACAAAATGTTCTTATTGCTGCCGGTGTTGCTTTCTGTCTTTTTGTAAAATATCGCTCGCGAATCACTCTCTCGATCCAGACATCCACGGGAAATGCTTTCAATCGTTCAAACCCGAACAGGAGGGCGCAGTTTGCCACCTTTTCGCCCACACCCGGCAGGGCTCTGAGCGCCATCTGTGCTTCCGGATCGGGAAGCACAGCGATGGAGTCGAGGTCCACCTCTTTGCTCGCAACCTTCCGCGCCGTGGCAAGTAGATTGGCTGCTCGGTAGCCCAGTGCGCACTTGCGCAGGTCTGCTTCCTGAAGTGCCGCGAGAGCTTCAGGCGTCGGATACGAATAAACCGGTTTGTGATTCAAAACATGGGCGCTTCCAAATCTTTGCCGCAGGGTGTGCGAGATTTGGGCGATATGAGACACTTGCTTCATGGAGGAGGTGATGAATGTGGCAAGCGCCTCCCATTTTGGTTGCCGCAAAATCCGCATGCCTCGACAAAACGCAAGCGCCTCTTGAGAGACCGGATCTTTTGGAAAGCTGGCTTCGATCTCTCCCAAAGGATGGTCCAAAGCCAGATAATTTGTGGCCGCGAGCTCGGCTCCTAAATTTACAAAAAGCTCACCTGCACGCTGCTCAAGATAAACGGCAGTTTCACCGATCGCACCCACCCAACCGTGGCCTTCTCGAAGCCAGTGGAAAGCTTGGCCGCTGTTGAGCGTCAGTTCGAGGGCAAGGGCGGGGCTGCCAAGAGAAACCAGCTTCATTGGAAAACCTGGCGTTAGCGGATGAAATAACTGAGGTTCTCGAGCTCTGCAGCGAGATTCACCGAGTTGACGACTGCGTTTTCGGGCACTTGTAAAACCGCTGGGGCAAAGTTTAAAATCGCTTGGATCCCGCTTTCCACCAAACTATTAGCGACTTCCTGGGCGACGTGTCCGGGAACCGTAAGAATCGCGATCTTGATCTTGTTGTCTTTCACAAAGCCGGGGAGAGCCTCCATGGGCATTGTCTTCACCTTGATTTTTCCCATGCGCCTTCGTGAATGGTCCATGTCGAAAGCGCCCACGATTTCAAATCCTTCCCGTGCAAAGCCGTCGTACCCGAGCAGAGCGGACCCGAGTTGGCCAACCCCGACTAGGATGACGGGTTGAAGGCTTGCGGTGCCCATCACCTCCACCAATTTTGTGCAAAGAGCCTCAACGCTATAGCCGAGCCCTCGCGTGCCAAAGTGCCCCAAGTAAGCGAGGTCTTTTCGGAGTTGTGTCGGTTTTACTCCAGAAACTTTTGCAAGAGAGGCGGATGAGACTGTGTCAATCTGGTTTCCTCGGAGCCGCTGTAAAACCCTGTAGTACAGTGAAAGGCGATAAACTGTTTTTCGTGGGATAGGACCTCGTGTCATGGGGTGGTGGGCTCTCAATGAACTTACGCGCGTTTATGGTTTAATGTAAACGAGACGTTCCATGCAATACTCCCCCAGTGTTGCTCCCCGGCGATTTTTCGCCGATACTCACCCGTTCGAACCGCCCTTTCTATTCTACCCATGCGAATCAACCGTTATTTAGCCGCTGCCGGACTCGGATCCAGGCGCAGCGTGGAAGCCCTCATTCTCGAAGGGCGGGTGAAAATCAATGGGAGGGTCGTCGAGGAACTCGGAATCCTCGTTGCGCCGGGAGATGTGGTTAAAGTGGGCAGCAAAATTGTCACCCCTCAGGAAATTGTCCACGCAGTCATGTACAAGCCAAGGGGCTTTTTATGTACCGCTTCCGATGAGAAAGAGCGGCGCACCATTTTCGACCTCCTCCCCTCTGACTGGCCGCGCGTCTACCATGTGGGACGTCTCGATATGGAAAGCGAGGGGCTTCTTATTGTTACCAATGACGGAGAGCTTTCCCTCTCGTTGACCCATCCCCGGTTCAAGTTTGAAAAAGAGTACGAAGTCACTCTTGACAAAACATTTGACCCGTCCGTTAAAGAGAAGCTTCTGAGGGGGTTTCATATCGAGGGCGGACGTGCAAAAATGGAGGAAGTCGAGCAGGTTGCTGCGAATAAATTAAGAGTGGTCCTGACTCAGGGCATCAAACGCCAGATCCGCCTCATGCTGTACGACTGCGGGTATGAAGTGGAAAATCTCCGCCGCGTTCGTATTGGAACGATCCGCATCGACAAATTACGTGCTGGGATGTGGCGGATGCTCTCGCCAAAAGACGTTGCGGATTTAAAAGCAGGACGCTCTCCCAAAAAACGTGAAGAAGCGCGGGAACCCCAAAAAACGGGACTGGCCGGCAAACCGAAATCCCTCTCCACGCGCGGCGGGCAATCCGAGACACGCTCACGCTTTACTCGAAGCGAGCGCTGATTAACCTAGAAACGGCATTGAGGGATCAAATGCCGAAGGCATCACAGCCATTTGCCGGTGGTTGAGCGAAGCGACACCACCGGTTTTCAGACCACAAAACAAGGCATCCCGGAGGGATGCAAGACTGCGCCAAGCGTCGGTTCTTCACCGGTATCACGCAGCTTCAGACAGCCCCAGCACACTCTGGCATCCCTT
>CANJPY010000079.1 GCA_947476255.1 Chthoniobacteraceae bacterium | reverse complement strand
AGGTCGTCTTCTGCGCGGAAGCGGCGGCCCTTGTTGCCCCGGGAAAACGTGGGCGGATCGAGAATGACGGCATCAAAGAGTTCCTTGCGGCGGGCCAGGCGAGGGAGAAAGTCTTGGACGTCGTCGGCGATGAAGCGGTGGGCCGAGGGGTCTATCCCATTGAGGGTGAAATTGAGACGTCCGCGTTCGAGGGATTTTTGAGAAAGGTCTACGGAAAGAGTTTCAGCGCCTGAAAGGGCGGCCACCACGGAAAATGAGCACGTATATGCAAAGGTGTTAAGAACGCGCTTCACGGGTTGGTTTCGAAGCAGGCTTCGATTGGCGCGTTGATCGAGAAAGAGGCCCACCGAGTAGCCTGCGGAAAAATCGAGCCCGTATCGGACCTGTGATTCCGACACGACGGACTCGACGGGGAGGCTGTGATCTCCTTCCACAAGCACCGGAGCATTGCGTTCTGCATTTTGGAGCGGAAGGTCGCGAGAGAATATTCTCTCGGGAACGAAGTCATAGCCCTTGGCGCGCTCCTTCCATTCTTTCAGGAGGGTGGCGAAGAGATACGCGCTTTGGTGGTTGATGAGCAGGTCGTTGCCGAGTCGCTCCACCCAGGCACCCGTGCGCGAGCACACGCGATGGGCCGTGGTCCCAGTGGTTTCAAAAGCTTTCCATTCATCGGCGGTGAGCCATGCCGAAAGGTCCGCTGGCGGAGGAGTGGAGAATTGCATGGGAAAGTTGGTGGTGAAACGTCTTGCTTATGTACACCTGAGTCCCACGACTATCGAGGCGCCCTTCAAGTCTTAAGACGCTGCACTGAAAGTGGGCAAGAGCGATTTGTAAGGGGGCTATGGGCGTGATGAATGCAGGAGATGTAAAGCAAGCAATACTCAGGAGTGCTTATGCAAGGGGACCTCCAGTCTCCCTGTCTTGTTGGCTGGGGAGTAATAAACACTTCAAATCTAGCGAAACTGCGCACTAGTTCTTGACCTTTTTCGGCGCTTTGTTGATTTAAGGGCTGTGTTTGCCAATGAGACTCCAACGAATTTGCGGCGTTACTTACATCGAACCGTTGTCGCTGTTTTTGGGCCACAAAGATCATACCCCAGGATTCATGCGGAGGGCCGCCGAGGGCTGCGGCTTTTGAGCGGAGTCTTCCACAGAGGTTTGCTGGTTCTTTGTGCGGTGATGTGTATGGGAGGATTCTCGGCCTGCGAGGTGAAACATACCGCTGAAATTGGTACCTCAAAGGAAATGATTGCGGCCCTCAATGAAAAGGTTCCCAAGGGAACCCCTCTCGCCGCAGCGAGGGCTTTTATGGAGTCCGAAAAGTTTGAAGTGGAAGAGCTCAAAAAAGCGAGGTGGAAGGGGAAGGCCGATATCATGTATCTCAAATGTACTCGCAAGGATGGGTCTCCTCCTATCTTTCGCCAGTGGGAGGTGGCTGTCATAAACGACGGCAAGGTCGTGACGTCCATCGATGCGCGCACCGCTCTGCTGTATCCGTAGGACAGCGTCTGCCTGCGGTGGAGGAGTGTATGGTCGATTCGCTGCCGTCACTCGATTCGGCAAGCTGCTGGGGTAATCAGCGGTGGATCAGGGGGTAGATGACGACGGCTGCTTCCAAAACCAGGATGACGATGACCACCATTTCCATAAGCAGCAACCAGCGGTTAAATTGGTCATGTTTGAGAACCTGGTAAAGTTCATCGAGGGTTTTGAGTTTGTCATCGACGACACGCTGCCAGTCTTCGAGGTGAAACCGCGAGGATACGGCGTCATAGACCCTTGCCAAATGCCAGTCACCAAGAAATTTGCCGGCATGTGTGAGCTCGTCGGAAAGACGGGACAGATCGACTCGGAGTTCGCCGAGTCGGCGAAGTAACTGGCGGTTGTAGTGGCCGCGGCGTCCCAGGTCCGCATACGAGCGCTCCATGGCTGAGTCCAGAAGGCGGTCGTAGGCTTCGAGTTCGCAGAGTTGTAAGTTTGCCAACTCCAGGACGTGAATCACCTCTTGAGCGGGCCCGGTGCGATCCAGCAAAAGGGCCGCATCCCAATCGACGACAAGAAGATCCTCTCTGTAGTAGCCGAGTCGTTTACAGAGAATTTCGACCACTTTCTCTTCCGAGAGCCTGTGGATGTCGAGTTCTTGGGTGAGGAGGGCTGCCACTTCCCGGCGGTTGCCCGCCAGCCAGGAAGCGGCTTCCAAGGTTTCCGGCGGGTCCAAACGGAAGACGGTATAGGCTTCCGCGTCTTCGGTAATGGGGTTGGGTTGAATCAGATGTTCCTTTAAGTCTTCAACCACCAACTGCACGAGATGTCGCACCGCGGATACGGCTGCCACGGGCGGCGGTTCGTGCCATGCGACAAGATCCTCGAGATGTTCTACTTGAACCGGTGCAGTGATGGACAGCGACAGTCCGCCCACCGGCAGGATCTTGAGGGTACGCTCCAGGGTGGCGCTGCCGCCCCCGGGCAAAACGCTCTCCAGTGGAGGGAGGTGGACAATTTGGGGGCGGTGAAAAAAAGACTGTCGCGGCACCCGGTGATCGCTCGCCTGAAGCCACGGTTCCACGGGACGGCCGAGAACCGTTTTCAGCGGCTCCCTGCGCATGTCATGGGCAATGTCAAAGGCGTAGAGCCAGACAACGTGACCTTTAAACATGAGCGGGTTTGGTGGCGGCTATGGGCCGAGAAGTTTTTCCAAAGCTTCGGCCTCGGTGACCGGCGCTTGGCAGGTGAAGTCATGGCAGATATAGGCAGTGGCCTTGCCCTGGACAGGGAGCATTTGCGCGGCGAGAGCAAAGCGTTCGCCAAGGTCTTGTGCGGCCGCAGCGCTCCCGGCATGCAAAACAATGGTGTGCGGCAGATGTTTTTTGCGCACCACGGCGAGCAGCGCTTGTGTGTCTGGCGCATTCGGGTCGCCGGCGATGACAATTTGCCGCCACGGAGAGTGGAGCCCGCCCAGGCTGTGGAGCATCTGGGGAAGTGCTGTCGGCGCGCGCTCAAGCACGCTCCCGAAAGCGCGCGCTGTTTGTTCAGCGCGCGTGGCAAGTTCTGTTCGTCCAGTCCATTCGCTCAGACGTTTTAAATTTAGAACACTGACTGAACTCGCTGAAGGTTCGGCGCCGTCGTGGTCCTCCTTGATGCGGATCAGAATGGAGGGATCTCCCGCGGCACTGCTAAAGTAGCCGCCTTTCTCGTTGTCCCAGAAAAAGCGGTCCTGTGTGGTTTGAAGTTCCAGCGCCCACCGGAGCCAGGACGGGTTGAAGTCTGCCTCGTATAAATCGAGCAGACCTTGGATCAGAAAAGCATAGTCCTCGGCAAAACCAGCGACGTTCCCTGCGCCCTCGCGGTACGCGCGCCTGAGGACGCCCTCTTTCCAAAGGGTGCTTTGGATGAAATGCGCGGCAGCGCGTGCGGCTTTCAGATACGCCTCTTCACCCAGAACCGAGTAGCCGCGAGCAAAGGCGGAGATCATCAGACCGTTCCAGGCCGTAAGGATTTTGTCGTCTCTGTGCGGATGCGGTCGGTTATTGCGGGCGGCGAGCAGTGTGTGGCGGCAGCGGGCCAGAAGTGCTTCGGTGGCTTTTGCCTCCGAACCTGAAAGGCGTGAGGTCTCGGCGGGGGTGAGCTTGCGGACAAGCGTGTTTTTGCCCTTGAGTTCTCCATGGGGATCGCTTCCGCGCGGCGAATTGCCTTCTTCTTGCACATCATAGACGGCGTTGAAGAGGGAGGCGTCGTTGCCAAGCAATGTGTTAATTTCAGCCTTCGTCCAGACGTAAAAGGCGCCTTCACCATGCTCAGGTTTGCCGTGTTCAAACAGGGAGTCTGCGTCTTCGGCGGAATGGAATGCCCCGCACGGATCGGTCATCTCGCGGGCGACGTAGTCGAGGGTGGAGCGCGCGGTGCTGGCGCAAAGCGGATCTTCGGTGAGTTGGTGTGCTTGCAGATAGGCGGAGGCGAGTTGAGCCTGATCGCAGAGCATTTTTTCGTAATGTGGGACGTGCCAGACCCGGTCGACGGAGTAGCGGTGAAAGCCGCCGCCCAACTGGTCGCGCATGCCTCCCAGCGCCATGCGTTGGAGCGTGTGTAAAACCATGCCTGCAGCGACTTTGCCATCGGGTGAGGCCGCGCCTTTCTGGGACGCATAAGCAAGGAGGAAAAACAGGGCGGGGGGCCGGGGAAATTTCGGGGCGATGCTGAAGCCGCCTTCTTGTTCGTCGTATTGTTTGAGGAATGTTTGAAACCCGGCGTCCAGCGGAGCCTGGGTCAGGGGGCTTGTGGCCGCAGCGGGACGTGTGTCTTCTGAAAGCGCGGCTAGGGTCGTTGCGGCGGAAGCGAGGATTTTTTCCCGATCCACTTTCCAAGCCTCTGCGATGCGGTTGAGAAGTGAGGGGAAACCGGGGCGGTTAAAACGGTCTGCAGGAGGAAAATAGGTGCCTCCGTAGAAAGGCTGCAGGTTTGGCGTCAACCACACGCTCATGGGCCATCCGCCCGAGCCCGTGGTCGCTTGCACAAAGCTCATGTAAAGGCGGTCGACATCCGGGCGTTCTTCGCGGTCCACTTTGATGCACACAAAATGAGCATTCATGAGCGCTGCGGTTTCCGGATTCTCGAAAGATTCGTGTGCCATCACGTGGCACCAATGGCAGGTGGAGTACCCGATAGACAAAAAGATTGGCTTGTTCTCCTTTTGTGCTTTCTCGAAGGCTGCCGCTCCCCAGGGCATCCAATGCACGGGATTTTTTGCGTGTTGCAGCAAATAAGGTGATTTTTCTAGTGCGAGAAGGTTACGGTTCGTTTGATGGTTCACAAATGGAGCAGCGCATTGAGATATGGAATGTCCCAGACCAAGGAAACTCACAGTACTTACGAATAATCGCCACAGGGCAGCACGCATGGAGCGGAATGCTACGCACTTTGCGCGTCTTATCCACACGCTTTCCACGTTGAAAAACTTTAAATCGGTATTTGTTTCCTGCGTTTTGATCGGTGTTGCGCTTTTTTTGGGAGCGTGCGCCCAGGAGGAGGGGGTGCGCAGAGTGCGCAATACGAGCCGGACTTTCACGACCGTGGTTTTGGACGCCGGTCATGGCGCCCACGATTCGGGGGCGCGCACGCGGAAGGGCACGCTGGAAAAAGATCTGGCCCTTGATGTGACCTTGCGGCTTGCACCCAAGTTGCAGGCGGCCGGCTTCAACACGGTGCTCACCAGAAAACGCGATGTCTTCGTGACACTGGATGACAGGGTGCGGATTTCAGACAAGTATCAAAACGCTGTGTTTGTGAGCATTCATTTCAATGATGCCGGTCGGAAGCAGGTGTCCGGCGTGGAGAGCTATTATTTCTCTCCGGAGTCCAAGCAAATGGCGGAGCGCCTTGTGCGGGTGTTATCGGATGCCACGGGCGCCACAAACCGTGCTGCCCGTGTGGCTCGGTTTCGGGTGCTGCGGACCAATTTGAATCCAGCCGTTTTGATGGAGTGCGGTTATGTGACAACCGTACGCGAGGCCGCTCTGATTGTGCAGCCGAGCTACCGCGAGAAAATTGCGGAGGGCGTCGCGCGTGGAATCATTCAACAGCGTGGCGGCCCGATTATTCTGGAGTCGAAGTTGTAAGAGTCTGGCGCCCTTTTTGCATGACTGATTACACTGGTGGTGCTGCGAGTGAGATGGCTTCGGGAACAGAGATTCTTCTGTCCACGATCAATGCGCGCTACATTCATGCAGCGGTGGGATTGCGGTACCTGCTTGCGAACCTCGCGGAGATGCGGCCGCGCGCGAGGATTATCGAGTTTGAAATCAAGCAGCGCCCGTTGGAGATTGCTTCGGAATTGCTGGCGCTTGAACCCCGGATTATTGGGCTGGGTGTGTACATTTGGAACACGGCTTTGACTGCGGAAGTTGTCGCCATTATCAAGAGGGTGAGGCCCCAGACTGTGGTCATTCTTGGAGGCCCCGAGGTGAGTCACGAGATCAATAACCAGCCGTTGGCGGAATGGGCGGACCACATCATCACGGGTGAAGCGGATCTGAAATTTGCAGAGGTGTGCCGCGGGATTTTGAGTGGGGAACGCACGTGGCCAAAGGTGATCGTGGCGGAACTGCCGGCGATGGACCAGGTGCAGCTGCCGTATGATCTTTATACGCGAGAGGATCTTGCGCACAGGGTGTTGTATGTGGAGGCGTCGCGAGGGTGTCCGTTCACGTGCGAATTTTGTCTGTCATCACTTGACGTGCCGGTCCGCGCGTTTGATTTGAACCGTTTTCTTGCCGCTCTTGAGGACCTTTTGGCAAGGGGGGCTCGTGTCTTCAAGTTTGTCGACCGCACGTTTAATCTCAACATCAACACGAGTCGTGCGATTTTGCAGTTTTTCTTGGACCGCTGGCAGGAAGGAATGTTTGTCCATTTTGAAATGGTGCCGGATCGGATGCCGCAGGCATTGCTGGAGCTTTTGGGGCGGTTTCCCAGCGGAGCAGTGCAGTTGGAGGTTGGAATCCAGACGTTTGACGAGGCGACGGCCAAGAACATCAGTCGGCGGCAGAATTACGAGAAGCTGGGAGAGAATTTGCGTTTTCTGCGGGCGCACACGGGGGTGCATGTGCACGCGGATCTGATTGTGGGATTACCGGGTGAAAGCTTGGAGAGTTTCGGGCGGGGGTTTGACCGGCTTTTGGCGATGGAGCCGCAGGAGATTCAGGTGGGGATTCTCAAACGCCTGCGCGGCACGCCGATAGTTCGGCACGATAAGGAGTGGGAAATGGTTTACAGCCCGCATCCGCCCTACGAAATTTTGCAGAACAAACTGCTTTGTTTTGAAACATTGCAGCGGCTTCGGCGGTTCGCCCGGTTTTGGGATTTGTTTTCCAACAGTGGACGGTTTACCGAAACACTGCCTTGTTTGTGGGAGGGACAACCCTCCCCCTTTGAGTGTTTTCTAAGATTCAGCGATTGGCTTGGGGCGCGTCTTGGCCGCAATCATTCCATCGCGCTTGTGTCCTTGGCGGAGCATCTCTACCACTATCTCGCGACGGAACTCTCGGTGCTGCAAGCGGCTGAAATCTTGAAGCGCGACTGGTTTCGAGGCGGAATCAAGCGTGAGCGGTTGCCGTTTTTGGAGGAAATAATTCCGGAAGATAAGAAACGAGGGACCGATGTTCCTCGCTCTGCCAAACGCCAACAGCGGCATTTAAAAACGTAGGGAGGCTCAGCGCGGCGTCAGGTATGGGTGGAGCGCTCGGAGAAAAGCAGACGATCGGGTTTTGGCGTTCTCGTTGGATCAGGCGCCAGTCTCGAATCTGAAGTCTCGCGTGCGCTCGGGGCGCAGTTTGGTGCGTCCCCCGCGGCGCTGGCGCAAGACGTCAAAAACAAGGTCCAACCCGTCGACCTTCATTTGATGCACCATTTTAAGAAGCACTCCGAGGCGGCCTTTTGGGAAACCGCCTTTTGCCGCAAACCATGCCAGATATTCGACGGGCAGGTCATAAATGGGGACGCCTTGGGGAGGATGATGTGCGGGACCGTGTTTGCCGAAGGGCATGCAGGTGCGCCCGATTTCTTCGAGGTCACGCTGCATTTGTTCCGACAAGGCGTCGTCCATGGCGTCTGTGGGATATTACTTCCTGGCGCTTCCGCCTATGCAGAACAAACGGGTGTCTGTGCGTAAGAAAAGATGTCCCTGCGAGGCCACAATCATGGAGCGCACTTGTTTGTCTTCTGCAGTTCCAAAGGCCGCCTGATGCACTATTTTGCCGTCCTCAGCATTAACGACGACGACCTCTCCGGTGAAGTTCACCAGATAAACTTTGCCGTCTGCGACAAGGGGGGAGGCTTCGTATTTGGTGCGTCCAGGAGTTTCGAGAGTCCATTTGAGGGAACCGTCCGGAGCGACTCGTGTGAGGGCTTTGGAGACATCGGAGAGCACAAAAAAGTCGCCATACGCAAAAGCTGGAGTGGGAACGTCGGAAGTCACACCGCGGTCCGTGCTGGCCCAGGCGAGGGCTTTTTCGTCGAGCGTGCCTGTGCCCGGTTTGACGGCGTAGACTGGAGCTTTTTTGGGGGCGCAGGCGAGCACAAGACCCGCGCCGGCGACGGGCGTGGGCACGAGCCGCCAGTGACCGATGCGCGTCGGGTTCCACGTGCCCCAGCGCCAGATTTCAGTGCCCGAGGCCGGGTCGTGTCCTGAGAGCATATCGCCGCCTGCGAGAACGATCTGCCACTTGCCCTGAATCTCCACGGGAATGGGTGTGGAGAAGGCTTCGCGTGATTCAGCCTGCGCCTCTGTCGGGCGGACATGGCGCCAGAGCGTCTTGCCGGTGGCTGGCTCAATGCACAGAAGGTAGGACTCGCCGCCTGCCTTGCCGCGGTTGTGCACGGGTTGATCGCGTTGCAGTACTGGGAGATAGAGGTGGCCTTCAAAAAGAAGCGGTGTCGAGGAGAAGGTCCATTGGAAGGCGAATTCGCCGTACTCTTTCTCGATGTTTTTGTTCCAGAGCTTTTTGCCACCCACGTCAAATGCGGCCATTTCTCCATTTCCGTAGAAGTAAACGACGAGTTTTCCATCGGTGACCGGACTTGGAGAGGAGTAGTTGCTACGGTCGTCGGATTTGAGGCCGTCAGCGATCTTGTGCTGCCAGAGGACTTTTCCTGAAGCGCGCTCGAGGCACAAGGCGTGCAGTGACTGGTTTTCCTTGTCGGCGCTGGAGAGGAAGATGTTGTCGCCGAAGATGACCGGGGTCGACGCGCTGGGACCAGTGGTGGCGATGGACCAGGCGACACCGTTTTCAGGGGTGAAATTGGAGGGCAGATTCTTTTCAGCGCTGAAGCCGTTGAATTGGGGGCCGCGCCATTGGGGCCAATTGTCAGCTTGAACGGAGGCTGTGGTGGCAATAGCGGCAAGGCCGGCGAATAGACGGAGGTGTTTCATGGGGGTGCGTTTGGTCAATGGAGTTACGCTCGCAATCTGGCGGGAAGACGCAAGGATGATTCTCTGGCGGGTGAAAATCTTAACGGTCTTTTACAAGATTTGAGTTCAAAATGTGGCTTGAACCGCCGGAAATGCGAATTCCGGGTGGTTTTTCGCGGATTTCGAGAGGGCGGTCATCTTGAATCAAATTGGCGCTGATAATGGAGTCGGTGACTTCCCTGAGCCACAATCCAGCGCCGTCGCTGTCGAGAATACTGTTGTTGGTGACGAGGATGCGCCTGGAATCGCTGAATTCGAGCGCTGCTTGTTTTCCTAAAACACCCGAGATGATATTTCCATTCACCGTGATTTCTGAACATTGACGGAAGGTGAGTCCGTTGTGTTCGGCGCCTTCGAGGCCGTTCACAACATAGCGCGGGTTGCGGTCGAAATTATTGCCGGTGACGACGATGTGGGAGGAGTTTTGGACGTTGAGATCGTGTTGGAACCCCTCCCAAAACGTGTTGCCAGTGATGGTGACGCCCCTCGTGTTTTCGATGTCGAGGTTGATTTGAACATCGCTGAAAACGTTGTTTCCAATGGTCACATGTCCCTCTTGGGTCGCGGCGTGGCCGGTTCTCTTGTGCACGCCGGCATCGGTGCCCCCACCGATGATGCGAATATTGGCGGAATTTGGCGCCTTGCGGGTGTGTTGGAGGGTGCAGCCGGTGATGGCGACTTCCGCGATGGAGCCGCCCGTGGAATCGAGCCAAACGTTTGCCGTCGGGGGCCCGTTCTCAGCGTGATTGCTCTCAATATCGCTGCTGCCGATTTGGAGGTTTCGAATTTCGCCGCTTTTGGCGACCACACCACCGCCACCGTTGTAACTGATGTGGCAGTTTGTGATGTTGGCCTGATGGAGATTGACGGCGTCGAAAAAAACGCCGATGCCGCTGTTGTGGTAAATATGGCAGTCTGCGACCAACAAGTTGCGGTTGCGGTGGAGGAGGTGGAGGGCGTGGCGGGCTTCCCTGATTAGAACGCGGGTGACGGTGAGTTGCATGGTGCCAGTGGCCTCGATGCCGTCTGCCTCTGGGTGGCGTCCCACGATCTCGATGGCGTTGATCATCGGTGTGCGTTCACGGTCCCACACCGTGGGTTTCACAGTTGCGGGCGCGGCCGTGCCGCCATGCGTGCCCACGAACCGGAATGCTGGGCCGGGGCCTTCCATGAGGACAGTGGCCGTGCCGTCTCCGCTGACGCTGGTATGGCCGAGAGTGGCGAGGTCAAATTCCAGCGTCGAGAGGATCCGGTAAACACCTTTGGGAAAGTAGAGGTCGGAGTGGCCCTCGCGCAGGGCTTTTTGAAGCGCGGGAGTGTCGTCGGTGACTCCGTCTCCGAGCACACCCAAAGTACGCACGTTGGTTTGAGCATGCGTGTGCAAGACGCTGGAAAGAAGGAGTGCGAGAAGGACTGAAAGAGCCAGGGGTGTTTTCATGGGGGGAGCCAACCTTTTAGCGTGGGCGTCAAGTTTGGAGAGTTTTTTTGAGGGCGTCTTCTTTTTACCGTTGGCCGCGGTCTGTGTTTTAGTCAGTGTACGCCTGCCCACTATGTCCGCCTCCACGCCCAATGCGCGATTGTTCGCGGGATCACGCATAGCTCTGTTTGGAGCGGTGGTGAACACGTTCATGGCCGTTGGGAAAATTGCATGCGGCGTGCTTGGACATAGTTACGCCCTGATTGCTGACGGGGTCGAGTCGACGCTCGACGTCTTCGGTTCGTTGCTAGTGTGGGTCGGGCTGCGCTTTGCGGCGCTGCCTCCGGATGAGACGCATCCGTATGGGCATGGCAAAGCCGAGACGCTTGCCACCATTGCTGTCGGGGCGACGCTGCTTGCCACCTCAGTATTGCTGGCGATTGAAAGCGTTCGCGAAATTTTAACACCGCACCACGCGCCGGCGCCTTTCACGCTGGTTGTTTTGTTAGTGGTGGTGGTGGTTAAGGAAGTGCTTTTTCGCAAGGTGAGTGAGCGCAGCGTTGAAATTGGCAGCATGGCCTTGGAGTCGGATGCCTGGCATCACCGCTCGGATGCCATCACGTCGGCTGCGGCGTTTGTGGGCATCAGCATCGCGTTGGTGGGTGGGGAGGGGTATGAGTCGGCTGATGATTACGCGGCTTTGCTCGCTTGTGGTGTGATTGCGTTTAACGGGATCCGGATTCTGGGTCCCGCGATCAACGAAGCGATGGATACAGCGCCGCCCGTCCACATCGAGCAGGGTGTGCGCGAGACCGCACTGGCCGTGGACGGAGTGGTTGGTTTAGACAAGTGCAGGGTGCGGAAAATGGGGGTGGAGTTTTACGTGGATATTCACGTGCTCGTTCCCGGGGATTTATCGGTGCGCGAGGGGCACACGATTGCTCATGAAGTGAAGGACGCGGTGAGGGCTCAAATGCCTTCGGTTGCGGATGTTTTGGTCCACATTGAGCCCGTTTAGGGAGGGGCTTTATTCGATGACGACGGGGATTCCTGCGGTCACCATTTTCACGAGGCGGATGACGTCCCAGTTTGCCACTCGCATGCAGCCGTGGCTGAAAGCGCGGCCAATGGTTTCGGGTCGGTTGGTTCCGTGGATGCCGATGCCGGGTCGGTTGAGCGCGCACCACACCACGCCGACCGGGTTGTTTGGGCCCGGGGGCAGCATGAAAAACTGGTCAGTCCGTACGCCATGATTGAGCACACCTTCATCCCAGCGAAAGTTTGGCATGGTGCTGATGGCCAGAATGCGCCATTTTCCTGGAGGAGTGGGCAGTGATTCTGAACCCGGAGTGATGGGGACGCTGGCCAGAAGAGTGCCGCCCTCGGTGAGCTCTAACTGGCGCTCTTTGCGACTGATGTGGATGCTCCGGCCTTTGTGTTCGGGCTTCTCCGCAAGTTGTGAGATTGCCTTGACTTCCTCAATTTGAAAAGGCTCCACCGCCGGAACGCGCACTGTGTCGCCAACCTTGAGGCGTTCCATGTTGAGGGCGGGGTTGAGGTGTTCGAGGAGGCCCACGGAGCAGTGGAAACGTTCGGTTAGAAATTCGGCCAAAGAATCGTAGGGAAGATATTTCAGATGAGACTGTTCCGATGGGTTTGAAGGCAGGTTACCCACAAATTTCCGGTCCTCGGGCTTGATTGTGTATTCTGTGTATGCGGGTGCATCCTGGGATATGGGAAGCTGATCGGGCAGTCCGGTGGGCTCGAGGCTGTGCGCCTTTTGGTAGTTCAGGATGGCCTTGGTGGTGAATTCGCCGGGAAGCCCGTCCACCTTGCCGGGACCGAAGAGGGCGGTATCCAAGAAAACCTGCAAGCGCACTTGAGCTTCCCGTTCCTTGGCGGTGGGCGGGCGTAAACCGGTTTGCGCTCCGGCGTCTGAAACGGCCACGAGTAGAAGTCCGGAGAGAATAGGGGTGAGAAGCTTCATTGGAAATGGGTTTGGCGTGCTGCTCGCCTGCGCTAGGGTAGGAGAAAACAACGCGTTCACACACCCTATGAATCCACGACCTCTTCGCATCGCGCAAGTTTCTCCTCTCTGGACAAGCGTTCCACCCGCAAATTATGGCGGGATTGAGCTTCTATTAAAGCTTTTGGTGGATGATTTGGTCGAAAAAGGACACTCGGTCACGCTTTTCGGCACTGGCGACTGCCGGGTCCGGGGAGAACTCGTTTCCATTGCCAGTTCCTGCATCACAGACCTCATGACGCGCGGGGAGGCGTACGCGTACGAGCATTACGCGAACGCGGCGGTGGCCGAGGCGCTGCGCCGCGCTTCGGAGTTTGACGTCATTCATTATCATCTCACGCCCGCCTGGATTCCGTTGGCTGCGGTGTCGGGGAGGGCCTCTCTTTTTACGCTGCACACTTGCGCCGTGAAGGACGATGAATGGGCTTTCGCGCGTTATCCTGAAGTGGAAGTCGCCTCCATCAGCGAGTTTCAAATCGCGGAGACGGCGGCGCGTCTTGGACGGTCTTTTCCAGTGGTTTACAATGGGTGTGACTTTGGGGCGTACACTCCGGTGTTTGAGCCGGGGAGTTATCTGGCTTTTTTGGGGAGAATGAGCCACGCCAAAAATCCTGCGGGGGCAATTGCGATCGCCAAGGCCGTTGGCATGCCGCTGGTGCTTGCAGGCCAGCCTCAAAATGGCGAGGAGGAGCGCTATTTTGCGCAGGAAGTCAAACCTCATATCGACGGCAAGGCGGTCCGCTGGCTGGGTCCGGTGAACCATGCGCAGAAGGAGAAACTGTTGCAAAATGCTTCAGCCCTTGTGTTTCCAATTCAGTGGGACGAACCGTTCGGACTCGTGATGATCGAGGCCATGGCATGCGGGACTCCGGTGATAGGGGTACGTCGTGGTTCGGTAGGCGAGGTGGTGACAGATGGCGTCACTGGCTTCAGCGCCGCTTCGCCAGCAGAGCTTGCGGGGCTGGTGGAGCCCGCGCTGAAGTTGGACCGGCGTACGGTCCGGCAGGAAGGCGAGGCGAAGTTCGGATACCGCCGGATGGTGGATGCCTATGTGGAATTGTATCGCACGTTGGTGGCAAGGCGGTAGATTTTTGTATTTAGATATTTATGTCGATTGCTACGAAAACCGGAGATGACGGCACCACGGGTTTAATGTTCGGCCGGCGTGTGGCCAAGACACACCCGCGCGTGCAGGCGTACGGAACCTTGGACGAACTGAATACGGCATTGGGAATGGTAAGGGCGTTCTGCGAAGTGCCTGTCATTGGGGAACGCGTCCTCGCAATTCAGAAGAATCTGATCCCGATCATGGGGGAGCTGGCGGTTTTGGAGGTGGATGTGAAACGGTATCTCGACAAGGGCCGGATTCTTGTCGGGCCGGAATGGGCGGACGAACTGACCGCGCAAATCGTGGACCTTGAGAAAAATCACAAGATTACCTACGAGGGCTGGGCGACGCCCGGGGCAACAAAAGGGAGTGCTTGTTTGGACGTAGCTCGGACGACATGCCGGCGTGCGGAGCGTGCACTTGTGGCGATGCGGCAGAGCGGGCATGCGGTGAGTCCTCACATTATGCGCTACGTAAACCGGCTCTCGGACCTCTTTTGGTTGTGGGCGCGATGGACGGAAACGTTGACTGGTGTCTTTGGTCAGGACTCGGTGAGTTAGTGGCTTGATGCTTTTTGGAGGGCAGAGATGGGTGGGTTTAGGGTCGGATTTTTGCGGGTGAAGACCGGAGAGGGGAGGGAGGATTTCTCCCGGGGGAGGAAAAAGGGGTAAAAAAGCGGGGTTTTTCTCTAAGAACGGGGCGTGTTTAGGGTGGTCGATCGGAGGTGATCGTTTTTGAGCTGTGTTTTGCGGGTGAAAAACATTCAAATTCGCGCCTCCCCCTCCCTCGAATACACCCATGTTGAAAATAGCAGGCCCATCTTACGGCAGGTTTTGCGACGGTTGGTCGCGCCGGGATTTTATCCGGATCGGCGGCCTTGCCATGGGTGGACTGGCTCTTCCGAGTCTGTTGCGTGCGGAGGCCCAGTCGGGAGTTGGAAAGTCGCCAAAGTCGGTCATTATGATTTATATGGCCGGGGCGCCGCCGCATCAGGATCTGTTTGATCTGAAGATGGACGCTCCCTTGGAATATCGGGGGCCTTACAAGCCGATGAGCACGAACGTGCCGGGCATTCAGGTTTCGGAGCACATGCCTAAAATGGCGGCGATCATGGATAAATTGGTCCCGATCCGTTCGATGGTGGGGTCGCTTTCCGGGGATCATGATTCGCACATTTGCTACACGGGGCGGTCTTCGAGGGGAACGGTGATTCCGCCCGGGGGGTGGCCGTCCTTGGGCTCTGTGATGGCCAAATTGTGTGCAGAGAAAGGGGCGGGTCTTCCGTCCTTCATCGGGATGGCGCCCAATGCGGGGCATCCACCCTATGGTTCGCCGGGGCATCCGGGTTTTCTTGGGCCGTCGTATTCGGCGTTCCGTCCGAACGGGTCGGGCATCGCGGATTTGACGCTGAATGGAATTAGCAGCGAGCGTTTGGAGGACCGAAGAGCATTGCTTTCGAGCATCGACCGCTTTCAACGTGAGGCCGATGCGAGCGGTCTCATGAATGGATTGGACTCCTTTAATCAGCAGGCATTTGGAGTGCTGACCTCGAGCAGGTTGCTCGAAGCCCTCGATATTTCAAAAGAAGACCCGAAGATTCGCGAGCGGTATGGCAAAGGGGATCCCAAAAATTATGGGGACGGAGCTCCTCGGAATTTGGAGCATTTTCTGGTCGCGCGCCGCCTCGTGGAGGCGGGGGCGCGTTGTGTGACGATCAATTTCGGGCGCTGGGATTTTCATGACCGCAATCATTCCGAATTGCTCACGCACCTGCCGCTTTTTGACCAAGGGTTTAGTGCGCTGGTGGAAGATCTGCACCGTCTCGGCATGGACAAAGAGGTGGCGGTGGTGGCGTGGGGAGAGTTTGGGCGTACGCCCCAAATCAATCCGGCAGGGGGGCGCGACCATTGGCCGCGAGTGGGCTGTAGTGTGCTTGCAGGGGGTGGTTTTAAGACGGGACAAGTGATTGGTGCGACGGATCGTCTGGGAGGGGAACCTGCGGAGCGCCCCGTCCATTTTGGAGAGGTCTTTGCGACGTTGTACCATTGGTTGGGCATCGACATTGGCACCGTCACACTTCCCGATCTTTCGGGGAGGCCACAGTATTTGGTGGATGGCTGGCAGCCGATGAAAGAGCTGATTTAACAAACGTTTTTTGCCTTCTTTTACGCATGGACTTCCCCCTTCAGTCCTCACTCAAACCCTCCCCGATGGGGCGGGTTTCGCGCCGTGAATGGTTGCGAATGGGAGGTTTGGGAACGTTGGGTCTGTCGCTGTCCAGTTTGTTGGAGGCGCGCGCTAACGCCGGTGTTTCTGTGGGCGCGAACAGTTTTGGACGGGCCAAATCGTGCATCCTGATTTTCATGAGCGGGGGGCCGCCTCAGCATGAAACTTTTGATCCCAAGCCGGATGCGCCGCTTGAGGTCCGGGGCACGTTTGGTTCCCTGGCCACTTCGGTGCCGGGAATTCATTTTTCGGAGACGCTGCCTTACACGGCCCGGCAGGCGCACCGGATGGCGGTGATCCGCTCGATGACGACGGACATTAACAGTCATTCCACGAGCGGTTATTACATGCTTACGGGTTACCAGCATTCCTCCAAGGCCGAGAACATGCCCCCGGATGCGTCCGACTGGCCAAGTATTGCGGCGGTGGTGGGCGCCTTAAATCCCGGAAAGCGTTCGCCGATGGGTTCGGTGATTTTGCCCGAACCGGTGCACAACAATCCGAACATTCTCTGGCCTGGCCAGAATGGCGGGCTGATGGGGCCCGCGTGGCACCCGCATTTGCTCAAGTGTGACCCGACTCAGGCGCGTCTGCAAATTGAGGGGTTGAGCCGACCGGAGCAAGTCTCGGAGGTGAGATTGCACGAGCGGACGGATCTTTTAGAGCAAATGAACGCCACCTTCAAGCGGCGGATTCAAAGTCCTGGGATGGTGGATTTTGAGCGCATGCAGCAGAAGGCTTTTGAATTGCTGCATTCGGAGCGGAGCAAGGAGGCCTTTCAAATCGACCGTGAACCGGCCGGCTTGCGCGAGCGTTATGGGCGGCACAAGTTTGGGCAGAGTGCATTGCTTGCGCGGCGTTTAGTCGAGGCGGGCGTGCGGCTTGTGCAGCTGAATTGGCCGCGTGAGGACGGGGATACTACGATTGGAAATCCGCTCTGGGATACGCATTCCAAAAACGCGGAGCGGGTGCGGGACGTTCTGTGCCCGCAATTTGACCGGACGTACGCGACCTTGCTCGAAGATCTTCATGAGCGCGGGCTTCTGGATGAAACGCTTGTGGTGGCGATGGGCGAATTCGGACGGTCTCCCAAAATCAATGGTGCGGGTGGGCGAGATCATTGGGGGCAGGTGTTTTCCGTGGCTCTTGCGGGAGCGGGCATTGCGGGTGGGCAGATTATTGGAAGCAGCGATCGAATTGGGGGGACGCCGCAGTCGCGTCCGGTTCGGCCGCCAGATTTGGCAGCGACAATTTTTCATCTGTTGGGAGTGAATCCCGGCGGGGAGTTTGTAGATCCGATGGGGAGGCCGCGGATGATCACGGATGCAGGGAATGCGTTGCGTGAAATCATAGGAGCCTAGCGGGACGGCACAGTGTTTTAAAAAATGAATCCTCTTAAAAAATCACCCATGAAAAACGCATTGTTTGATCGCCTTCGTCTGTGCACTGGAGTCGCGGTTTTTGCGACTCAAGCGTTGTCGCTTTTCTCATTTGGGAATGCGGTTGTTTCTGCGCCTGTCCAGTTGCGCTTCGAAACGGTTTCGAGCGCTGAATCCAATCCAGCTCCCTTAAAGCTGCGAGGCAAGGGCACACGCTTCCAACTGTTGGTGAGCGGCGGTATGGCGGATGGAGGTTTGAGGGACTACACGAATTCAGCGGAATACACGGTAACCCCCTCGGGCATTGTGGAGGTTGGAGAGAAGGGGTTGCTTTCGGTGCTCGGAGATGGTTTGGCGAAGGTGACTGCGTCGGTGGGAGGACAAAAGACCGAGTTGGAGGTGCAGGTCTCCGACGCGGCGCAGGAAGTCCCCATAAATTTTGCCAACCAGATTGTACCGATTTTCACAAAGGCCAGTTGTAATTCCGGGGGCTGTCACGGGAAGTCCGCGGGACAAAACGGCTTCCGGCTTTCGCTTTTGGGCTTTGAGCCTGCGGAAGATTACGAGCACTTGGTCAAGGAATCGCGGGGCCGCCGGTTGTTTCCCGCATCGCCGGAGAACAGCTTGCTCCTGACAAAAGGAGTAGCCTCCGTCCCTCATGGCGGGGGGAAGCGTTTGAATGTGGATTCGGATGATTATCGTCTTCTTTTGCGCTGGGTCAGCCAGGGAATGCCCGAGGGGAGTCCTTCGGATCCAACGGTGTCGCGACTGGAGGTACTGCCGGCGAAACGCCGCATGGCGCTGGATGGGGAACAGCAACTGGTGGTTCGAGCGATCTACTCGGACGGTTCGGTGCAGGATGTGACGCGGAGTGCCCTGTTTGAGCCCAATGACAAGGCGGTGGCGGCGGTGGGTGAGGACGGTCTTGTGTCGATGCTCAAGCAACCCGGAGACGTGGCCGTGATGGTTCGCTATCAGGGGAAGGCCGTGGTCTTTAATGCGACCGTGCCCCTGGGAGCTCCTGTGGGTGAGTTGCCCGCGCCTGCGAACGACATCGACCGGTTGGTGTTTGCAAAATTGCGTGAGATGGGGATGCCGCCGTCGGCTGTATCCGAGGACGCCACTTTCCTGCGGCGAGTTTCGTTGGACGTTGCAGGCCGTCTTCCAACGGCTGCTGAAGCGGAGCGTTTCCTCGCCGACCAGGCTCCCGACAAACGGGCGAAGCTTGTCGATGCCCTTTTGGATTCACCCGAGTACGCTGACTTTTTTGCGAGCCAGTGGAGTGCTCTTTTGCGCAATAAACGCACCAAGGCGCAGGATGCCCCCATGAACTTCGCGTTCTACACCTGGTTGAGCGATTCGCTGCGTGCCAACAAGCCGTACGACCAGTTGGTGCGCGAGGTTCTCGTTGCCTCCGGCGGGCTTCAAGACAATCCTCCGGTCGCTTGGTACAAGCAGGTTAAAGATGCCCAGTCCCAGCTGGAGGATACGGCTCAACTCTTTCTCGGGACGCGTCTTCAGTGTGCCCAGTGCCATCATCATCCGTTTGAGAAATGGAGTCAAAATGACTACTACAGTTTTGCCGCGTTTTTTAGTCAGGTGCGCTTTAAGGGAACGGACACCTTGCTGCATCGGCGCGGCTTAGCGGTGGCAACCAACAAGAAAACCAAGCTGCAGGTGAAGCCCGCTGCCCTCGGCACCGGACCTCTTGAGATTGCACCAGATGATGATCCTCGCTTGCGTTTGGTGGAATGGATGAGGGCCAAAGAGAATCCATTTTTCGCACGCACGCTGGTGAACCGTTATTGGAAACACTTTCTGAATCGCGGCTTGGTGGAGCCTGAGGACGACATGCGCGACACTAATCCGCCATCGAATCCTGAGTTGTTGGACATGCTCGCGAGCCGGTTTGCGGACTCGGGCTTTAATCTGAAGGCGCTCATCCGGGAAATCACGACTTCTAAAACGTATCAGTTCAGTGCGCTGCCCAACGAGTTCAACCAGGCTGACCGCCAGAACTTCTCGCGCTACTATCCCAAGCGACTGCAGGCGGAAGTGCTCTACGACAGCGTGTCCGGGTTGACTCGCTCCAAGCCTGGTTTCGCCGGACTGCCTGCGGATACGCGCGCCATTTCGCTTCCCGACAACAGCTTTAACAAGGACTCGTATTTTCTGACGGTGTTCGGCCGGCCGGAATCCTCAAGCGCGTGTGCGTGCGAACGTACGCAGGATGCGAGTCTTGCGCAGGCTTTGCATTTGCTCAATGCCAAGGCGATTCAGGAGAAGCTCTCCGCGGACACCGGCTCTGCTGCCTCTTGGGCGGCTGACAAGCGTGGAGACGAGGCGGCGGTTCGCGAACTTTATTTGAGCGCGTACTCTCGGATGCCGGACCCCGGTGAGTTGGAGGTGGCGCGCTCTCACTTGGCGAAGACGCGCACGGATGCCTCGGGCAATCCTCTTCCTACCGAACAGGCGCGGAGGCAGGCTTATGAGGACATTCTTTGGGTGGTTCTCAATACTAAAGAGTTTCTGTTCAATCACTAGTCTCTCTTAATCTCCCCCAGTTTTGAGTCCGGGCGGCGGGTGTTTTTCCGCCGCCCAACCCCCTTTTTGCAATGTCTTTTCGTTCCTTGTTTTTCCGGTCCATTCGTAGCCTCGCTCTTCTGTTTGTGTTGGGAGTGCATGGGTTGGTGCGGGCCGAGATGCCTGTGGTCCGTCTGGATGCCGTGTTTCCGCCCAGTGGGAAGGTGGGGACTTCGGGGTCCATCGGCGTGAGCATTGGCGACGGACTTGAGGTGAAGCAGCTTGTGTTTTCCCACCCCGGGTTAAGCGGCGAGTGGAAGGAAAAAGGACGTTTTGAAGTCAAGATCGCCTCCGAGGTGCCTCCGGGGAAGTACGAGGTGCGCGCTGCGGGTTCTTTGGGTTTTTCAAATCCACGCTCGTTCCTCGTTGGCGCCGAGGAACAGGTTGTGCCTGCGAAAAGCGGCGCGTCGCCTGCGGAGGCTTTAGAGCTTAAGCGGGGTGTGGCAGTGGTGGGAAAGGTGACGGCGGCGAGTTCGGATCACTTCCGGCTTCATCTCAAGCAGGGGGAGCGGGGCTTGGTATTGTGCGAGGCGCAGTCGCTGGATTCCCGCCTGGTGCCTGTGCTGGAGGTTTTGAATGAGGCGGGGCAGAAAATGGCAGTCATGTCACTGAGGACCGCCTCGGGCGCAACGCTTGTGGACTTTCGTGCGGCGAAGGAGGGAAATTATGTGCTGCGTTTGCACGACCTTACTTTCGGGGGGGGCGCTGAATTTTTCTATCGGCTTTTGCTCTCGCCTGCGCCGTATGTGGAAACGGTTTCAAGCCCCGTTTTGGAAGCAGGAGGCAAACGGAAGGTGACTTTTTATGGTCGTCAACTTCCACAGGGCCGCGTGGGAAAAATCAAGAGTGTGGATGGTGTGTGGCTCGAAGAATTAGAACTCGACGTGGATGTGCCCGCGAGCGCGCCCTCGCGAGTGGAGGGACTTTCGCGTGCTTCCGGGTTCGATCTCGACGGGTTTTCGTACCGGTTGCAGAGCGCTGCGGGGCCGTCTAACCCGGTTTTCTTTGCGTTGTCTTCCGTGGCACCCCATGTGGAACCGTTGGTCTCGAGTGGAACACTTTCTGGCAAGGAAACCCAGTTCACGGCCCCAGCCGTTTTGAGCGGTCATTTTTATCCAAACAGTGACGTTGATACGTGGAGTTTTGAGGCGAAGAAGGGCGAAGTTTGGAGGTTGGAAGTGGTTTCGCATCGCCTTGGACTTTTGACAAATCCCTTCCTTTGGGTGCAGAAAAAAGGAGTGGATGCGGGTGAAGCCTGGGGGCCGGACGCGGATTTGGGTGGCCTTTATCTGCCTTTGCCCGTGAATGATCCAACCCTCAAACTCGACGTCAAGGAGGACAGTGTTTACCAAGTGCGGGTGCGCGATTTGTCCGGGGTTAATTCTACCAATCCAGCGGGCGCGTATTTCCTCACGGTGCGCAAGGAGACGCCGGATTTCCGCCTGCTCGCAAGCGTGCAGCCGCCGCCGGAGGTTCCGGTTCAGCCGACTTCGGCGCCATATGCTGCGGTGCTGCGCCCGGGTGGGACGCTGGCGGTGCGGGTGATAGCGGCTCGCAAGGATGGGTTTGCCGGCGACATCGAGCTTTCAGCGGCGGATTTGCCGGCGGGAGTGAGTTGCGTGCCGACGCGGCTTCTTGCGGGCAAGAGCGAGGGGTACCTGATTCTGTCGGCGCAGGAAAAACTGGAGGCGTTTCACGGACCGATTCGAATCGAGGGACGGGCTTTGCTGGCGGGCAATGTGGAGGTGCGTCGTGCAAAGTGCGCGGTGACTCGGTGGGCTTCGGCGAATGTGAATACGACCCCTGTGGAGGACTATCTTGTGCAGGATTTTGTGCTGGGTTTGCTGGCTGGGGAGGTCTCGCCGCTCGAACTGTCGCCGCAAAGCGAGGTGCCGAGGGAAGTTGCGGTAGGTGGGAAATTGGAAGTGCCCTTGAATGTCGTGCGGCGCGGGGAGTTTAAGGATGTGTTGAAAATCAAGACGGCAGGAGTGCCCGGGGCGGATCAATTGAAGGAGACCGAGGTGGCCGCCAAAGATAGTGGAGTAAAGATGGTTTTGGACACGGCGGCGATGAAGCTTCCCGCGGGCAAACACACGGTATACTTCACAGCGATGTCGAAGGGGAAATTCCGCGGCAAGGACGTGACAACCACCTTTTTCTCAACCCCTTTTGCGTTTGAAATTAAATAACAGGCGACTTGCTAAAGGTGTCTTTGAATTGCAATTCCAGCCACTGCAAGAGCGTGGTGCGGACCTTAAAAATCTTAACGGCCAGCTTTAAATATTTATGAGTGTTTCCCCAACAACGACGCTTTTTCGCACAGGTTTTCTCTTCTCGGGCGTGCTGAGTATTTCTGCGCAAAGCCTACTGGCGGCCCTGCCTGTGACGGATCTTAAACATCCTGGAGAGGTGCGGTATGAGACTGAAGTTGCACCGTTTCTGAATGACAACTGTCTGGCCTGTCACTGCAAAACTACGACCAAGGGCGGACTGAATTTGGAGACTCGCGAACTCATGCTCAAAGGCGGAGACACTGGCGCGGCAATCGTGCCCGGAGAGCCGCTCAAGAGCCTGTTGTTTTCAGCAGCCACGCATGCGGATGCGGACACTGCGATGCCTCCCCGAGACAACAAGGCGAAGGCAAAGAATCTGACGGGGCAGCAGTTGGGGCTCCTAAAGCTGTGGATACAACAGGGGGCGAAGATTCCTCCGCGCTCCGAACGAACCGTGCGCTTTCAGCCGCTGCCTGCACATTTGAAGGCGATTGTGGCAGCCGCTGTTTCACCCGATGGGCAGTACGCTGCGTGTGCGCGCGCCAACAGGCTGTACGTGTATCATTTACCAACAGGGACGAGTGTGTTCGAGGAAAGCACGGAGAAGGACCAGATCAGTTCCCTGGTGTTTAGTGCTGATGGAAAGCGCCTGGCGGTGGGAAGCTTCAGGCAGGTGAAAATTCTGCAGCGGACGGATGAATCAGTGTTGTCGAATGCCAAGGCGCCCGATGATGTGGAGGCCAAGACAAGGGCGGACGCGGAGAGGCTTGTGGCGGCAGCGGATGGGAGCCTTGCCTGGGCGCCGGCTCTGGCAGTTTCGCCTGCGGTACAAATTAAACATGGCGGGCCTGTGGTGGCTTTCGCGGCTCGGGCGGATCTCAAACGGATAGCATCCGCCGGGGGCGATGGAACCTTGAAGCTGTGGGATGAAGCTGGAAAACTAGTGGCCACGCAGAAGGGAAATCGTGTTCTGAATGAGGAGGTTGGAGAAAAGGAGCGGGCGGTGCAGATCGAACTGGCGAATGTCGCGCTCGCCAAAACAGGGGTGACGGATGCCGAGAAATTTGTGAAGACTGCGGAGGAACGTCTTAAAAAGGCGCAGGCGGATTTGGAGGTGAAGAAGAAGGATGCAGAGACCAAGGAAGCTGCGGCCAAGCCCTTGCGCGACGCGAAGGCCGCGGGCGGCGAAAAGGCTCCCACTGAGCAGGCGGTTACGGCGGCGGAAGAGGCTGCCGCAAAGGCTTCCAAGGCATTGATGACGGCGGAAACAGAGACGTCTCTTGCGAAGACGGAAATTGAAAAGGGTGGAGTTGATTTGAACGAAGCGAAGGCGGCTGTGGTCCGGCAGGAGGAAGTTAAAAAGGGGGCGGATGCGGCGCTCGAAGCCGCCAAGAAGGTGGCGGCGGAAGCAACGCGCCCTTTGCAGCGACTTGCGTTTTCGCCTGATGGTCGGTTCCTGGTAGGGCAAGACGCCACTGGGTTGTGTTATTCTTGGTCTGCCTCGAATGGCGCTCCAGTGGGCGTTTTTGGAGGGAAGGAGCCGGTAGCGGAGAAGCCGGTGTTTGCTTTTGCAGCGGATTCGACCTTGTGGACGGGGAGCACTGGAAAAGAAACCGCCTGGAACATTTCGGGTAAATGGTCTGTGGAAAGGCAGATCGGTGCGAGTGTGGGCAAGTCTCCATTTGCAGACAGGGTGTATGCGCTCGCGTTTTCACCGGATGGCAAGATGCTGGCGACCGGCGGTGGCGAGCCGTCGCGTGAGGGCGAAATCCGCCTTTGGAATGCTGAAACGGGTGCCGCCATACGGGAGATCCTTACGGCGCATAGCGATACCGTGTTCGCGTTGGAATTTTCTCCGGATGGAAAAACGCTGGCCTCCGGAGGGGCGGATAAAATGGCGAGGTTGTTGAACCCTGCGGATGGCAAATTAATACGGACGCTTGAAGGTCATACCGGGCATGTCCTCAGCCTGAATTGGAGCGCGGATGGCCGACTGGTAGCCTCTTCAGGAGCTGATAATGTGGTGAAAGTGTGGGACGCTGCAACGGGACTGCGGAAACGAAATGTCGAAGGTTATGATAAAGAGGTGACGGGCGTGCGGTTTGTGGGATTCAACGGAAACGTGGTCACCAGTTCTGGAGATAACAAGGTTCGGTTGATGGGAGCGGATGGCAAAGAAGTCAGGTCCTTTGCGGAGGTTTCCGATTTCGTCCAGGCGCTGGCGCTGCGCCGAGACGGGACTCAGGTTGTTGCGGGGGGGCAAGACGGCACCTTGCGGGTGTGGGCCACGGACACAGGTAAAGTGAGTGCGACGTTTGCCCCTTGATGGCGTGTGTTTGGCTTGCGGGCGGTACTGGGCCTGCCTCAGGCTCCGTCCGAGGCGTCAGCTCTCTGGAAACGCGGAGCCCGAGCCCCGCTTTGACTCTGTGAGTGCCTGAAGCTAGAAACGGCAATGAGGGATCACATGCCGGAGGCATCACAGCCATTTGCTGGTGGTTGAGCGTAGCGACACCACCGGTTGTCAGACCACAAAACAAGGCATCCCGGAGGGATGCAAGACTGCGCCAAGCGTAGGTTCTTCATCGGTACCACGCAGCTTCAGACAGCCCCAGCACACTCTGGCATCCCTTTGGGATGCGT
>CANJPY010000078.1 GCA_947476255.1 Chthoniobacteraceae bacterium | reverse complement strand
GCCACACGGCGATACAAATGAAGCAAACCGGAGAACAGCCTCCGAGAGCCGGATGCGGGAAATCCGCCCGTCCGGTTCGATGAGGGGGAGAGGAGGACATGGAGTGGTTGTGGCCGCAAACCATCCTCGTCTCCCTACTCTATTAAAAGATGGGGACGGCCCCCGGAGGGCGTCTATGGCACAGGGGCGACGCTTTGGGAGTGCGCAAGACACCGCAGGCTAGTGCGTTTTGGAAAGCCAGCGCGCCGCGGCTTCCCGGGCTTGGGCGTCGGCGTTGAGGATGGTTTCCAAATCGGGGTGCGTTTCGACGCGATGCGACTGCATCACGGCCGTCACCGTTTCCCAAATCGCGGGGAAGGAACAGCGCCCGGCAAGAAACGCATCCACCGCGATTTCATTGGCGGCGTTCAGAACCGCGGGAAGGGTGCCGCCTGTTTCACCGGCTTCTCTTGCGAGGTTGAGGGCGGGGAAATCTCCGGTGCGCGGGGCTTCAAACTCGAGTTTGGCGAGCTGCGCAAAGTTGATCGGGGGCAGCCGGTTGGGAACGCGCTCCGGCCACGTCACCGCGTACTGGATCGGAAAGCACATGTCGGTGACCGAGAGTTGCGCGAGCACGGAACTGTCGACGAATTCGACCATCGAATGGATGATGCTTTGCGGGTGCACGACGACTTCGACGCGTTGCATCGGGATATCGAAGAGCCAGCGGGCTTCGATCATTTCGAGGCCTTTGTTAAAGAGGGTGGCCGAGTCGATGGAAATTTTGCGCCCCATTTCCCAGGTCGGGTGTTTAAGGGCCTGCGCGGGTGTGACGCCGGAGAGTGTGTCTGCAGGCCAGGTGCGAAAGGGACCGCCGCTTGCGGTGAGGATCAGCCGTGAAACTTCGCTGGCTTGGCGGCCTTCGAGGCACTGAAAAATGGCATTGTGTTCGCTGTCCACAGGCAGCACGCGCACGCCTTTGCGACGGGCCGCTTCCATGACGGCCTCGCCTGCCATGACGAGGATTTCCTTGGAGGCGATGGCGATGTCTTTGCCCGCTTCGATCGCCGCGAGGGCGGGTCTCAGTCCGGCGGTCCCGACGATGGCGATGATCACGAGGTCCGCTTCGGGAAGGGTCGCAAGGGTGCAAAGCCCGTCTTCGCCTTCGAGGATTTCCGGGCCGTTGGCGCCGAGTTGTGCACGGGCCTCGGCGGCGGCGTGCGGATCGGCAAGCGCCGCGCAGAGGGGTTTCCACGTTCTGACTTGTTCGAGAAACGGTTGGACGCTGCGGGCCGCGGCGAGGCCGACGATTTCCATGCGCTCGGGAATGTCCTCCGCGACTTTGAGGGAGGATTGGCCGATGGAACCGGTGCACCCAAGAATGACGGTGCGGCGGCGTCTCGGGGTGGGTTTGGAGGTCAGGGGTGGGGTGCCGTGTGCCATCAGAAACCGGGGGTATAGCGCAGGTACAGGTACAACAGAGGGGCCGTGAAGAGAAGGGAATCAATCAGGTCGAGCGCGCCGCCAATGCCTGGCAGGAAGTGGCCGGAATCTTTGATGTGCGTGGAGCGTTTGATGAGCGACTCGGCGAGGTCCCCGAGAACGGCCGCGAAGCCGAGCACGAGCCCGAGGAGGACGGCGCTCGCCGTGGAGCCAAGCAGCGAGAGTTGGGTGGGAAACAGTTGCACGAGGACGACCGAGGTGACGAGGGAGTGTCCGAGGGCACCGAAGAAACCTTCCCAGGTCTTTTTGGGCGAGATTCTCGGGATCATCGGGTGTTTGCCGATCAGCGAACCGGTGACGTAGGCACCGCAGTCGGACATTTTGGTGACAGCGGCAAGATAGAGCACATAAAAGTGTCCCGTGAGATGGCCGTCAGGGGTCTTGGGGGTGAGGTAGAGGAGGTGGACGGTGTTTGCGCCAAGGTAGGGGATGTAAACGAGTCCAAGAAGGGTGTACCCGATGGCTGCAATGGGCAGGGTATCGGTGTTTCGGTGGAAGATTTGGCGGGAAAAGACGAGAAGGGTGCAGAGCAACAGGCCGGCGGAGGCAAAGGCGAAGGCGTTTTCGTGGCCGGTTCGGGCCCCTGTGGCGATGGTTCCCGCGATGAGCAAGAGCCCGAGGAGCATGCCTGTGCGTCGGAAATGCGGGAGCTGGTCGGCGGCCAGCATGGAGTAAAATTCGCTCAAGCCGCGCAGGACGAGGCCTCCCACCAGGACCCAAAGGCCGGGCTCATAGCCCGAGTAGAAGATGCCTGCACAGACGCTCCAAAGCGTGGTGGTGCTCAGGGAGCGGGCGAGAAAAGTCTGAAAGGCGGAACCCATGCGGAAGGCAGGAGGCTTCCCAAGCGGCCGCCCGAAAGCAAGCGGCGAATGGCGAGGGGTGGCAGCCGTGGCGGCGTTTCGCCCACCCAGAAACGCACAAGAGGCCGGAGCGCCGTTCAGGGATTACCCAAGCGCATGCCGCAAGGCTTCCACGGCCATGGCAATAAGCAACCCAGCCACGCCGATCAGGGTTTCCGTGATGGTCCACGTTTGGAGGGTTTCCTTCACAGTGAGGCCAAGACAGTCGCGCACAATCCAGAACCCCGCATCGTTCAGGTGGGACAGGAAAAGCGAGCCGCAGCCGATCGCCACCACCAGCAGTTCCGGAGACGTGTCAGGGGAGGCCGCGAGCAGGGGCACTAAAAGGTCCGCCGCCACCGTGATGGCCACCGTCGCAGAACCCGTCGCCACCCGGATGAAGGCGGACGCCAACCAGCCGTAAAGCAGGATCGGCAGGTGTGCCTGGGAGGCAAGGTCGCCTAGAATCCGCGCGACCCCGCTCTCCGTGAGCACGCGCGCGAAGCCCCCGCCCGCGCCCACGGTGAGGAAGGTGACCCCGATGGCGTTGATGCTTTGTTCCGTAAACTGGAGCAGTTGGGTGGAGGTCCAGCCGCAGCGAACCCCCAGCGACCACAGGCAGAACAAAACACCGATCAGCATTGCGATCACAGGAGATCCCAGTGTGAGCGCCACTTTCCCAGCCATGGAATCCTTCATGCCGAGCAGTTCGGCCCCTGTGCCGACGAGCATCAGGGCGATGGGCAGCAGGATGGAAAAGAGCGTCAGTCCAAAACCGGGGGTCCGGACTTGCGGGGGACGCTCCTTCGTGTGCACGGGCGGGGTGGGATGGACGCGGGTGACGGCGAATTTGGCGAATGCAGGGCCTGCAATCGCGGCGGTGGGGATGCCGATAATGAACCCCCAGAACAGCACCTTGCCTGTGTCCGCATGCAGCGCATTGACGGCGATGACCGGTCCGGGATGGGGCGGCATCACCCCGTGCATGACAGAGAGAAACGACAGAAGCGGCAGGGCCAGGTTCAGGAACGGGCGCCCGGTTTCCTTGGTCAGACTCAGCAGGACGGGCAGCAGGAGAAGGAACCCCACCGCGAACCAGGAACTGAGTCCGACGGTGATGGCCAGGGCGATAATGCACCAGCCGGCGTTCTCGCGCCCAAAAAACTGCATGAAGCCTTTGGCCAGCACCCCAGCGCCACCGGATTCGGAGAGAAGTTTCCCCAAAATGGCGCCCAAACAAATCAGCGAAGCCACGCCGCCCAGCGTATTTCCGAGGCCCAGTTTAAAGTCGTCGACGACTTGGAGGACGGTCCACGGCGCGCCCTGGTGGGATTTGGCGGTGATTCCCAGGGCGACGGCGCCTCCTCCGAGGGCGAGGGCGGCGAGGGACAGGGCCAGAAAGGGGTTCAACTTCCAGCGGGTAACCAGCAGAACCAGAAAAACGATGGCGCCCAGCGCGAGGGCGAGGAGGGGGAGATCGGTGGGGGCGTTCATAAACGGGCGAAGAATGCGGGCTGGCGTGGTTTTAAAACGAGTGGGCAGGTTTAGGGGGGCAGGGGCTCCGGTGCAATCCTCTTCATGGGGGGGACTCTGGAAACGCCTTCACATCTTTGCTCGAAAGCAAGGGGGAATTGTCCTGACTTTGTGATCTGGCCTGTTTCCTGCTTATAACAATGCGCTGGCTATGCCCCGAAAGTGGCGGCATGTCTATGATGTTTCTAAAAGTAGTTCAACAGAAATTGGTTGCAATTGTTCTGAAGAAGGTTCTGCGCCGGAAAGCGGCTGGAGCCTCCTCTCCCGATACTATTGCAGACATGGCATTTCGTGCCGTCTGGTTGGGTTTTGCCGCTCTTTTGCTGGCCTGTTTCGGGGGGGGGCAGGCCGTCCTTGCGGCTCCTGTGACCTTTATTTCGGGAACGGTGAACGTGACGGGCACCAGCAGCACGGCTGTGAGCGACGCGGAAATCCTCACTCTGGGAACGTCTCATCTCGCGTATAATTTCTGGGGAGGCAGTCCCAACGTCGTGAACGGAGTGTCTTTCAACTCGATTACCTCCGCCACGGGTGCCGGCAACCTCTCGATTTCAGGGACTGCGACACCAATTTACTTTAACGGTTACTACCAGGCGGGGGCGATTGACTTGCTGTCTACGGGCTATCAGAACCTGCTCAAGGGAGGGGTCTACACGGACGGGACTGGGACGATCACGATCACCATGAACGGCCTCACGGTGGGAAAGACCTATGTTGTGCAGATGTGGGCCAACGAGAGCCGGAACAATTTTTCCGGGTCCACGGACCGCGCTGAGAACGTCATTGGGGGCAATACCGTCAGAATCGAATATAACGTCTCAAATTTGGGCGGCGGCGTCGGTCAGTACGTCCTCGGGGCCTTTGTGGCGACTGCGACGAGTCAAAGTTTCACCATGACCCCTCCGGCGGGTCTGGTGAGTCCCTCGGCCCAGATTAACGCCATTCAGGTGCGTGACGTCACGGATCTGGTCGGGGTCTGGACCGGCGCCGTGAATGGAAACTGGGATTTGACCACTGCAAACTGGTCGGGGAGTTCAAAATTCTCCGTTTTCTCCCCGATGTTGTCTGGAATTACCCTGAAGTTCGGCGATCAAAACGGTTCTGGGCAAGCGGTGACAAACACTGTCGTTACGGTGCTGTCAGCTGGCATGAGTTTGGCGGGGGGAACGGTGGCCTTTACCGCGGGCACTCTGGACTACTCGCTTTTGAGCGCGGGTGGCACCCTGGGGATCAACGGCACAGGCAGCCTCTCCAAGACGGGGGCTTCGACGCTCACGCTCGGGGGCACGCATACGTTCACGGGAGGGGTCAATGTCTCGGGGGGGACTTTGTTGACAGCGTCCGTGAAGGCGTTGCCCAATGCTCCGGTCACTGTGGCCTCTGGCGCTAAGCTGGATCTGGGCGGTTTTGACCAGTTTATTGGTGCCCTCACGAACAACGGAACCATCGCAAACAGCGGCTCCTTCGCGACGATCACTCTGAACAATGGTTTCAGTGGAAACGGGGCGCTCGATGTGGGCGACTCTGGGCTCGGGCTCTATTTAAACTCGGCGGTGGCGGTGAACGTGAGTGCCCCAACCACCGGTACCGGGGTTCTTTCCCTCACGATCAACAGCACGGGCGCCCTGACCTTTTCCGGGGCTCTCGGCCACACGGGGGGCACGACGATCACCAAGAATGGAAGCGGTGCCTACACGATCACCAACCTTGCGTCCGCATCCGGGCCGCTTGTTTTTGGGGGATCTTCAACAGCTATAACGACTTATGCTGGCGCATTGGGGGTGAATGTCCCAAGTGTTGAGCAGGCCAGCGACACTGCGGTCTTGAAAGCGACAGGAGCCGTCAGTATCGGCAGCGCGGGAAAGACCTTTCTGAGCTCAGGGTCAGCGACCTTCAATGTCACTCAGGCCGTGGCAGGGACGGGGGATCTGATCCTCAAAACCAATTCTGACGGGATACTCTTCGTGGATGGGGCTCTCAATTTCACAGGAGACGTCATCAACAGTGGAAGCGGGAGCACTGGAACGCTCGCCCCGTTATCAGGGCCAGTCACCAAGGGGACCGCGCTTCTGACGGGAGCGCTCGGTGCGGGGGTCGAAAATGTGATTCAGGATAGTCCCACCTCCGCGTTGGTGCTTTATGCTAATAATACCAGCTGGCTTGGACGGGTTGAGATACGACAGGGCGCGGTGATGGTGGCGGACTACGAGACGGTCGGGATTACTTCTACACCCAATCCGGCTGGGAAGGGTTTGATTGTGGTCGGGACGGGCGCTGCGGATGCTGCATTCTTGTACGCGGCCCGGTCTTCTCCCACACCTCCGACGGGCTTAGCTGCGAACGGCGGAAACCTGACCCTTTCGAATACCTTTCAGGTGGGGGGGAGCGGTAGAAACGTCATTGGAAACGCGGACTACTCGATGAATCTCAACGGTTCGGTGACGCTCAACAATGCGAACGTGACCTTCATGAATTCGAATCCGGCGAACGTTTTGGGCATCTACGAGTGGCTGACTCTTTCGGGGGGGATCACAGGAACAGGCGACGTGTACTTCACAAATGCAAGTGGAGCGGGCAACACGAAGTTCACGGTCGACACGTTGCCGATCGATAACTCGGGGAAGGTCATCTTTAACAACGGTTCCCTGTTCAGTGGCATTGCAGGCACGGGCACTGGCGCCAATACTATCTCTGGCGGTGTTGGTCCCAATGTCACTGAGATCATCCAGGATAGTGATTCCAATCCCCTGACCATCAGTGGTGGTTCCATCTCGGTGAATCCGAGCGGGTTGACCATCAGTTCTACGGGCGCGGCGGCGACCACCGTTTCCAGTCCGACCACCGGTTCGGGGAAGCTCACCATTAATGCATTGGGTAGCGGCGCGATGAATTTCTCCGGCGCCTTCAATCACAAAGTTTTGTACATCACCTTCTCAGGCACGGGTGCGCTCACTCTGAGTGGCGCCATCAATCTAATTGGCAACGTCGGCGTTTGGGGTCAGGGAACCGGGGCGCTGACTCTGAGCGGCGTTCTCGGAACCGGGGTCACGCAGATTTCGAAGAACGGTGCTTCCTCGCTTGTGTTGAGCGGGAACAACACGTTCACGGGGCCGACAACGGTGACGAAGGGAACTCTGACGCTGGGCGGGGCTTCAGGGAACGAACTCGGGCCCGTGGCGTCCTCGGGGACCCTCACCTTGAGCGGGGGCAGCCTGCGCTTCGGAACTTACACGGCTTACACGGTCGGGGTGCTCGCAGGAACCAGCGACCTGGTGCTGAACAACAATTCCAGCGCGGCGGTCACCCTGACGGTGGGAAACACCCGGAACCTTTCGGCTACTTATTCCGGTGACCTGACAGGCACGGGTTCCTTCAACAAGTCAGGAACGGGCACCTGGACGCTCACCGGGGCGAACAACATCTCGGGCGACGTTTGGGTGAACGCGGGGACTCTTGCCATTGTGGATGGAGGTTCGCTCTCGGGCGTGCGCACGCTCGCGGGGAAAGTCGGCGGCACCCTGTACGTTTCAAATGCCTCGGTCACGATGGGCGCGGTCGGCAATTTTGCGGTCAGCTACGGTGCAGTGGGCACGGCCTATGCCACGATTGAGGGGAGCAGCGTTGTCAATCTTGGCATCGGAGGTGGTAAAGTCTTCATCGGGGGAGGGGATCAGGGAGGGTCAGCCTTTGGCACAGGCGTTCTCACCATCAAGGACAACGCAGTGGTCAATGTTGTCGATCCGGGCGGAGCGAGCCCCTTCGCTGCTGTCTATCTTGCCGGTTACGGAGGAGACGGAACGATTAATTTAAACGGAGGCACCCTGACTAGTGCGCGCAATTTCACCAATGGAACCGGCACTGGAACCATGAACTTCAACGGGGGCGTCTTGAGGGCAGGACTCACCTCCACGATTTTTATTGATACCATCACTGCTTCCTACGTCAAAAATGGCGGCGCCTTCATCGACACCAACGGATACGAAATCACCATTCCCCAGGCGTTTTTGACCTCCACGAATTCTCCTGGAGGCGGGCTCACGAAGCAGGGGGTGGGGAGACTGACCCTTCCCACAGCCAATACCTACACTGGCGGAACCACGATAGCCGGCGGTACGTTGAAGGTCGGTGTGGCCACCGCTCTGGGGACCGGTTCGCTGACTTTCATCAATGGCGTGCTAGAAGACGGAACTTCGGGCAGTCCCCTGCCTGCGGGTATGGCGCAGGTCTGGGCGGGAACCGCAGCCTTTGCCGGCACAACGGCTGTGAACACAGGTACGGGGAGCGTCACGCTCACCTCGGACTCCACGGTGGACGTGCGCGTCTCGACGCTCACCGTGGCTGGCAATGTTTCCGGACCGGGGGGCCTCACGAAGATTGGTTCGGGCTCCCTGATGCTGAGTGGGGTGAACACTTATTCGGGTGCCACCGTCGTCAACACCGGAACCCTCGTTCTGAACGGCGCCGGTGCACTGCCGAGCGGGTCCGCGTTGACCATTGCGACGGGCGCCACCGTGCTTGTGCAGAATGGCGCGCAGGTGACTAGCTTCACGGGGGGGGGAAGCGTTGTGTATAGCCCGGGTTCCCCCTTGGTCCTCGGCGCAGGGGATGCCTCGGGAACTTCAGGCGTCGTCTTGTCCGGTTCTTCCACCGTCACCAAGGTCGGCTCCGGTCTGGTGACCCTGACGGGAGCGAGTGCTTATACGGGCAAAACGGTCATCCAGAACGGGACACTCTCGGTCTCGAGCTTAAACGGGTTCTCCACTTCCAGTTACACGTGGTCCACATTTGTCGGCGGCGCGGGCAGCACGGGATACACAGACGCCACCGGCACCGCTGCACGGTTTACCAGTCCCGACGGCATTTGCTTCGACGCTTCCGGCAACATGTTTGTGGCAGACAACTCCACAGGGCACAGCATCCGAAAAATCACCCCTGCGGGTGTGGTGACGACCTTCGCCGGCGCCTCTGGTGTTTCCGGTAATACGAATTCGACGAATCCGTTGGACGCTCGGTTCAACTGCCCTGAGGGCCTTGCGATCGATGCCGCAGGCAATTTGTACGTCACCGAGTGGGCTAATTTAGATGTGCGCAAAATCACGCCCGCTGGCGTGGTGACTACGTTGGCGGGTTCCGGAGTGTTGGGTTCTGCGGATGGGACGGGCACGGCGGCGTCTTTTGGTTACATGTCCGGAATTACGGTGGATGCCGCAGGGAACGTTTATGTGGTGGACTACAGCTACCATACGATCCGCAAGATCACGCCCGCGGGCGTCGTGACGACCCTTGCGGGTTCTTCGGGCCTGAGTGGAAATACCAACGGTCAGGGCGCTGCCGCCCGGTTTAACAGCCCTTTGGGGATTACCTTCTCACCCAACGGGAATCTCTATGTCAGCGACAGTAGCAACAATTTGATTCGGATGGTCACTTTGAGCGGGATGGTTTCCACCGTGGCGGGGACGGGAACCGCAGGAGGCAATGATGGTGCAGGAACCGCGGCCACCTTTAATGCGCCCCGTGGGATTACCGCCGATCCTGACGGCAATCTCATCGTGGCAGACTACACGGGTCACACGATACGCCGGATTACAGCCAGCGGGGTTGTTTCCACGCTCGGCGGCGCTGCTGCAGTGCTCGGGACTACAAATGGGGTGGGAACGGTGGCCCGGTTTAAGAATCCCCAGCATCTGGCTTTTGATTCGGTTGGCGCCTTGTACGTGACCGACCGTGGGAATTTCACGGTTCGCAAGGCCACCCCCACTTTGGCTGCGACTCTCACGCAAAGTTCGCTCGGTGCGCCGGTCGATGTGGCCAGCGCCACAGTGGCCCTTGGCAGTCTGACGAGCGGAGGCGTGCTGGTGTACACGGGCACGGGTGAAACGACCAATCGAGGGATCGATCTCTCCGGAACCACCGGAGGCGCCATTATCGACCAGTCGGGCTCCGGGCTCTTGAAGTTCACGAGGGCTTTCACGGTTTCGGGGGCTGGCTCCAAGATGCTGAGGCTGCGTAATTCCCCAAGCGGCGTGGGCTCGGGTGAAATCGCCGGTGCCATCAGTGACAACAGCCTCACAAATACGACCGCGGTCCAAAAACAGAGCCCCGGTTCGTGGACGCTTTCGGGCGCAAATACGTATTCCGGAGGCACAACGCTGTCCCAAGGGACGCTGGTGCTTGGCAACGTTTTTGCCCTCGGTACCGGAACGTTCTCCATTTCGGATGGCACCACGATCGATGCGAACACCGCGATTACGCTCTCCGCGGTCCCCGAAATTTGGGGAGGCAGTTTCACTTTCCGCGGCAGCAACGCGCTGGATTTGAGCGCAGGCTCCGTCACCATGACCACGGATTCGATCGTGACGGTTTCTGCGTCGACTCTGACCTTGGGAGCGGTTTCAGGCAGCTTTGCGCTGAGCAAAGCGGGCGGCGGGACTTTGGTTCTTTCCGGCACCAATACGTATTCGGGGGCAACCACTGTTCTTGCGGGAACGCTGATTCTCAATGGTCCGAACGCGCTGCCAGCCGGGTCCGCCTTGACTGTCGCCACAGGCGCGACGGTGCTTTTACAAAATGGCGCGCCGATTCCCTCGCTGAGTGGCGGCGGAGCCCTCGTGATGAGCGCGGGAGTACCCGTGACCCTGGGTGCGGGCGACACTTCCGCTGATTTTAGCGGCGTGCTCTCCGGCACCTCGACGCTCACCAAGGTGGGCGCTGGGAACGTCACGCTCACCGGACTTTCTTCCCACACGGGAAAGACGTCGATTTACTCCGGCGGTCTGACCGTAAACAGTCTGAACAGTCTGGCGGGAAGCGCGTTCAGTTGGAGTGTTTTCGCGGGTTCCCAGACGGTGACAGGCACGGCGAACGGGATCGGTTCGGCGGCCAGCTTCAGCACGCCGTGGGGGATGGCTGCCGACGCCTCAGGAAACCTGTATGTCGCCGACTACGGCGCAAACATGGTCCGTAAAATCACCAGCTCCGGCTCCGTGTCGACCTTGGCGGGAACAGGGGTTGCAGGTTGGGTGGATGGTCTCGCCAGCGCTGCCAAGTTCAGCCAGCCCACGGCCATCGCGGTTGATCCCTTTGGAAACGTCTTTGTCGGGGACAATGGCAATAAACTCGTCAGAAAAATCTCTGTCTCGACAGGATCGGTGACCACGTTTGCAGGAACCTACGCCAGCGGTCCGCTCAACAGCATCCGCGGGATGTCTGCGGACGCCTCTGGGAACGTTTATATCGGGGACGCGGGCGTGATGAAGTTGTTCAAAATCACTTCCGCAGGCTCTCTGAGTTCGACCGGAACATTGAGTACGTTCGCTGATAGTATGGGCGCCTTAACCGAGCCGATGGGGTCTGTCTGGGATGCGAGCGGGAACATGTATCTGGCAGAGCACACAAGCCCGGGGCGCATTCGCCGCATTACCACCAGCGGCACTCTGGTTTCGGGCACCACTTACCTCACCGGTCCGTACTATCCCGAGTTCATCGCCATGAACGATGCCGGGTACGTCTACTACGAAGACTCGGATAACGCGAATTCGATCCGCCGCATCGCCCCGGACGCGACCATGCTCACGCTTGGGGGGAATGCCGCGGCCTACAATGCGATGAGCACGGCAGGTTTCGCCAATGGGGTCGGCAGCAGCGCGCTCTTTAGCGCGCCGCGCGGGATTGTTCTGGATTCTCTGTCCGGCGCCTTGTTTGTGGCGGATTCCAACAACCACGTGATCCGAAAGGGCACCCCGGTGGGCTTTTCTGGAAATTCGCTCGCGTCCAGTTCCTTGGGGGCGCCATCCGATCTGACACTGGCAACGATCGACATCGGTTCTCTGACGTCCACGGGAAGTCTGACGATCACGGGCACCACCCAGACCATCCAGACCACCCAGCGTCGCATCAACCTTGCGGGCACCACGGGTGGCGCGGTGTTGGACCAGTCCGGCACGGGTGCGGTGGTATTCGCGGGCTCTGTGACCGCGACAGGGGCGGGTTCAAAGACCCTCACGCTTCAAGGTTCAAGCGCGGGCGCGGGTGAAATATCCGGCGTGATTTTTGACAATACCACGACCAACAAAACCTCCCTCCTGAAGCAGGGCACGGGCAAGTGGCTCCTTTCGGGGACCAACACGTATTCCGGTGGCACGACCCTCGCGCAGGGAACGCTGGTGCTTGGCAACGTCAACGCACTTGGTGCTGGGAGCCTGACCATCTCCCCGGGTGCCACGCTCGACGCGAACAACACTTTCACGCTCCCGGCAATGAGCGAAGTCTGGGGCGGAAGCTTTACCTTCCTTGGCAGCAACTCGCTGGATTTGAGTGCGGGCTCGGTTGCACTGGCCGCGGATTCCACCGTGACAGTGTCGTCGTCGACTCTCACTGTGGGCGCAGTTTCAGGCAACTTCGCCCTCGGTAAAGCGGGCGCCGGGACCTTGATTCTCTCCGGCACCAACACGTACACCGGTGCGACGGTGGTAAACGCCGGGACGCTGATCCTCAACGGGCCTAACGCGCTTCCCGCGGGTTCGACTCTCTATGCGGCGGCGGGAGCGACTGTGTTTGTTCAAAATGGCGCTCCTGTGCCGGCTCTTACCGGTGGAGGGACGCTTACTTATGGTCCCGGCACCAACGTGCTTGTCGGGGCAGGCGACACTTCCAGTGTTTTCACTACAGCGCTTTCTTCCTCCGTGTCGCTGACCAAGATCGGGAATGGTTCCGTGACCTTGACAAGCAGCGGCACCTTCACGGGAAAAACCTCCATCCAAGCGGGTTCGCTGGTTGTGAGTGCCGTAAACACTCTCGCTGGTGGCAGCTACAATTGGTCCACCTTGGCAACAGGTGTCGCAGGGAACGGCATCGCGATGGATGCCTTGGGGAATTTCTATGTCGCGGATCAAGCCAGCCACTGCATCAGGAAGGTTTCCCCCAGTGGCACGGTAACGCTCTACGCGGGCATCTCGGGGACCGCAGGAAACGTCAACGGGCCCGCAGCCACTGCCAAGTTTTACGCGCCAAATGGCGTATGCGTGAACTCCACCGGGAGCGTTTTTGTCGCCGACCAGACCAACCACTTGATTCGCAAGATCACTCCGGATGGAACCGTCTCCACTTTTGCAGGTACGGGTGCGGCTGGTTCCCTGGACGGCACGGGTATTGCGGCAAGCCTCAACCAACCCTGCGGGATCGCCATCGATTCCGCGGATAACATTTACATTGTAGAAAACGGCAACAAGTTAATCCGTCGCATCAGTCCGGCCGGAGTTGTGCAGACCATCGGAACGGGAGCCGGTATCTTCAGCGATGTGTCCACAAGTGTCGCTGTGGACACCGCCGGCAACCTTTATGTAACAGATGTGGGGGTCCACAAAATCTGGAAAGTGACTCCCGGCGGTGTCGTCAGTTTATACGCGGGGACGGGCACTGCGGGAGGCGTGGATGGTGCGGCCTTGAGCGCGACGTTCAACCAACCTTGGGGCATTGCCGTCGATACGCTGGGCAACGTTTATGTGGTCGAACGGGCGGGTTATCGCGTTCGGTTGATCCAGCCCAACGGCGTGGTGAGTACGCTCGGAGGGACGGGATCCGCAGGGAACGGCGCCGGACTCGGAACGGCCGCAGTGTTCAACTACGCCTTTGGAATCACTGTGGATCCTTACGGAACCCTCTGGGTCAGTGATAGAAATAACAGTGCGGTCAGAAAGGGCCTCCCCACGGTGTTTTCCAATTCGCTGTTGGCCACCTCTTTGGGGGCTCCCACTCCCGCGAACGCCACGATTGACCTTGGCTCGCTCACTTCCACCGGCGCCTTGGTCGTTAACGGTTCGGGAGAAGCCACGGCGCGTTCCATTAATCTGGCTGGCACCAGCGGCGGTGGTGTGCTCGACCAGTCTGGCTCCGGTGCGCTCATCTTCACGGGCAGCGTGACCGCGACGGGAGCCGGCTCCAAAACCCTGACCTTGAGGGGTTCGGCAGCGGGATCGGGCGCCATTTTGGGAGTGATTTCCAACAATAGCGGCGTCAACACGACAGCGCTGCTCAAAGAGGGAACGGGCAAGTGGACCCTCTTGGGCGCCAATACTTACTCGGGCGGCACGACGCTCGCGCAGGGGACGCTTGTTTTGGGTGGCTCAAGCGCCTTGGGAACTGGGAGTCTCTTCATCAACGCGGGAGCGACTTTGGACACCTTGCTCCCCTTGACTCTCCCCGCCTTGGGACAGACTTGGAATGGGGGGTTCACCTTCCTGGGTTCCAATGCCCTTGACCTGAGCACAGGTTCCGTGGCGCTCCTCGCGAGCTCTACGGTGACCGTCAGTGCCGGGTCGCTTTCGGTGGCCAATATCTCGGGCGCTTACGATCTCGGGAAGGGCGGTGCCGGTACGCTCGTTCTCTCCGGCAACAACACGTACTCCGGCGCTACAACAGCCCTTGCAGGGACCCTCATCATTGACGGGCCCAATGCATTGCCGTCCACTTCGACGGTCACTGCGGCCGCGGGAGCCACCGTCATTCTCAAAAATGGCGCTCAATTGCAGTCCTTCACGGGTGCCGGTTCCTTTGTTTATAGCGCGGGAAATCCCCTGACCGTGGGCTGGAACGACGCTTCCGGAAATTCCAGCATCGCCCTCTCGGGGACGTCCACGCTCACCAAAGTCGGCAGCGGCTCGATCGCCCTTCTGAGCACCGGCAGTTTCACCGGCAAAACCACGATCCAGAGCGGGACCCTCGCGGTGAGTTCGCTCAACGGGTTCTCCGCCTCCAGTTACACGTGGTCGACGATTGCCGGCGGAGCCGGCGTCGCTGCGTACACCGACGCTACCGGCACTGCCGCCCGGTTTATTGACCCCGATGGGATTTGTGTGGACGCCTCCGGTAACATTTACGTCTCGGACTGTGGCGCCCACACCATCCGTAAAATCACCCCCGCAGGCGTGGTGACGACCTTTGCCGGAGCCTACACCTCCGCCGGCAATACCAACGCAACGGTCGCCTTAACCGCCCGCTTAAACGCTCCGGAGGGGATGGCGATCGATTCCGCCGGTAACTTGTACGTCGCCGAATGGGCTAACTATGACGTCCGTAAAATCACGCCGGCCGGAGTGGTAACGACACTCGCGGGCGCGGGCGTCTCCGGCTCGACGGACGGAACGGGAACGGCGGCGTCTTTCGGCAACCTTTCCGGAATCACGGTGGATCTGTATGGGAACGTGTATGTGGCGGACCTCGGCAACCATACCATCCGCAAGATCACGCCTGCGGGAGTGGTGACGACCTTTGCGGGCGCCGCCGGCCAGAGCGGAACCACCAATGGGCAGGGATCTGCCGCTCGGTTTAACTTTCCCTGGGCAATCACTGTTGGAGCGACTGGGAACCTCTTTGTTGCTGATAACGGCAACAATATGATTCGGATGATCACTCCGAGCGGGATGGTCTCCACCGTGGCGGGGACGGGGGTCGCAGGAGGCACCGATGGTGCTGGAACCGTGGCCACCTTCAACCAGCCCATTGGGATAGCCGCCGATCCCGACGGCAATATCATCGTGACGGACTACAATGGGCACACCATACGCCGGATTACAGCGAGCGGTGTCGTTTCGACCATCGGCGGCACGGCTGGGCTCGGGGCCAGTGTAGACGGCGTTGGAACGGCGTCCAGATTTAGGAATCCGGAACACCTGACCGTTGATTCGTCTGGCGTCGTGTACGTCGCCGACCGTAAGAATTATACGATCCGCAAAGGGGTCCCGACGTTCGTCGCAAATCTCACCCAGAGTTCACTGGGAGCCCCCCTCGACCTGACGGGCATCACATTGGGCATCGGCAGCCTCTCCTCCACGGGCGTCCTGTTGTATTCGGGGACGGGGGAAACCTCGAACCGTGTGATGGACCTTGCGGGCACGACCGGCGGCGCGGTGCTGGACCAGTCCGGCACGGGCCTGCTGAAGTTCGTGCGGGCCTTCACTGCGACCGGAGCAGGCTCCAAGACGCTGGTTCTTCAAGGCTCAACGGCAGGCAGCGGTGAAATTGCGGGGAGCATCGTGAACAGTAGTTCCCTCAACACCACCGCTCTCTTCAAGCAGGGGACCGGCAAGTGGACGCTCTCGGGCTTCAACACTTACTCGGGCGGCACCACCCTCTCGCAGGGGACCCTCGCCCTTGGTCACACGAACGCGCTTGGCACTGGGACTCTCACCATTTACGCAGGAGCCACTCTGGACGCTTCCAGTGCCACCATTTTGCGGGCCATTCCTCACGTTTGGAACGGCAGCTTCACCTTCTTGGGCTCCAACAGCCTCGATGTGAGCGCTGGCTCCGTGTCCCTCGCAGCCAATGCGACGGTGACCGTCAGTGCGGGCTCGCTCACGGCAGGCAATCTTTCCGGTAACTCGACCCTCAGCAAAGACGGAGCCGGCACGCTCATCCTCTCGGGAACGAATGCTTTTAGCGGTACGGTCAACGTGGTGGCGGGCACCCTGATTCTGGATGGCGCCAATGCGCTTTCGTCTGCAGTTTCACTGAGTGCGGCGACTGGAACCACGGTCATCCTGAAAAACGGTGCTCCTGTGCCTCTGGTGGCGGGCCTGGGCACCCTGACGGTTCCAGCCGGTTCCAGTGGCGTTTTTGGAGCGGCGGATGTTTCGGGTTCTTCAGGTATCAGCCTTTCGGGCGCCTCCACTCTCACCAAGATTGGAAACGGCACGTTCAGTTTGACCTCTTCAAGTTCCTACACCGGCAAGACCTCCATTTATGCCGGCGGTTTGAGTGTCGCCACTTTGAACAAGGTCACCGGAGGCACGGCGTCCAGTTCGCTCGGCGCCCCAACGTCCGCCCTCAACGGCGTGATTGATCTGGGCAGTCTGAACTCCTCAGGAACGCTCATCGTGACCGGCTCTTCTCAGACCTCCGACCGCGTCATCAACCTTGCAGGCGGGCAGCCAGTCACGATGTACATTTCCACGGATTTCACGTCGGCTCCCACTGGCGCCACGCTCTCTTCGAGCGCGGTCGTTTCCAATGGCGAGTGCGTTTTAACGCCAAATCAGGGAAGTGTTTCGGGCTACCTGCTGTTCGACACCCTGGCGTCCAGCCCGACGGTCTTCACCGCCCAGTTTGATTACCGCGCCTACGACGGCGGCGGTGCGGACGGCACCAGTTTCAACTACGGCGTCATTTCGTCCGCCAGTGGCGATGAAGGTGGCATGCCCATGACAGCAGGTTTGGTTGTTTCGATGGTTGAATACGGCAGCAACCGCATTGAGGTGAAACTCAATGGCGCCTCGCTGCAGACGGCCTATGTCAATTTGTACAATCCGGCTTACCAAAAGGTGATCATCTCCATCGATGCCAGCAACAAACTTTCCCTTTCAGTGGCAGGTACGAGCGTCATCAGCAATCTCGACCTTGGCACCGCTTACGGCAGCGCGGACAAATCAACGTGGAAGTTTGGCTTCGCCAGCCGTTGCGGCGGCGTGAGTGACAAACACAGCATCGACAATTTCTCCGTGTTCACTCTGGGCTCGGGCTGGAGTGGCGGCTTGGCAGGGGGCGGTGTCCTCGACCAATCCGGTTCCGGTGCTCTCGTGCTGACGGGGGGCGTGACCTCGTACGGAATCGGCACCAAGACCTTGACTCTGAAGGGCTCCACAACTGGTACCGGCGAAATTTCCGGTGTCATCGCCAACAACAGCTCCTCGTCTCTCACGGCCCTCCTCAAGCAAGGCACCGGCAAGTGGACCCTCTCGGGTGCGAATACGTATTCGGGCGGTACGACACTTTCTCAGGGAACTCTGGTCCTGGGCCATGCCGCGGCGTTGGGCACGGGAAGTTTGACCATCGCCCCGGGGGCAACACTCGATGTGGCCAGCGGCGTGACCTTCCCCGCCTTGCCCGCCGTCTGGAGTGGCAGCCTCACTTTCCTCGGGTCCAGTCCGCTCAACATCAGTTCGGGTGTTGCGGCGTTGAGCACAGATTCCACAGTGACCGTGGCCGCTGGCTCCCTCACCGTGGGGAACATCTCCGGCGGCGCCGCCTTGTCCAAGGACGGTGCAGGCACGCTGATCCTTTCAGGCGTCAACAGCTATACGGGCTCCACGACCGTGCTGGCTGGCACACTGATTATCAACGGGACCAATGCGTTGCCTTCGGGGTCCTCCGTGTACGCCGCGTTGGGTTCCACGATCATGCTGCAAAACGGTGCGGTGCTTGCCAGCTACACCGGCGGTGGGGCGCTCGCGTACGCCGCGGGTTCGCCGGCCCTTGTGGGCGCGGGGGATGTCACGGCGGATTCCGGCATCTTGCTCTCCGGCGCCTCGACGCTCACGAAGGTTGGTGGCGGGATGGTGACGATTACATCGGCGGGAAGCTTTACCGGCAAGACGTCGATTCAGAGTGGTGGCTTGAGTGTGGCCACGCTGAACAAGGTCACGGGTGGCTCGCTCACCAGTTCTCTGGGCGCTCCGACATCGGCTGCCAATGGGACCATTGACCTTGGCAGTCTCACCGCCACGGGAACGCTGGTGGTGACCGGTTCGGCTCAGACAACGGACCGTGTGATCAACCTCGCGGGTACGACTGGGGGAGGCGTGATCGATCAATCCGGCACTGGCGCGCTGGTGTTCTCGAGTGCGTTGACCGCCACGGGTGCAGGTTCGAAAACGCTGACGCTGCAGGGTTCCACGGCTGGCACGGGACAGCTCTCCGGCGCGATCGTGGACAACAGCGTCTCGAACAAGACGTCGCTGCTCAAGCAGGGCTCTGGCAAGTGGACTCTCTTCTCCGCAAGCACCTACTCAGGCGGCACGACCCTCGCGCAGGGGACCCTCGTGCTGGGCAATGCGAGCGCGCTCGGGACGGGTTCGTTGACGATCTCCGGTGGTGCCCTCGACAACGCCTCTGCCTCGGACCTGACACTCACCGGGAACCCGCCTGTGAACTGGTCGGACGACTTTGCTTACCTTGGGACCTACAGTCTGAAGTTCGGTTCGGGTGCTGTCACGATGACGGGCGACCGCACCCTTACGGTAAACGGTGCGACCTTGCAGTTTGACGGGTCCGTGAGCGGCGGTGGCGCGCTCACCAAGGCGGGCCTAGGAACCTTGGCACTCTCGGGCTTCAACAACTTTTCCAACGTCAACCTCACTGGCGGCACCCTCCTCCTGAATTCGGGCGCTGCAGCGGGTGCAGGCGCACTGTCGATTTCAAATGGAGCGACGCTTAGAATCCATTCCACCACCGCGCTTCAAACCCTCTCCAACACCCTGAGCGGTGCAGGGGCCCTCGTTGTCACCGGCACGGCCGGAGTCAACTTGACTGCCTCCAACTCCTTCAGCGGCGGGACCACCATTACCGCAGGGAGCCTCCTCGTTTCCTCGGCGGGCGGCCTTGGCACGGGTTCGGTGTCGACTTCGGGAAGTGCCTCGCTGACTTTCCTCACTTCCTCCGACCTCGCGTTCGCCAACCAGATCAGCGGCACCGCTCAAGTACTCGTTTCGGGCTCGGGTTTACTCACTCTCTCCGGAGCAAATACCTTCACCGGTGGTGTCAAACTGACTTCCGGCACACTCAATCTTGCCAACGCCACGGCACTCGGAACCGGCACGCTCTCCATCACCGGCGGCGCCCTCGCTGCTGACAGCGACCTGACGCTCTCCTCCAACAATCCGATCGCGCTGGGCGGTAATTTCGCTTATCGAGGTGCCGCCAGCCTGTACCTTGGCACGGGAGCGGTCACGCTGTCGGTTTCGCCTAACATCAACGTCGCGTCGGGCACCTTGAAAGTGGGCGGAAACTTAAGCGGAGCCTTCGGACTGACGAAATCCGGCGACGGAACGCTCATCCTCTCAGGTAACAACACCTACACCGGAGCGACGACGGTCTCCGCAGGAATACTCGCCTTCGACGGTTCCAACGCGGTTCCGAGCACCTCGAGCATCAGCACCACCGGTACTGGTCTCATTCGTCTTCAGAACGGCGCGAAGCTTGGCTCCTTCAGCGGTTCGACCAACCTCGCACTCTCCTCAGATTCCGATGCCACGATCGGTAACGGTTCGGTCACAAACGGCACACTCTCCGGCATCCTTTCTGGCGACGCCGGCCTGACCAAGCTAGGGACAGGCGCCATCACGCTTTCCGGTGCCAACTCTTACACGGGCAAGACCGTCATATCGAGCGGCACGCTTCTCGTCAGTTCGCTTAACAGCGTCTTCAACGGTTTGACGACCAGTAACCTCGGGGCGCCTCTGAGCGCTGCCAATGGCACGATCGACCTCGGCAGCCTCACCAACACCGCCACTCTGACCATCGGCGGCGCCGGGTTCACCACGGACCGCGTCCTTAACCTCGCCGGCACCACGGGCGGCGGCCAGATCAACCTCACCGGCACCGGCACCGTCAAGTTCACGAGCGACCTTACCGCCACCGGCGCTGGCTCCAAGACGCTCACGCTGCTCGGTTCCTCCTCTGCGGTGGGCGAAATCGTCGGGGCCATCGTGGACAATAGTGTCACCCACAAGACGTCGCTCGCGAAACAGGGCACGGGGACGTGGATTCTCTCGGGTTCGAGCTCGTTCTCGGGAGGAACCAACCTGGGCGGCGGGACGCTCATTCTCAATAACGCCTCTGCTTTGGGGTCGGGGTCGTTGACGATTAGCGGCACGAGCGCCTTCGACAATACTTCCGGTGCTGCGCTCACGCTGAGCTCCAATCCGGCGCAGACTTGGTCCGGTGACTTTAGTTTTCTGGGATCTAACAACTTGAACCTCGGTTCGGGCGCGGTTTCACTCTCCGCTAACCGGACGGTCACCGTGAATGCGGGTGTCCTTCAAGTCGACGGATCTGTGTCCGGCGCGTTTGCTTTGACCAAAGCGGGCACCGGCACGTTGGTGCTCAACGGGAATAACACATTCACTGGGGGCCTTGTGCTGACGGGCGGAACCGTGATTCTGAACAAAGCAAGCGGTGGTGGCTCTGGCGCGGTCACCGCTGGAACAGGCTCAACGCTGTCTGTAGGGGGCTCTGTTCTCAATGGAGACTTCACGTTTGCGTCGACACTTTCGGGCGCCGGCTCCTTGCAAAAGATCGGTGGAAACACCGTCACGTTGAGTGGCGCCAAGACCCAAACGGGGCTCACGACGGTGAGCGAGGGAACGCTGCGCCTCACAAGCGGCACGGTCGGCGCCGGTACTGTGAACGTGGCTGCGGCGGGTGCGCTGCAGTTGGACGCTGCGACCGACTTTACGCTCACGAACGTGCTCACGGGTCCGGGCACGGTGAGCAAAACGAGCTCGGGCAAGGTGACGCTTTCAGGCGCCAACAGTCTGTCTGGCAATCTTCTGCTCAATGCGGGAACCCTCAGCATGGGCAATGCGTCCGCGCTTGGTGTAGCAACCCTTACAATCGCGGCCGGCGCTTCCATCGACGCCTCGACCCCGCTGACGCTGAACGGTTTCAGTGCTCAGATCTGGAACGGCAGCTTCACTTTCCGGGGTACGGCTTCGTTAAATACGGGCGTGAGTGCCGTGACGTTGACAGATACTCCTATCATCACGGTGAACGCCGGAACGCTGACGGTGGGCGGCGTGATCTCCGGAGCGTACGGAGTGACAAAGGCTGGACCCGGCACCTTGGTGCTCTCGGGTGCGAACGCCTACACGGGCGCGACGACGGTGTCCGCCGGGACGCTGATTCTCGACGGTGCGAACGCTCTGCCAGCTTCGTCTGCGCTGTCGGTGGCCGCGGGTGCGACGGTGATTTTGCAGAATGGCGCGCCGATTCCGAGTTACACGGGTGCCGGCGTCATGACATTCGCCCCGGGTTCCAGCGTTTCAGTGGGTGCAGGGGATACGACGCAGAGTCTGTCGGCCACGCTGTCCGGAGCGTCCACTCTGACAAAGGTCGGTTCCGGCACGGTGACGCTTTCCGGTCTCTCTTCGTACACCGGGAAGACTTGGATCCAGCAGGGAGCGTTGTGGGTTGCTTCCTTAAACAAGGTGAGTGGTGGTCAGGCGTCGAGCTCGTTGGGCGCTCCGACGACTGCACTGAACGGCACGATTGATCTTGGCAGCCTCACCTCCACTGGAACGCTCATTACCGGGGGGAGTCTGGTGGCCTATGAGTCGTACCTCACCGGGACGCCGTACACGCTTTTAGCAAACGCGAGCAATCCCTGGGTCCTCGCCAAGGATTTAGGCCAGAAGTGGACTTTTGAGGCCGAGTACTTGATGAATGCCAATGGTGGAGGCAATACGCTCTTCTCGTACGGAATGTACACCGATGGCATCCTGGTGCGTTCTCAGACGGTCGACGGAGTGTGGATCAAGAATACATCCTACGGCCCTCTTGATCCTTTTGGGGGTACCACAACTGGAGGACAGTTTGTGGCCGTCAAAATCACATTTGATAACGGGACCATGAAAGTTTACGCCGCAGGCGTCTTGCTGAAGACATCGAACGGATTGGGGGTTTTAAATCCTTCGGACAAGACGATTCGATTGGGCGCGGCACCTCACGGCGCGGGTGAAGGATTTGATGGGCAGGTGAGAAACATCCGGATCACCTTCGACGGTGTTGTGCCTTCTACAACAACCGACCGGGTCATTAATCTGGCTGGCACAACGGGTGGCGGTGTTCTTGACCAGTCCGGGACCGATTTCCTCGTTTACACGGGAAGTGTGACGGCCACGGGAGCCGGTTCCAAGACGCTCACCCTGCAGGGCTCCACTTCGGGAACCGGCGAAATTTCGGGTGTGATCTCGAATAACAGTCTGCTGAACACAACGGCGCTCTTGAAGCAGGGCACCGGCACTTGGACGCTTTCGGGCGGGAATACCTATTCTGGTGGAACGACCCTCGCGGCTGGGACTCTGGCGCTGGGCAATGCGGGCGCGCTGGGAACGGGGATGCTGACAATCAGCGGTGGCTTCCTTAACAACTCGACAGGCTCCGCCCTGACGATTTCAACTGTGTCGGCCCAAGTGTGGACGGGTGACTTCGGCTTCCTCGGCTCGAACAACCTCACGTTCTCCGCGGGCAACATCGCCATGAGCGGCGACCGCACCATTGTGGTCAACGCGTCCACGCTCGAGTTCGACGCCTCCATCCTGGGCGGCGGTGTCCTGACCAAGGCCGGCGCCGGCACCCTTGTGCTGGCCGGGTCCAACAACATCTCGGCCCTCAATGTGACTGGCGGAACTCTCCAGCTGAACTCCGGAAACGCTGCCGGCTCCGGCACGATTTTCACGGCGCCGGGCTCCTCCGTGACTCTGGGCGCTGTCGATGTTTTGCCCGACGGCCTCACGCACCGCTGGTCCTTTAATGAAATCGCCGGCAACTCTCTGGCGGATTCCATCGGGTCTGCAAATGGGGCCATCGTGACGCCCAACGGCTACTCTTCCAGCGCCACGCTGGCTTCAGGCACCCTCAATTTGAACGGCGCGACCCGCGCTGGCGCGAGCTACGTCAAGCTCCCGGCGGGCATGTTGAGCGGGCTGACCTCGATGACTTTGGAAGTCTGGAGTTCCATCAACGCGTCGGTCAACTGGCCCTACTTGTTTGCCTTCAATGATATTGAGGATTTCACCTCCGGCACTGAAAAAACCTTTTTTGTGAATCCCTTGGCCGGTTCTATGTCTCAAGGGATGCTCAGCCTTCGGGCGCTGGGATTGGGCGCCTTCGATAATTTGTATAACACGACGACGGTTCTGGGGCAGGTGTACCATTACGCGGTCGTTTGGGATGCTGCGACCTCCCTGGTCAGGCTCTATCGCGATGGAACTCTGATGGGAACGGTCTCCGTCGCGGGCCGCTCACTCTCCGAGCTTTCCAGCAACGTGTTTTATCTGGGGCGTTCCCCTTACACCTGGGATACGCCGGCCAATCAGTCTTACCGCGAGGTGCGTATGTACAACCGCGCCCTCTCCGCCGCTGAGGTTGCAGCGAGCACGGCCGCGGGTTCGGAAAACGTCTTTACGGTTCCAACGAGTCAGACGTTCCTCAATGCGATCACGGGTTCGGGCGCTCTGCGCAAGGTGCGCAGCTCAAACGCGTATCTGGCGGGTTCCAACTCCTACTCCGGGGGGACTGTCGTTTCCGAGGGCAGTCTCATCCTCGCTTCTGGCAGTGCGCTCGGCTCTGGAACTGTTTCCATCGCGGGCGGTGCGTTCGTGGTGCTCAACAATCCGACGGACGGAACCTTCGCATTTCCGATTGTCGGTGCAGGGCAAATCCTCGCCTCCGGTTCCGCGACCATGACTTTCTCCGGAGCCAACACCTTCTCCGGAGGCTTCAAGCTCGCCTCCGGTACGCTGAATCTAGCAAATGCGACTGCACTCGGCTCCGGCACTCTGTTCATCACCGGTGGCGCTCTCGCCGCTGACAGCGACTTGACGCTCTCTGCGAACAACCCAATCGCGCTGGGCGGTAATCTCGCTTACCAAGGTGCTGCCAGCCTCTCCCTTGGTACGGGAGCGGTCGCCCTGTCGGTTTCGCCTAACATCAACGTTGCGGCCGGCACCTTGAAGCTGGGTGGAAACTTAAACGGAGCCTTCGGACTGACGAAATCCGGCGACGGAACGCTCGTCCTCGCAGGCAGCAACACCTACACCGGAGCGACGACGGTCTCCGCTGGAACACTCGTCTTCGCCGGCACAAACGCGGTTCCGAGCGCCTCGAGCATCAGCACCACAGGTACTGGCCTCATTCGTCTTCAGAACGGCGCGAAGCTTGGCTCCTTCAGCGGTTCGACCAACCTCGCACTCTCCTCAGATTCCGATGCCACTATCGGTAACGGTTCGGTCACAAACGGCACACTCTCCGGCATCCTTTCTGGCGACGCCGGCCTGACCAAGCTAGGGACAGGCGCCATCACCCTTTCCGGCGCCAACTCTTATACGGGCAGGACCGTCATTTCGAGCGGCACGCTTCTCGTCAGTTCGCTCAACAGCGTCTTCAACGGTTCGACCACCAGTAACCTCGGTGCGCCTTTGACCGCGGCCAATGGCACGATCGACCTCGGCAGCCTCACCAACACGGCCACCCTGACTATCGGCGGCGCCGGGTTCACCACGGACCGCGTCCTTAACCTCGCAGGCACCACGGGCGGCGGACAGCTCAACCTCACCGGCACCGGCACTGTCAAGTTCACGAGCGACCTCACCGCCACCGGGGCCGGTTCCAAGACGCTGACTCTGCTCGGTTCCTCTTCCGCGGTAGG
>CANJPY010000077.1 GCA_947476255.1 Chthoniobacteraceae bacterium | reverse complement strand
GATTGAGTATTACCTGCCGCGCCCTCATGCGACTGAGGAAGATGTGCAGAAAGCCCTAGCCAGACGACACCGACGTCGGCAGATAGATATTGATTTGCGGAAGAAAAAGATCGAGCCGCGGCTTGATGACATTTTGTAACACAGCAGAATTACGCATTACAATACGCCGGTGTTTGGCAACCTCGCGGATGGAACCCCGGCAGTGCTTCAGGGGCGCGGTGCGTATCATGGCGTTCCCGAACTTCCTATAGGTTTGAGTCTCACGAGCCTCGCCCCCGGGCGCGAAGGGCGGACGCAGTGGCGGTTTGAACCAGCCAAGGGCAAGGCTGCATACACCCAGCACTGGAACGCCAAATACGCGTTGTGGATGGATAGTGATTCCTCGCAGCAGCACGTGCTTGACGCGACGACAGGTGCGTTGGTGCGCACCCAGTCGCTCACAGCCAAAGTGGACTGGCGCCGATTTGATCCCGTTGCGGCGAAATACGAGTTGCTTTCGGATGTAGATCTATCCGCACAAACACCTGTACTGAAGGTGTTTCCTGCGCAGTTTTGCAATATCCTTCTTGGAGATTGGAACTGGTTTCTTTGTTACACAGAAGCGGGCAAACATCTGGGGCCTCCGTATTGCGTCGGAAGAGTGCATTTGGAAACTGGGAAGGTTGAATACTTGGAGTTGCCGGTTTCCGTGGAACGCGAGGTCGGCAAGGAAGACCGTTTGATTTGGGGGCAGCCGCAAAAATCCTCCACGGTCAATGCGCGCGGCATCGACATCGTGAGCGACAAACGTTCACAAGGCGATGGATGGTGGTGGGGTTACCTCGGCAGTCCCACGGCAGTCGGCGGCAGAGTCTACTTCACGACAATGCTTGGGATCACCTACGCACTGGATGCGAAGGCTGCGGTGCTTGATGAGAAGGCGCTGCTTTCCGTCAATGATCTCGGCACTCCGGGACAGACATGGAGCTTGAACTCCATTTCTTTTGCGAACGGACGCCTTTACCATCCCAGCATGAAAGAAGTGGTCTGTATCGGAAAATAGAAGACATAGGCGCGGGTGCGGACTGGAAGGGCCCCCGCCTCTTCAGATGTATAAATTTGGGGGTTAGAGGTTGACGATGGATTCGCGTGCCGCCTCGTCAAGCCCGGCCAAGTCCCATAGCAGTTTCGCATAAAAAAGCGCGGCCTTCCCAGCGGCGGATTCCAACTTCCCGGCCCCGCGCACCGCCGAAGAAGTCGCCGATGTCGTTCATCTTGCGGGCGGGTTTCTGTGCGAGACGTTCAAGCTCTGCGGGGTTCGTCTTGTCTCTGAGCGCCTGTAATTTCTGGCTATAGCAGCGCAAGGTCTGCCCAAACCAGAGCTAGATCGCGGTTCGGGTATTGTAATTAAAGAAGAGGGGGGTGAAAATAATTCTAACATGCATCGAGAAAGAAAACGCGCGTAGCCGAGTTGGCGGTTGCGCTTTAAATTTCGGATGCAGCGTGGCTCGTTGCCTGAGGCTGCCCATCGTAACACGTTTGGAGATCAGCGAGGCGAAGTCCTTTGTCTCTTTTTTGAACAAATCCCCAACCCTCGCGCGTCTCCACCTCGGATGCCTTTCTCCCTCGAACAGATTTACGGCGCGCATGGGGATGCTTTGGTTGCGTTTCTGCTGAACGTCTCCCGCAACCACGCGCTTGTCCAGAATGCGCTGCAAGGAGGCTTCCTCAAACTTGCGCGCTTTCCATCTCTTTTCAAAAGAGCACACGAACCCCGCGCCCTCCTCCTGCAAACAGCACTCAACGCCACGGGCGATTTCCTCCGACGCTCCACCACGCATGCTGCATACGAAGAGCAGCATGGCGTCGAGACACCGACGCTTTTCCCCCAGGCGTTTCCCGGTGATGACGAAGCCTTTCGACAGACAGTGGAGGTTTCGCGCCAAAATCTTCCCGGGAAACAGTGCGCCGTGCTCCACCTCAAGCTCTGGGAAAACCTCACCTTCCTCCAAATCGCCGAGGCTCTAGACATCTCCCCGCACACCGCAGCAAGCCGTTACCGCTACAAGTCAGACAAACTTCGGGACGTGCTGCGTCCCGTCTATGAGGAGCGCCTGTAGATAAAAAACCATGAAAGACCCAATCAAACACCGCCTTTCCCAACTCCCCTTGCGTCGCGTGAAAAAAACTTCCTCACCGTCGCGAACGTTCGTCGCTGGATCGGTTCTGGCAGCATGCCTCATGGCTCTTTGGTTTTGGCGTTCTGGCGGAACATACCCACAGACGATCCCTGAAGCAGCGCCGGTCAGCAGTCCTTTTCCTGCTTCTTCGGAGCCGCCTAGCGCAGCCGCCGCAGGCGGGGAACAGGGCGACGCGAGTCCTGCTGCGAAGGACCGTTCTGGGGATTCCATTCCCGCCGGAGTCAATGGGACAAACCTGTACTTGAAGGCTTCCGCGCTGTTGAAGCAATTGTCCGAGTCGGAAAGGAAAATGATCAAGCAGCCGCGCGAGGAAGTGTCGGAGGCGGAGGCGAAAGCACTTTTTGAAAAGTTGAAACCGATTCTTGCGCTCATTCACGAGGCGGTCGGGGCGGATTATTATGACTGGGGGCTGGGTAAGTTGTCATATGATACGACGCTGCCCCAGTACCGGATCATCATGGAACTGGCCCAGGCGGCTCTGTGGAGCGCAGCGTATCGGTTTGCCGAGGACCCTGCTGGCGCGCTCGAGGATCTCGCGGCCCGCGCGCAGATTCCGCGTAGCGAAACACACAAGGTTTTGATAGGAGGGCTGATAGCGTCGTCGATGGAAAAGAGCGCCTTGGAGGTCATACGGGAGAACGCAGTGTATCTAAACGCCTCGACACTCGCGCGGGCGCGCACGCTTCTGGCTGAATCCACATTCGACCAGGACGCGCGCGGTTCATTTGCTGGCGAGGCCGCTTTTGCGGATTCGATCTCTAGCAAGATCACAGCCATGAGCGCCGACGAGCGCCTAAAGTGGGTGCGGTCGAGCGTTGACGCAGCGCTTCAACCGGCTGTGGAGAAGATATTTCTTGATCCTGAGCGACTGGCCGACGAGATCCGTTTCATCAAGAGTTTCAACGCGAAAATGGCCGAGGCGGTGACATGGACGGATGCGCAATTCGAGGCGTGGAGCAGTCAGTTCACCGCAGGCTTGGGTGATTATCCGTTTGCGGCGATGTTGTTGACTTCTGTTTATGGCGTGCGAGATGCCATTCGTCAGGTTCAGGTTGAACGCGAAATGCTTGGGGCGGGTCTTGCCATTCTCTCGGAAGGCCCGGCTGCTGCGGCGCTCGCGCGCGACCCTGGCACTGGAAAGCCGTTTTCATACATGACAACGTCCGCAGGCTTCGAGCTGCGCTCGCCAACCCTAGACAAGAACGGCAGGCCGATATTCATGCGCTTTACCTCTCCGAAATAGGGCGAGGCGCTCAGGGGGTGCGGAATAGGAAAGGAAGCCCATCGCAAGTTGGCACAGATTTTCTGTGACACGGAAGTCGCTGCCTTAATAGCTGTAGGCGAGGCGCATCCTACATTCGGAAGGCGTACGAGCGGAATCTGGCATCCCTACGGGAGAGCCGGCGCACATGGCGGAGCCAGCATAGGCATGGTCTTCGAAGACCACGTGGGAGATGCCATGGCACGCGATGAGCGCTGGTGCCGAGTGGACGTGGTTCCCCTCCGTTGGGACTCGTGACACGGGTAGGTCAGCGGTTCTTTTCCAGATCCAAAAGCTGGTTTGGCAGGTCTTCGAGAATGTTGAGAGATTGGAGCCTGCCCTGACCGTTTATGAGCCATGCGGTGGGAACCGCGTTGATCCCGTATTCGCGGGCAACCGGGCTGTTCCAGCCTCTTCCATCCCAACACACCGTCCAGTTTGTGGCATACTCCTTGGTCAGTGTCTGAAGCGCATTGATTTTCTTATCTAGACAGATCGCCACCCGCTTGATCGAGGGATGTTCGCGCAGGCCTTCGTTCAAGGACTCCCATGCCACCAAGGAGGGGATGGATTCTTCGCTGAAATACAACAGTACGACAGGCGCGCCCTGGAGGGCTTCCAAGACAAACTGGCCGCCACCCGCTTTGTTGATGGAAAACCGGATCAGCTTTCCGACTAACGCCGTCCTTTTGAGGTCGTCCTTGATTCGCAAGCTCAGCTGGGGGTCTTTGGTTAGCTTGAGCGCCTCTTCCAAAATGGATGTTTTGAGCGCGGGGTTGGCATCAAACCGAGTGGCGACTTCGGTCAGAAGTTGCGCGGAGCGTGGATCGGAAGGAAACTGGTCATGAAAAGCACGGGTGTTGGCGAGAAGATTTTCGCGCTGCTCCTTGGTCGGAAAACGCTGAACCCGCATCGTCAGCGTGATGCGTGTGAAGGCGATGTGCGCTTTTTGTTCGGGAGTGGCCGTGCTGTCGAGGGAGGCAAGCAATTCTGCGGCTTGTTTCTGACGGGCCGGCTTGTTTTCAATTTCGCCCTGAAGAGCCAGAACACGGGCCAGCCTGAATTGTGCCTCAAACAAGCGGGAATCCTGGGGCGCGAACTTTAGAAACGCACGCAGCGCATTCTCCTGCGCTGCGAGATGTGCGACGAAACGCTCTCTCACTCCCGCCGCCGACGCTTGTCCGGAAGCCGATGGAGGCGGTTCTTTCGGACCTGCGTCCAGTCGGATCACCTCCTGCCAGGCATTGTCCATGGGAGTGGCGGCGACGAGCGAGGCCGAGGAAAATCCCAAGGCACAAATGGCTGCGGCACTAAGTTTCATTGTCGGCTATTGAGTCGGCTCTTACCGGAGGGAGGCGCCGCGTCGCTGGGATTCAGGCAGAGCGGAAGGCAGCGATTGGAGCCGTCTGTCGCGGTGGCCTCCCGGCTTAAAAGCCACGGATTTTAGAAAATGCGTGCAAGAGATCCGGAAAGCCGTGACCACCAGCTGGGTTTGCTGGGTTTGGAGTTTTGCAGTTCGCTCGCAAGAGATTCCTTTGCAACGACTTTAGCGCTCCTGAGAACGATTTTATCAACCGGCGCATCATTGGTGTCGGTGGTAGATTTCCCAAGCTCTTTGAGCGCTTCCATGCCCTGGGTGACTTTGCCAAAGACTGTCTGGGTGCCATCCAGTTCGGGGAGGGGTCTGAGGGCGATGTAAAACTGACTGCCATTCGAGAGGCGGCCGGGGTTGATTTTGTCGGGTAAACGGCCCATGCCAACCGCGGCTTCCGTGTGTTTGCGTTTGATCTCAGGCGCGATCGTATAGCCCGGGCCGCCTGTGCCCACATCGGCGGCGTTTTTGTTCCGGCTGATCGGGTCTCCCATCTGCACAAGGGACTCTGGCAAGATGCGGTGGATCGTCGTGTTTTTGTAGTACTTGCTGGCAGCCAGCTTTTTGAAATTTGCGGAATGCTTGGGGGCGTCTTTCTCAAAAAGCTCAATCACAATGGGCGGCAATAAAGCCCCTTTTTTTTCCAATACCAAAATGACCACGTCCTCCGCTTGCACGAACAAAGGTGAGGCGGACAGAAAGAGTGCGGTGAATAAAAAAAGTGATTTCATGGGATGCAGTCTGGAAGCGGAAGGGGAGTTGGGAGTTTTGAGGGGAGCCACTCTTTTAGAGACTGTTGCATTTGAGCGCATGATCTTTTGGAGAAGCATGCGGTGCAAAACCATTTCGTGGCAATCCGTGCTGGAGTTGAAGGAACATGGGGGAAACTGGGGGGATTTTGAGGGGATCTCGTAGGAACTGGGAGGGGTTGTTTAATAGTTCACTTTAGCGTGCGCTTCCACAAATTTAAGGAGGAGAGGCATCGCTGGTTCTGCCATCCCCCCGTGCGACCAACCCTGAATCTCGTGAAACGTGATGTCTTTGGCGCCTACGAGTTTCAACATTCTCCAAAAATAAGCGTTTTCCTCGTAACGGCCCATAAGTTCGAGTTCGCGATCTCCGGTGACCAGCAGCATGGGGGGGGCGCTCTGATGCACGTGAAAAAGCGGCGCCATGTCGTCAATGACGGGTGTTTTTTCCGGGATACCGCGTTCTTTGCGAATGGTGAAATGCGTGATGACCTGGGGGCTGAGGGGAATGAGACCGGCGATGCGTTTGGGATCAACGTCATGGGCTCCAAGCCAGCGTTTGTCCAAGCCGACCATGAGCGCGAGGTACGCGCCTGCGGAATGGCCGCTCACGAAGACATGGTCTGGTGAGCCCCCATGGGAGGCGATGTTTTTAAGTGTCCACGCAACGGCGGCTCCTGCGTCTTCGAGGAAGGCAGGCGATTTGGCCTCCGGGCTTAGGCGGTAGTTGACAGCGACCACTCCAATGCCTCGCTGGCGAAGTGCCATGGGAATGGTACGTTCGCCCCCATAGAGACCTCCACCGTGGAACCAGACGACGGTAGGGAAGTTTGTTTTGTTTGCGGGATAATAGAGATCCAAACGGCACCGCTGGCGCATCGCGTCCGTGCTCTGCTCGTCTTCGCGGTAGAACACCTCTGAAAGGAGTCTGTACTGTGGGTCGGCGCTCTCGGGGGTGTCGGCGAACCTTGCAGGCAGTGTTCCATTTTGGCTGCTGATTTTGGCGAGAAGAGCGTCTGCCTCGCGGCAGTTCCCGGTAAAAAGGTGCTCTGAAGCTTGATTCAATTGCCGCGTCATCTCCGCATTGCCAGCGCTCCGTTTGCGGAGTTGATAAAGCACCACGGGCAGTCGCAAATCTGCAGAACTGGCGGAAGATCTTTTTTGGAGTGCCTGAAGAATTTCGAGGTAGCGGTACCCATGGTCACGGGTGGGTTCGATGGCGGTGCCTTCACCGTGGTCGTTCCATGTCGCAATCTGGACGATCGGGGCGGGGCTCTTGAGCGCGAGTTCGAGGGATTCCTTAAAAGTGGCTCCGAGACGTGGGGCAATGGAGGCGTAGCTGCCGCGCACGCCGGCCTGCGCGTAAATGTCTTTGAAGCCGGGGAAGACGCTTGCAAGGGTCGGCGTGCCCTTTTGTTTTTGGGCGGTCACCGATTCGAGTTTTTGGTGCCATTGCTCTGGGGACAGGAGTTTGCCTCCGTCGACTGGCGGCCAGGCAAAGGCTCCGTCGATGCCCGGGGCATTGGCAAGGTGAGGCAGGGCGAAGACGAGAGGGTGGGACGACAGGGATTGAGTGGCAGCGGCCCACTGGTCGCCCTTGAGGTATTGGGGGCCAAAGACCAAGAGCACGGGACGTCCGGATTGTTTCACGTAGGACGTGTCCCCAAACCAGTGTTCCTGCGCCCATTTCAGGTCGTGTGCTGCCTCGCGAACTGCTTCGTTTTCAGAAATGGCCTTTGCGTGGACCCTCTGTTCCAGAGCTTTGTCCTCGTAACAAACGGCAAACTGGAGCCCTGCTTTGCGAATCCACGCGATCACGTTCTGGGTCCGTGCGTGATTAGCGGCGTGGTCAAGGGTATTGGCAATGCCGTGCCAATCGATGACAACACCATCGATGCCCGCAAACTTCATCAGAAGGACCTGGCACTCGAGGGCGTGGTCGTCAGCGGAATCGTAGAGGCCGATGAGGGGATAGTCGTGGGAGGCGGCTTCGCGTTTGCCATCCCAGAGGATGCGGTCCGGGTTGAAGTGATTCATCGTCCAGTGCCAGCCCCAGGTGCCGTTGATTTGAGGGGTGCTGTACCACGGCAGGTAATGGGCGAGGAGGAGTTTGGCGGGTTCGGCGGGACAAACGTGTGTGAGCCCGCAGAAGATGAAGACGAGGAGGAGGAAAAGCCGGCGCAGACACATGTATTCAAGTTAATTGCAGAGGCGGCCGCTCGCCAGCTGAAAACATGTACGGTGCGCTTGGGGTAAAGGGTGGGAATCCAAAGAAAAAAGCGCAGCCAGGGTTGCCCTGTATTGCGAGGCAAGCATTGGCTGGAAACGTGAACATCCGGGCAAGCCTGAGTCAGAAGATTTGAAGGGAATGCGTCCGGGTCGCAGCTGGAAAGGAGTGCTGCGCAAACGGTGGGATTGCAAAAAGGGGTTCTTCGAATTATCTCTGGCGGGTTCGTTTGTTTTGCCTCTCACAACAGACGTTGCTTTTGACGCCTTTGATGAAGGGGCGGACATCGTTTAATGCCCATGAAAACACCGCTCCACACCCTTTTAGAAATCAGTACGCATATTTTACAGGAGCACCCGGAACTGATTTCCCACCTTGAAGAGAGCATCGCGAAAGCCCGCGGGGGCAGGCAAATCAAACTCTTTGTTCCAAGCGGCCATTATTACAGTCCGGTTGTTGATCCCGAGAGTGTTCAGGATTTATTTCTGAGCGCTGAAGCAGACCCCCTCATCGGGGGCGTGGACTTGAATGTCAAAGGCCAGTTGGACTTATGGGTGGCGATGCTGCCGTTTTTGCGGGATGTTCCTTTTCCGGAACAGCAAACTGAAAGCTACAGGTATTTTCATGGGAACAACTGGTACGGGTTGGGAGATGCAGCGATTTATTTCGCTTTGATCCGACTGTTGAAGCCAAGGCGTATTGTGGAGGTGGGTTCAGGGTTTTCCTCTGCGGTGGCGCTTGATGCGTCGGATCATTTTTTAAACGGGGAAATCAAGTTTACCTTTGTGGATCCTCATCCAGAGCGCCTGCACGCGTTGCTGGGGACTTATGAGGCGTCGAAGGTGAACGTTCTCACGCAGGCTGTTCAGAACGTATCGCTGGATGAATTTTCGTGCCTGGATGCCGGGGATCTTTTGTTTATCGACTCAACGCATGTGATGAAGACCGGGAGCGATGTAAATTTTGAGCTTTTCCACGTGCTTCCCCGCTTGAAACCCGGAGTGGTCATTCATTTCCATGATACATTCTGGCCCTTTGAGTACCCTCGGGAATGGGCGCTGGACGATAATCGGTCGTGGAATGAACTGTACGCGTTGAGAGCGTTTCTCATGCACAATTCCGATTACCAGATCCTGTTTTTTAATCACTATTTTGCCAAGGTTCACCGGGATCAGGTTGTCGCGGATTGTCCCCGACTAGGCCAGGGTTTGGGGGGAGGACTGTGGCTGAAGAAGCTGAGGTAAACAGATTTCGAAATTGAACGTGTGCACGCTATTCTATCCTCCTCGATAAACTACCCTATGAATAAAATCCTCCTGCCCCTTCTCGCAATCCTAAGCCTAGGAAAAGCCCTTGCCATTGATGTTTACGTTGTCGCTGGGCAATCCAATGGCTGGCGTCTCAGCCAACTGAAGGAAGGGACGGATTCCAGCTCCGCCAAGGTGCACTACTTTGGAATGGACTGCGTCAAGGAACCGACGGCTTCTGCCTTGAAAACGCTCAAAAGCATGAATCCCGAAACGATGGGGTATGGACTCGCGGAGAGCCTCCGAACCCAAGGTGGAGTGCGAGACATCGTGTTTGTCCAATACTGCCGCTGCGGGGCCTCGGTGACCCAGAAAGCGCCCAATAGTTGGTGGCCCGGGGAGGCGCCCGAAAATGGCGAACGGTTTGAGGACGGTCTTTTTGGTTCGTTTGAAAAATATCTGTCCAGTGTCCGCCAAACGGTGGAAGGCGATCTGGGGGAAAAATGGGAAGTGAAAGGCCTGTTCTGGCACCAGGGGGAGGCTGATGTGTCAACGGACAAAGCTCTTTACGAAAAGAGTTTGCGAAGCACGCTGGCCCGCTTTCGCTCCCTGCTCGGGAAGGATATCCCCATTGTAGCCGGCCACATTCGCGAACTTGGTGAGGGAACCAAAGCCGTCAATGCTGTCCTCGATAAAGTCGCATCGGCCGACGGCCTCATGACTGTGGTCCCGTTGGAAGGCGCTGTTTTCGAGGCAGACCGTGATGGAGCGCCAAACGTCCACATCGCGCTGAAAGGATGCGATCTCATCGGGCGCCGGATGGCTGGCGCAATGCAGTCGTTGCGGCTGGCTGCGGATGTGCGTGCAGCCGGAGGCAAGCTGACCACGGCTTCCGACGGGTCTTTGACGATTGAGCTCTACAATGGAAACAATCCATTGAAGGGCAAGGGTGGAAAAAACGAGGCAGTGACAGACGAATGGTTGCAAAAAATCGTTGGACTCCAGTCTCTGAAAAAGCTCGATCTCGCCAACTGCGCTATCACGGATGAAGGCCTGCGAAGCCTGCGCGGGCTTGTCTCGCTGGAGGAGCTCAACCTCACGCTCACCCCAGTGACGGACGCCGGGCTCGCACACCTCGGTGGACTGACTGCGCTGCGTTTCTTGGGAATGGCCTCCACAAAGTGCACCGGCGCCGGCTTCACGAATCTCCGCGCGCTCAAGAAACTCGAAAACGTGAACTTCCATTTCACACCCTTGAACGATGCAGGACTTAAAGCCATTTCCGAAGTCGGAGTGGCGGGGCGTTTGTGGTTTGCGCATTCTAAATTCACCGATGCCGGTGCCGCGAGCCTCGCGGCGCTGCGCGAGTTGAAAGCGTGTGGGATTGGCAGTACCGAAAAAGAAAGTTCGGGTGAGGCCATTGCCTTTCTCAAAGGCCTCGAGAGACTTGAGGATTTGACACTGCTCGACAATCAAGCCACGCCCGCAGGGGTGGCGCATGCGTCCGGGATTCGTTCGCTCCGGAAACTCGACGTCTCGTACGGCCCCGCCGTTGACGATGCGAGCCTGCGCCTGGTGGCCACCCTGCCGAACCTCAATGAGTTCAAAATTGGTGGTTCCGCCAAGGTGACCGACGAGGGTGTGTTGGCTTTGGGAGCCATCAAAACGCTGCAGAGGCTAACGCTTTCGGGGCTCAAAAACGTGACGCCAGAAGGGATGGAACGACTGAGAAAAGCACGCCCTGAAATGGAGCTGATCACAAAGTAGCCGCATGCCTGCTCTTCGCGCCGTGAATCGGAGAGTGAGCCGGTGGGAAAATTGTGAAATGACGATGAACTTCACGTGCCGCTTTCTGATGCAGTGCTGCAAAAGCACGCAAATACGCGCGCGGATGCCGCGTGCTAAAAGCGCCGGGCGCGAACTGAGCGTCTCCAAGGCGGCCGTTGTTTGAGGTGTTGTATGATTTCTACGCTCAAGTCCATCCAGGAGATCCTTCGAAGCGTCCAGGACAAAAATCGGGACGCGGGGTGGCGCATCCCGTGGATTCCATGGCAGGCGCCGGGACAGCCCGAAACGGTTTATAATACGCCGCTGACAACCGCCGTACAACTTGTCGGAATCGCGCTTTTTCCGGGGGGCTTGGTTTTATTGTTTTTGAGTCAGTCGAGATCCATGGGCTGGCTGGCATTTTCGGTGCTGGGCTGGGTGCTGATCTTGCTGGCGCGCGTGTATGCGGCCTGGCACAAACAGCGGGACTGGATTTGTATTCAGGCGCATTGCCTGGACCGCGAAATCAGGCTCTGTCGGAACGCTTACCGTTCGGGGGCGTCCGAGAACTGGGAGATTCGGCTGTTGTGTGAATTCAGCCTTGATGGAAGGACGTTCCGAGTGACGCCAGAGCAGTCGCAAATCAGCGCGTTTCGCTCCAAGGAGCAAGCCGAGAAACATCTGGCAAAGTTCATTCTGCCGAATGGGGTCTGCCGGCTTTGGGTGCGTCCGGGAAAGCCGCTTCAGGCGTCGTTTCCGGAGCGAAAGAGAATCTGAGCGCAGCTTGGCACGGGACTGCGGTAAGGGCATTCCGGTGTGGAGCAGAATGGAGGCGGATGCCGCCCACGCCCACTCCGCAGCACGCGGGAGTTACCTGTGGCGTGCGACGCTGTGGCATTTACTGTGGCCGCGGCTGGAGTCCGGGAGGTGTGCAGCTCGAAATGGTTTTCACCGGAGCAATTCGCTGATGCGTCGGCCGGCGTCGATGACAAGGGGGGCATGTCTTTTTTCAGCTTCTGTATCCAAGCGCGGTGCGGGTGCCGTGATCCATACGGATGCACAGACGTGGCCATCGGCATCAAAAACAGGAGCTCCCAGACAGCGGAGACCCTCCATGGTTTCGCCGAAGTCCATGGCGTACCCTTTTCTGCGAACCTCCTTCAGATGGGTTGTAAATGCTTTTTTGGACGTGATGGTTGCGTTTGTGAGGCGCGTGAGTACCGCCTGCGAGAGAGTCTGTTCCAGCTCGGTTTCCGGTAGCCAGGCCAGCATCACTTTTCCAGGAGCCCCCGCATGGAGTGGCCCCCGTGCGCCCGCTTCCACGTAGTACTTAAAAAGACTCAGGCCGATCACCCTTTCCAAGACCACGCAGTCGAAACCAGACCGGATGCCGATATGAGCGGATTCGCCCGTGGAATCCCGGAGCAAGCGCAGCGTTTGCCAAGACAGTTGGGCAAGGCTGCGCTCCTCGCGTTTTGGTTGGGCGAGGGTGAGCAGTTTTTGTGTGAGCAGGAAACGTGTTGCGGCGAGGTCCCGCTCAATATAACCGTGCACGGAGAGCGCTTTTGTAAGGCGGAAAACCAAGTTTGCTGAAAAGCCAAGAGCTTCCCTGATCTGTCCGGTTGTCACGCCATCAGCATGTGCACTGATAAATTCCAGCAGGGCGAGAGCGCGGTCTAAAGCAGGCGTTTGAACGCCCGAGTCGAGGACTGCAAAGACTTGAGCGGTCGTTTTGCCTGTGGGTTTCGTACGCGGTTCCAGTCCGGATTTTGGCTTGAATGCGGCGTCTTTACGGGAGGGGAGTTTGGAGGCGCCCGCTGGTTTGGCTTCCGGTTTTCCTTTGGGAGATAAAGCGATTGATTTGGTGTTCACGTAGAAACGTTTTTGAGATTAACGGATTTCCAAACCGGAAAGAGTTCCCGTGCTGGACCCAAAGGAATCCACTTCCGCCCCAAACCGCTGGAGCATTGAAACAAAGAGATTGCTCAAGGGCGTGTTGGCCTCCCGGTTGAAGGCGAGGTGCTGGCCGTGGTTGAACCCCCCTCCTGCAAGGAGAATTGGCAGGTTTGCATTGTCGTGCGTATTGGCGTCGCCCATGTTGCTGCCATAGAGGACCATTGTGCGATCCAACAAACGTCCTCCTGGCTCTCCTTTGGAGGCGAGGCCTGCAAACAGGTTCCGGAGCAACCGCATTTGCTGCCGGTCGGCGTCTTCAAGTTGCTTCACCTTTTGCTCGGCTTGCCCGTGATGGCTGAGATTGTGATATCCGTCGGTTGTGTTTTCGTTTTCATGCAGTTGAAACACTGGGGTGGCAAAGGCGTCCACCATCAGGGTGACGATTCTGGTGGAGTCCGATTCAAAGGCGAGTTGTGCCATGGAGAGCAGCAGTGCGAACTTTTCAAAAAAGAGCTTCTTGTCCTTTAAGTCGGGAGGCTCTGCCTGTGGGTGCACGGGCTTGGGTTTGGTCTCCCATTCTTTTGCCGTGGCAAGGCGCTGTTCCACCTCGCGTACGGACGTCAAATATTGCTCCAAGCGGTCGCGGTCGCCTTGGCCGAGCGAACGGCTGAAGCGCTCCGTCTGCTCAAGCAGCGTATCAAGAATGCTCCCGCGTTCCTCGAGGCGGTGCAGTTGGCGGTCGATCTCGTTTTTGTGCCCTTGCAGAAACATCTTCCGGAAAACAACCAACGCGCTGTCTTCGGCGGGCAGCAGAACGCCATCCCGGGTCCAGGAAAGGCTGCGATTCGCCCTGTCAATGTTCACCCCAAGGTTGAGGGAGGCAAACCGCGTCAGCTGCCCGATTTTTTCAGCCGTGAATTGATCCAGGGAGATCTGGTTTCTAAAACCGCTCTTGGTTGGACCGCGGGCAGCGGTGAGGAAACAGTTTTCAGTGCTGTGTCCTCCCACGACTCCAGGGTGTGACAACCCGCTGAAGACCGTGAAGTTTTGACGGTACTCCGCGAGTTCCTGGAGATAAGGCGAAAGGTCGTAACCACGGCCGGTCTGACCCGGGAAAAATGGCTTTGGCAAAATTCCGAGGTTGTTGGAGATAAGCAGCATTCGACGCGGGGTTTCCACTTGCGCGGCGCGGCTGAAGACTGGCGTCATGCACTCTAAAAAGGGGAGGGCCAGCGTCACGCCGACGCCCTTCAAAAAGGACCGGCGGGCCACCGAGGCAGACGGGCATGGGACATGGGGAGCTTTCATAAAACGGCATCACTGGCAACCGGGGAATCCTAGAAAAACAGGACTTTCAATCAGTCCAAGCAGGAGGTCACGCACGCGGTACCCTTCTTTCTCGCAAGAATCCAAAATGGCTTCAATGGCTTGCCTGTCAGAAAAGCGGACAGGGGTTCCGGTGGCGTATACGGTGAATTGATGGAGCAGGTTGCGCCCCAACTGGCGGGGATTCGCGGCGAGAAACTGTTTTAGTTCGCGAATGTTATCAAAGCCCGCCCCGTCCGGCATTTTTCCGCTGGCATCCACCGGGACGGAAAGTGTGTACGCGAAATCGTGGCCGGCCCGATCAATGCCTTTGATGGGTTCCCCTTGTTCCACGCCACGGTAACGGGTGCGCCAACCCCCGAAGATGTCGAAATTTTCAAGAGCCAGACCCACGGGGTCAAACTTTGCATGGCACGCAGCGCAGGTTTGATTTTGGGTGTGGGCGGCGAGTAATTCGCGAATGGTTGTGGCACCACGGATATCGGGCTCCACGCCCGGAACGCTCGGGGGTGGAGGCGGAGGGGGTTGGCCGAGGAGACGTTCCATCACCCAGGCGCCGCGCACCACAGGCGACGTGGTGGTTCCGTTTGCAGTGACTTTCAAAATAGCCGCCTGTGTCAGCAGACCGCCGTAGGGACTGTCCGGAGGCAAGGACACCTTTTGAAATGAGGAACCCGCGAGGGGAGGCATTTGGTAGTGCTTGGAAAGACGATCATTGACGAAAGTGAAGTCTGCTTGTACGAGCACTTTTGCGGGCATGTTTTCACGGATCATTGCGCTCACAAAAGCGCGCGTTTCCAGCTCCATGCTCTCTACGAGATAGTCGTCAAAACGGTACTCCGGGTACAGCCGGATGTCGGGGTCGTCGCGCCGCAGATGCCGCAGGTTCAACCAGTAAGCGGTAAAGTTGGCGATGAACCTCTCAAAACGTGGACCAGCGATGAGACGGTCTGTTTCCGCGCGTAAGACCTCCCGGCTTCGTAAATGGTGGGCACGCGCCTTGTCGCTGAGGGTTTCATCTGGGCGCGTGTTTGTGAGGAAGTAGGACAGTCGCGAAGCCAATGCAAAGTGGTCGTCCGCGTGAACCGGTTCGCGCAGGTAGAGAAAATGTCCGGAGCACAGGAGTGCTTGATAGCCGGCGAGAAGCGCCTCGGAAAAAGAGTCGCCTTTGTCGAGACGGCGGACGACGAGGGCCTCGAACATGGACAACTCTTCGTCTGGAATCTTCTCACGGACAGCAATTTTTGCGAAGCGTCGAAGCAGGCGCTTTGCCTCGTCTTTGGGTTGGGGCGGTGTTTTGCCGACGGGCAACTCATCAAACAGAATCTTATGCGAAGGCGGGGGCCAGGAGGCGGGGCCGACGGGGCCCTCCACCTCCAGCCATTGCACTGCGATTCCCGGCTGGCCGTCTGCGGGAAGGGGTGGATAGCGGTAGGTCGGTGCGCCGCCGTTGATGTTTAAGGCGAGCGGAACGGGAAGTCCCAAGGGACTATACTCAAAGGTTTCCCGTTCCTTGAGGAGGATGGTTGTCTCATACACTTTCGCTTCGGGGTGAATTTCTAAAATTCCACCGGTTGCCCGTACATCACCTGAAACATCCGGCCCCGAGGGTTTACGGGCGCGGAATGTCATGGCTTGGGGTATCTCGGCAGGCACGAGGGTGAACCCGGACAGCTGTTTTACCGCACGGGCAGAAAAACGCACGCGGTATTCGCCGGTAACCTTTGCGACAAATCCTTTTGGATATCCGTAATAAGGCCAGTGGGCGGAACGGAACAAGGCCATCTCGAGTTTGCTGTCCTGCTCCAATTTCGCGACCTCTTCCTTGGTGAGCTTGGAATCAATCACAATCGCACGGGCATCTCTGGCGAAAAACATCGCCTCCTTGTTGCCGAAGGTCGTCAACGAAGGAAACAACCGCGTGCCCAGCGCTTTGTAGACATCACTTTTTGGAGGAGCCGCCTGGGTCACCATGGCTTCGCGCAGCGCTGTCTCCGCGGCATCCAGATAAGCGGTCAACTGCACGCGAGACATGTCGAGAGTCTCGGTCGCCTTGTTAAAGTGATGCCCTTCCCGGTCTTCGGGAAGGATGTCTTTGATGTCCAGCACCGGCAGCTGCAGCAGATCGCGCAGGTTGTTTTGGTATTCCTCGCGATTGAGCCTGCGCAGGGTGCCGCGCCCGTGGGTGGTCGCTTCCTCGCGGTCAATTTTCAAAATGGAGCCGCCAAGGAGGCGAACCATCGCCAGCCTGTCGTGGTCTGGCAAAGCGTTCTTTTTAGGCGGCATTTCCCCTTTTTCGACCCGGTCGTGAATCCTGATCCAGCGTTCGCGCAGGGACCTGTTGTGCAGGTCCTGCGTGAGTTTAGTCAGGTCGAGACCGCCCTTTTCGGAGTCTTTGTCGTGGCATTCCACACAATGGCTTTCAAGAAGGGGGAGCAGGTCTTTGAACATCCCGGTCTCTGAAGTCTGCGACGCACTCGCACCTTGCTGGAGCGCGACGGACGCGATGGCAAGGCAGAGACTTTGTGCAAGGAATTTCACGGTGTGGAGAGCGCTGGAGGTTTTAAGAATGGGCCACGGCACTTTTTCAACGGGTCGGCTGGAGGACGTCCTCCAGGCGATCAGAGTCGTAGGCGTGCACATTGGTGATCCGCATTTCTTCCAAACCGGACTTGGAATCGATGACCCCCTCGATCTGGTCCACCAGTTGGTCTCTGGTAAGCCGCCAGACAATACGCCCATCGGCATCAATCTCGGCCAGCAGGTCGGCGCCTTCTTCCATGGTTTTCAAATGGTAGTCACCACAGGCCACCAGCAAACGGCCGTTTTGGAGCTGCTGGGTGCCCAGCAAATAGCGGCACTTGAGTCCCAGTTCTTGGGCAGTCCATGCGCGTGCCACGTCGCCATTGCTCGTGAGCTTTAGCAGTTGCTTGCCCGTGGACGTCGCCACCCAGAGCGCGCCGCCTGGGAGTGGACTGACTCCAAAGGCCATGTGGTTTGCCGAAGTCGGCTTGAGCATGGGATCCAGTAAAAGCCTCTGTAGAATTTCCCCCGCGCCGGCTGCCACTTTCAAAAGCGTCCGTTTCCCGTATTGGGCCACCCAAAACGCCTTCTCTCCCGGAACCACTCGCACTGTCCGGTATCGCGAGTGCAAGGCATCTTCGGCAAGTTCAGGAAGCTGCGTCTCGCTCAAAACCTCTCCCTTTCTATTAACAACACGTATCTGCGCCACGCCCGAATCCATGAGTGCAAAGCGCGCACCGCCATCCAGTACGGCACAACTGTTAGCCTCTGTGCCTTTTGGCCCGTTCTTGGCCGCATGGGCGAGCACCAGGTTCTTGTGCCGGTCGAAGACGGCCAGGCCACCCTTGTGTGCGTAGGCGATGCCGCCGTCCGGAAGTCTCCACGCTTCATAAATTCCAGAGTGCCCATGTGTGGAAATGGAATCGGTCACCGTGCCAGATCGGTTGATCTCAACAACCTGATTGTCAGCAGCTAAAAGCATGCGTTCGTCGGCAACCCCGCAGTGGGTGCTCACGAGCCCGCAGAGCGCCGCCACGGCTCCGCCGGCCCATCTACGGGAGAGTCCGGCGCGCGGTGGTGATTGATGGCGCTGGATTGTGAGGGCGCGTCTCTGCGCGCACCGGGCAGAGGGAAAAAGCGGTGGCATACGCCATTCTATATTCGCCTTGTAAGTTCATTCATAGAATGATTTCATCGATTTTTTTCGAGTATGCGCCTGTGTGAGCAGGTAAAATGCCCCGAAATGGGAAGGGTTGGCTTTTCCCCGCTTTCGTCTTTCGCGCCCTTCGTTTCCGGGTCAGCGGCGCTCGACGTAGACATAGTAGGCACCCAGCAATGGGGCCCCACTGGCGTCTAGAAAAGTCGCTTCCATCTGCGCCGGCCCTGCGGGGAGCGGAAGTTCAAAGGAGATATGAGTCGCTTCGGGGGTGCCGTGAGCGGTCCACTCTTTTTCCGCGATGCGGAGGCGTGCTTGGGCGATGGGCAGGGCTTTGCCCTCTTGAAGCTGATCGTCGGCGAGTTTGGCGGGTGGAGCGCCGGCGGTGAGCCCCAGAGAGGCATCACGAGGCCAGCGACGCAGCTCAAAACGGTAGTTCCCCGCATGGGCGAACTCGACGTGCCAGACGCCGTTCTTTAACTCGCCCCGCCGCACCTGCGCTTGCTGATCGACAAATACATTCCACCACTCGCACGCCGTCAGTAGCGCGGGGTTTTCGGCGACATGCCCGAGCACGACGCGTTCCGGTTCGTTGGCGTCGGGGCCGACGCGGCGCCACCAATGGTCGAGCTCGCCGCGGAGACGGGCGACCACTTCGGGGTACTGTGCGGCGACGTCGTGTTGCTGGAGTGGATCGGTTTTTAGATCAAAGAGCTGGCGGTCTTCGAGCCAGCGCCATTGTTGCCAGAGCACGGCCGTGCCCTCGCGGCGGACCTCCGCGGAGGTTGCCCACGGGGCCTTGCCGGGGAAGGGCACGCGGCTGAAATTGATAAACAAGGTGCGCTCCGGCGGCACAGCCGTGGCTCCGAGCAGAAGCGGTGCGAGGCTTCGGCCGTCCAGATCCGCCGGCGTCTTGTGGGCGAGCCCGGCGCATTCGAGCAGAGTGGGCAAGAGATCCTGCACCTGCGTGAGCGGCGTGACCTCACGTGGGGCGCCGAGGCCTGCGGCAGGCCAGCGTAAAAAGCACGGGACACGATGGCCGCCCTCCCAGAGCGTGGTTTTTTTCCCGCGCATCCCGGCGGGGTAGTAGAGGTCGCCGAAGGTTGTGCCGTTGTCGGAGAGGAAGACCAGAAGGGTGTCGTTGCGGAGGCCCTCTTTTTCAAGAAAGGCGTCGAGGCGGCCCATGTTTTCGTCGAGGTTCTCAACCATTGCGAGGTAGCGCGTAATAGACTCCTGCTGTGCGGAGGTAAGTTTCGGCAAGGAGGGCAGAGCGGCTTCGAGACGTTTTGCCATGGCGGTTCGGAAGCGCTCAGGCACGTAGTGGGGGGCGTGCGGAGCGGCGGTGGCGACATAGGTGAAGGTCGGCCGGTCGGCGGAGCGGCGATGTTTGATCCAGGCCATGGCTTCATCAAAGAGCACGTCGGTTGTATAGCCGGGATAAGTGCGCGCGCGGCCATTGTGAAGGTAGGTGCCGTCAAAATAATCGTTGAGCCATGCGTCGGGCACAGAGCCGATGTGGGACGAGGGGAAAGTCATGACTTCGTCAAAGCCCCGGTCCTGCGGACGGCAGGGGTAATTGTCGCCGAGGTGCCATTTGCCGAAAAGGCCCGTGGTGTAGCCCCCGGCACGGAGGAGTTCCGGAAGTGTCTGCACGTCGCGCCGGAGGAGGGAGCGGCCGCTGCTGACGTTGACTGCGTGCGTGCGCACGGCGTCGCGACCCGTCATCAACTGCGCACGCGTGGGCGTGCACATCGGGGCGGCGTGAAAGTCGGTCAGCCTCACGCTGGAGGCGTGCAACCGGTCGAGATGTGGTGTCCGCACAATGGGGTTGCCGTGCGCAGAGAGTTCGCCGTAGCCCTGGTCGTCGCTGACAATCACCACGATGTGCGGCGGCGTGGCCCGCGCAAGGGACGCACCGGCAATTCCGGCAAGGGCCAAAAACAGACGGAGTAAAGACAAAGCGCTGAGGTGGCTAATCATGCAGAGGCAATAGTCTGCCTGAAAATGAAAGCAAAGGCTGAATTAGTTCGTCTTAGCTTTTCAATGGACGGCAAGTATTTGATCCAATTTCAACGGCGAGCACGCCCGGTATTTCCGGGGGTACATTCCGGCAGATATTGGTGAAGAATAGGGCTTGATGCTTTAGCCCCTCCTCCTTCCTCCTCTACTTGATGTACATGAGTTCGTTGGTCAGGAAGACCACCTGGGCGTAGCGCTCCCAGGGACTCAACGGTTTGTTCGTTTGCGGAGCTTGGACTGCTTTTTTGAGGCCGCCCGGGTTCGCGCCGACTTCCTTTGGAAGCAGACTGTTGGTTTCAAGCTGCGTTTTGGGATCGGCATTCAGGAAGGACCGGGCCTGCTCGATTTCCCGCGCCGTGGGGGTGCGCTGAAAGGCGGTACGGTAGATGAAGGTGACCTTCTCTGCGTCCGTCCCAGTCTTTGGAAAATCCGCGCGGTTGAACAGGTTTCTGATTTGTTCGGCGACAAAAGGGCTGTTCATCATGAAGAGCGCCTGCTGTGGGACGGTCGTAATCACGCGTTCGCCCGTACTGATCTCAGGGTTCGCAAAGTCAAAGGTGTTAAACATTTCGGGGAGTGCTGAGCGATCAATCATGGCGTAGACGGTGCGCCTGTTGGGATGGGTGCTCAGGGCTCCTGCGCCCATTCCCGCGTAGCGCCCCTTTGCGGAGGTTTGGAGGGTGGAAACTCCCCCGAGTTGGAAAGGTTTGCCGCCGACCTGCGCGTCGTCAAGGGTGGAGGAGGCGTTCAGGAGGGTGTCGCGGACTTGTTCAAAGTCGAGGCGCTGGACGTTGGAGCGCCACAGCCACTGGTTGGTGGGGTCCGCCGCCAGGCCCGCGTCGGTGGGGTGGCTGTCTTGCTGGTAGGTCGCAGACATCACGATGAGTTTGGTCAGTTGCTTGAGGGACCAGTCGTGGTCCATGAGCCATGTCGCCATCCAGTCCAGTAATTCGGGGTGGGTGGGCGGTTCGGAACGCGTTCCAAAGTCACTGACGGTCCGCACGATGGCCTGTCCAAAGTGCCACTGCCAGATTCGGTTGGTAATGACGCGGGCCGTCAGAGGGTTGTCCTTGCTGGCGATGTTCCGGGCCAGTTCGAGGCGGCCGCTGCCGTCCTTGAAAGGAGCGCTTTCCGAGCCGCCAAGCAGTGTGAGAAAGTGGCGGGGAACGACGGGGCCGCGATTGTTGGGCTCGCCACGGATGAGCACCGGCGAGTCACGCGGCGTGGGTTTGTCCAGGAGGGGCATCGCACGCACGGGTGCGCCCGCATGCGTGAGGTTGAGCATGCCAACCTTGCTGCGGATGGCTGCCATGGAATTGGCGAAAACTCCGCCGAGCGTCAATGACACGGTTCTTTCCGAAGGTCGCAGCGAACTTTGGAGGGCGAAGACATCCTTGCGCAGATTTTCCAAAGAGGGTTTCGCCAGAGGGCCCAGTGTTTTTGCGAGGGCAAACGTGGTTTTGCCGCCGGTGCGCCCTGCAAACTCGGGCAGGGCGAGTGCTTTTTGGAGTTCGCCAAAACTTTTGTTGTAGGCGGCCGCTGCGTCCTGCAGGGAGGTCGGGGCGGCGTCGATGAGGGCGCTCACAATGGACGGGTTGAACACAGGAGATGCCGCCATCTGGTAGATCAACTCCGGGGCGAGGTCGGCAAACCGGTCCGAGGGGAGGGCCGCCAATGCGTACCAGGGGCCCAGAAGCGGATCAGTCTTGGTCTTTTTGGAGGCTTCCAGCGCTTTGAGCTGCTCTTGAAATGCCGTGGCAATTTCGGCTTTCAACCCCTTGTTCTTGGAGGCGAACCGGAAGTTGCCTCCTTTTTTCGAGGTGTCCGTCGTACTCGCCGATTCCCGAACCGCGAGCAGATAGTCTCCTGTGCGCTCGAGCATGCCCGCGAGAATGCGGGAGGACTCCGAGAGCGTGTGGTCCTTGGTTTCCTGTTCAATTTTATCCACCTCCGCGAGGTAGGCCGGGTACTCTGGATTTGCCTTGGGGTCGGCCAGATCGGGGCCAATCAGGGGTTCTTCGCTGCTGGCGAACACGCCGTGCAGCGCGTAGTAGTCGCGAGTGGGAATGGGGTCAAATTTGTGGTCATGACACCGGGCGCACGCGCCTGTGATGCCCATGAGGCCTTTGGTGACCAGATCGATCCGGTCGTCGAGGATGTCGTTTTCAACGCCCATGAAGCGTTTGCCCACGGTCAGGAAGCCCAGGGCGGCGAGGCGCGTTTTATCCTCTTTGGCTTCGGGAAGGCGGTCCGCGGCGATCTGGTCGATGATGAACTTGTCGTAGGGAAGGTCCTGGTTGAACGCATTGATGACGTAATCCCGGTAGGTCCAGGCGTAGGCGTAGAGGGGGTCCCGTGCTTTGCCGGCTCTGCGGTCGCCGCTGGTGTCTGCATAACGGGCGATATCGAGCCAGTGGCGGCCCCAGCGTTCTCCGTAGCGCTGGGAGGCGAGGAGGCGATCGACTAGTTTTTCATAGGCATTGGGAGTCTTGTCGGCGAGGAAGGCGTCGACTTCCTCGGGATTGGGAGGGAGCCCGGTAAGGTCATAGGAAAGCCGCCTGAGGAGGGTTTGTTTGTCCGCTTTGGGAGAGGGTTTGAGTTTGTTCTCGGCAAGTTTAGCGAGGACAAACTGATCAATCGGGTTTTGGACAAAACGCGTGGGATCCGCCACTTTGGGGAGGGCCGGCGGGGTGATTTTTTGGAAGGCCCAGTGCTTGGCCGCTTTTTCCGCATCCCAAGGGGCGGATTTGGAGGCGTGTTTGGCTGTGGTGGGGGCGGTACGCGGGTCCGGGGCGCCCATTTTCACCCAGGCCTCAAAGTCCGCAATGACGGCCTCCGGGAGTTTGCTTTTCTTCGGAGGCATGGCCGCGTCGGGGTCTTTCCCCTCATGGCGTATAGCCTTGATCAGCGCGCTTTTACCGGGGTCTCCCGGGACGATGGCGGGACCGCTGTCACCTCCCTGAAGAAGGCCGTCGCGGGTGTCTAGGAGCAGGCCGCCCCGGACATTTTCACTGTCGGCGCTGTGGCACTTGTAACAGCTTTCGAGGAGCACGGGGCGGATTTTTTTTTCGAAGAAATCCGTCTGTGCGGGATCAAGCGCTGCCAGGGCTGGCAAGGCGGAGAGCAAGAGTCCGGCGAAGGAGAGAAACGAGCGGCTCATGGGGAGGGAAGGGATGTCCAGGGAAGTCCGAGGGGTAGGGCACACCCGCAGGCGTGTGCGTGTACGTGGAGCGGGAAAGAGGCGGGACCGAGGGGCAGGGCTAGGCGATGAGGTCTTTGACGACGTTGCCGTAGACGTCCGTGAGTCGGAAATCGCGGCCGTTGTAGCGGAAGGTGAGTTTCTCGTGATTAAAGCCCAGGAGATGGAGCATGGTGGCGTGGAGGTCGTGCACGTGGACCTTGTTTTCGACAACATCGTAGCCGAACTCGTCCGTGGCGCCGTAGGCCTGTCCGCCTTTGACGCCGCCGCCCGCCATCCAGGCGCAGAACGCGCGGTTGTGGTGGTCGCGGCCGGGTTCTCCACGCGCGCCTTTGTCGTGGCGCGGGGTGCGTCCGAATTCGCCGCCCCAGACGACGAGGGTGTCCTTGAGCATGCCGCGCTGTTTGAGGTCTTGGAGGAGAGCACCGACGGGTTGGTCGATGGCGGCGGCCTGTTTCTCCAAGTTGCCTTTCACATCGGTATGGTGGTCCCACCCTCCGGCCCAAACTTGGACGAAGCGGACCCCTTTCTCCACCAGTCGGCGCGCCACGAGAACGCGCCGGCCGATTTCAGAATCGCCGTACATGTCGCGGATATTTTCGGGTTCGCGGCTGGAATCGAACACTTCCATCGCTTCGGACTGCATTTTGAAGGCGAGTTCGAAGGATTGAATCCGGGCCTCCAGGGCGGCCTCGTTCTTGAGTTGCTCGGTATGCGCTTCATTGAAGGTGCGCAGGAGGTCGAGTTGTTTGCGCTGTTCTTCCAGAGAGGCGTGGTAGCTTTTGATGTTGGCGATGATTTTTTCTGCGGGCGCACTGACTGTGCTTACGAGGGTGCCCTGGTATGCACCGGGCAGGAAGGCGGAGCGCCAGTTGGTGGCGCCTCCGATGCCGCCGCCGAGAGCGACAAAGCCGGGCAGGTTTTGGTTTTCGGTGCCCAAACCGTACAGGGTCCAAGAGCCGACGGAGGGTTTTACAAGGCGTCCCGAGCCCGTATTCATCATCAGCGTTGCGAATTCGTGCGATGGGATATCCGTGGTCATCGAACGGATCACGGCGATGTCATCGATGCTTTCACCGATTTTGGGGAACAAATCACTGACTTCGACCCCGCTTTGGCCGCGTTTTTTGAAGGCAAATTGCGGGGGAAGCGGCAGGCCGCCGATTTGGGAGAGATCCTGGCCGACGTATTTAACCATGTCCGGTTTGGGGTCCCAGGTGTCGATGTGCGAGGGCCCACCCTGACAGAAAATGTGGATGACCCGTTTGGCGCTGCCAGGAAACTGGGGTTTTTTGGGCACCAAGGGGGAGGTGTTGGAGTCTAGGGCGGCATGGAGGGAGGGGGAACCCACCTGGCCGAGAAGGCTGCCAAGGCTGAGTGCGCCGAAACCCATGCCGAAGCGGTTCAAAAATTGGCGGCGGGTGGCGCAGAAATCAGCGGCGGAAGGGAGGTGTTGGCGAATGTCCATGGCGGCGTGGTGGGGGGGTAACTGAGGCTGCATAAGGTAAAACCCCGGAGTGGCGCAAATGTTGCAAAAAAACGAGAGACGCAGAGTGTTTTGGGAAGCAGGGGAAGCGGGGAGGCGTGGAGTTTGCCGAGAAGGTGCTCAGGACTCTGGGGTAATGTCTTTGCGCTTGGGGGCAGTACGTCTTTGTCCTAGGGGGAATTGGTGGCGTGTGTATCCGCGGTCCCTAGCACTGGTTTGGGGGCTTTTGGTAGAGACTTTATTCAGTGGGAATTTTTCGAATCTATGCCTAATCTTGGAGTTAGATAAAAAGTTCAGGATCGCAATTGTACAATCATCCCCCTCTCATCTTTATGGCTCAGGCTTCTCCAAAAACAAATGCCACCGCGGTTGAAGCCGCCGATCTGGAATCTTTAATCCCGGAGTCCTTCGTTGTCATGAGTTCCGGGCCGATGCTGGGCAGTGTGAACACGGTGGGTATGACGAACACAGGAGTGGACTCGGAGGCTCAAGGGGATGATGCCATGGACTGGGGAGCGGTCGATTTCAGCGACATGGATTGGGAGGGAGAGGGGGATCCGAGTGATCCTCGGAATATCGACTGGGGCAAAGTCCAATGGGATGAAATCGACTGGGAAAACCAGGCTGATGACATCAACTGGAAGATGGTGGATTTCTTGGACATGGACTGGAGTGGAGAGGGGGATCCGAGTGACGATCCGAGCGATCCTCGGAATATCGACTGGGGACAAGTGGACTGGGATGAGGTGGACTGGGAAAATCAGGCGGATGATATCGACTGGAAGTTTGTGGACTTCGGGAAAATGCACTGGCACGGCCAAGGGCGCCCGGAGGACGATCCGAGCGATCCTCGGAACATCGACTGGGGACAAGTGGACTGGGATGAGGTGGACTGGGACAGCCAGGCGGATGATATTGGATGGGTTGACGTTGATTTCAGTGAATTGGATGCTTCCGATATCAGTCTGATTGATGACGGTACAGATGTAGTTGAGATCGGCAGCGCGCAAGGCGATGAACTTGAGGACATTGCTCGAGAAAATAACGCCGTGCTCGCGGGTTTGGACGGCGACGACATGATGGACGGTGGACTCGGTGCGGACTCGCTTTTGGGTGGTGTCGGCGACGATAGCCTGCTCGGAGGTGGCGGGGACGACAGTTTGTTTGGCGACGTAGGTGACGATGAAATGGTGGGCGGAGCTGGGAACGACACGCTGAGCGGCGGAGCTGGAATTGACTGTGCAAACTATGAGGCGGTGAAGGCGGCCTTGACGGTGAATCTTGCGACTGGGACGGCAACGGGTGAGGGCGATGACAAGTTGGTTGATATTGAGAACATTTGCGCTGGAAGCGGGAGCGATATGCTGACGGGCAGCGGCGCTAACAACGATATTGAATGTGGCGCTGGTAACGACGTTGTCGACGCAGGCCTAGGTGATGATTCGCTGGACGGCGGTGCTGGTGACGACAGTCTGCTTGGAGGAGGCGGTAACGACGTAGAGGTCGCTGGAGCGGGGGATGATTCGCTTTTGGGGGATGCGGGTAGCGACAGCCTGTCTGGCGGCGAAGGAATGGACAAACTGTTTGGTGGCGCGGACAGCGACACGCTCTCTGGTGATGCCGGGAACGACAGCTTGCTCGGCGGTGACGGAACGGACAGTCTGTTTGGTGGTGACGGGACGGATAATTTGTCGGGCGACGCGGGTAATGACACGCTGTCCGGAGGCGCTGGCAACGATGTAGAGTCCGCTGGAGCGGGGGATGATTCGCTTGTGGGGGATGCGGGTAACGACAACCTGTCTGGCGGCGAAGGAATGGACAAACTGTTT
>CANJPY010000076.1 GCA_947476255.1 Chthoniobacteraceae bacterium | reverse complement strand
ACACTGACCAGCCCCCGACGAACTTCGCGCAAGCCCCTTCCGGGGCCGGCTGCGCTCAGCTCGCTGTGCTCGCTATCGCTCCGCCGCCCCCGGAAGGGGCAGCCAGTTCGCAAAGAACCCAATTACAGAACAAACTTTACACCGGCTTTTTATGCGTTGAAGCAGGCATTCTTGAACGAATGTCAGCTAAAATGTCCGGTTAGAGGCCCCAGCCTCGACGAAATGCAATTTCGACGCGAAATCACACAGCAAAAGCACAGAGGTGTGCTTAAGGTCCTCAAATAAAGCGCTATGCAACAATTTGCGCTTTTTTTAGCTCTTTTGCACGGTTGCCGACTTCTTCAGGACTCCAGCCGCCCTGTTCTGTGCATTCGTTATCGAGCGCTTCCACTTTCGCCAACCCTCCATATTATATTCGGCAACCTGATAAAAATCGTGGGGTATCCCTTTTTTGAACTCGGCCATAGGAGCCCCCTCAAGGAGTGAAGGGATTTGATAGTAGTCCTTCACAAACGCTGTAAATAAATCTTCCCTTCTGTCCTTGTGTTTTTCGCGGGGAAACAGTCGCTTCAGCCCTTCCACAAAGTCTATACTCATCGGTTTTCCATCCGCATCTAACCGAAAATTTTCTGGGACGGGGGTGTCCTCGTTGCGTATCCATTGCCCCTGCTCAAGCTGCGACTTGTTAAATTCAAAACGAATGATTCCAGCCTCGAAACTCCTCGAATCGACTATTCCCATTAGCGCATGAGCACTTATATCGAAAAGCGAATAAGCTTTAAAGATAGCCTCGGTAGCTGAAAGGCTAGGGTCGAGCCCCGCTGCGCAGATAGCCAAACTTTCGATTGGAGTCTTTTTAAGAACAAAGTCGAACTGGGACTTTTTCAGACTCCGTCCCGGACTGCGCTCGACTTCCTTCAATTCGGCGAATAACGCAGCGGCAGCTTCCAAAAGAAGATAAGCTCTCTTAACCGATTCAGAGAGTGACAGAACAGACGTCAACCTACTGGCAATTTCCGCTATTTTTGGAATCGGTATTTTTTCGAGTTGATCCGCAAAGTGCGTACTTTTCGGCGGACAAGGAACCTCCACCGGAGGCAAATCGGACAAATGGCCGCGAGTAACAAAGGGGTAGCGTTCTTCCTTCATACCAAGTGTTGAAGTGATGCTGGGGTTAGGGGCGGGAATAGTTCCCGGATATCATGTCCGTCAAAAAAGTGACCTGTCACCCCTCAAATCGCTTGGATTCGGCCCGCCATCGGCCCCGTAGTTGGGCCGAAAAATTACCAAGCAATTACCAAACACAATTTTCGCCACATCGGCCCACTACCCCAAGCTGCACTCGCAACCTCCAGTTTAAGAGCCACTTAAAACTGGAGCCAGTGCCGGGAATTGAACCCGGGACCTACTGATTACGAATCAGTTGCTCTACCCCTGAGCTACACTGGCAAACGTTTAGACGAACCGTCAAAGCCGTCTCTGATGTAAGCAAAGAATCGACGCGGCCTCAAGACTGTTTTCACCAAAGAATCGATGCCCCACCCTATCCAATCCTCCACCACCATCGCCCGCTCGATTCCCCCTGCGAAAATTCCAAGCCTACGCACCCGCTCTCCCCCCCTCAAACTCCCCGCCTCATGCGTACGCAAATGACCCAGGAAACATGTCACCAAGCGCCCCTCCCCTGCAGGCAACTGTAACTCTCCCAGCCAATACCCACAATTGGGCGTTCCACCCCGACTCTAAACCTGAAACACCCCCTCCCCCATGAAGAACTATACAGGGGGCGAGGCCGCTTTCTTTTGCTCCAACTCTTCCCAGCGCGCATATAGCCTAACCACCTCCCGTCGCTGCTCCTCAAGCTTCCCCTGAAATGCCGCAATCTCAGCAGCACCCCCACGGTAAAAACCAGGGTCGTTCAACTGCATTTCCGCCGCACTTACCCCTGCCTCCGCAGCATGAATACACGCCTCTATCCCCTCCAACTCCCGCTCCTCTTTCCACGACATCTTCACGGCACGGAGCGTCTTAGCAACCGGCGGCGTCACCGCTTTGGTTAAGGATAACGTCGCGTTTTTAGTCTGGCGCCCCGCCTTCCTCGCGAGGTACTCGTCGTAGTTTCCAACATCATATCCAAGAGAACCATCCTGCTCAAAAGCAAGAACGTGCGTACAAACCCGGTTCATAAAGTAGCGGTCGTGGCTCACCACAATGACCGTTCCCTGAAAACGCACGAGCGCCTCCTCCAAAACACGTAAGGTGGCCAGATCCAGGTCGTTGGTCGGCTCGTCCAAAAGAAGCACATTCCCCCCACGCTTGAGAATCTTCGCCAGCAACACGCGACTGCGCTCCCCCCCGCTCAAGAGGCCCGTGAGTTGGTTCATCTGTTCCTCTTGAAAAAGAAACCGCCGCAAATAACCGCGCAGCGTCACCGTCTCCTCTCCCATCTTAACCGTTTCACGCCCCTCCCCGACTTCATCCCAGACCGTCCGGTTGTGGTCGATTTGCAACCGATGCTGGTCAATAAGGTTGATTTCCGAACGCGCCCCCTTCTCGACCGTTCCCGCGGCCGGAGCCTGCTCTCCAGTGAGAATCCGCAGCAGTGTGGTTTTTCCCGATCCATTGCGCCCCACAATTCCCACACGCGCTCCCGCGGGAACCTCCCACGTCAGCCCCGAAAAGAGCGTGCGGCCATTCGCCTCGGCCGCCACATTTTTGAGCGAAATCACCCGGTTCCCCAACTCCCTGGGAGGCGGAAGAATGAGATCGACGTCCCCCGTTTTTTCAGGCGGTCCCTGTGCCGCCGCCTCAAAATAACGGTCCACCCGGTCCTGCGACTTCGTACGACGCGCCCCGGGCGCCCGACGGACCCACTCGAGTTCACTTTTGAGAAACTTTTGGCGCTTGTGCTCGGTCTGCTCCGACACCGCTTCGCGCTCGGCTTGGGCGATAAGGTAGTCCGTATAGTTGCCGGGATAAGAAACGAAGCCTCCCAGATGAATTTCCACGATCCTGTTGCACACACGATCCAGGAAATAACGGTCGTGGGTGACGAAAATGCAGGTTCCCTGATAACGCGACAGGAACTCCTCCAGCCAGAGAATGGAATCGGTATCGAGATGGTTGGTGGGTTCGTCGAGAATAAGCAGATCCGGCCGCGCAATCAGGCTCCGGCAAAGGGCCACACGGCGTTTTTCTCCACCGCTCAGGGTTCCAATAATACGCTCTGGACCCGGGGCATTGAGATTCGTGAGCAGGGATTTGGCACGGGAATCCAAGGTCCAGCCCTCCAGTTGCTCGATACGTTCGAGCAAAAAAGCCGCCCTCGGAGAATCAGCCGAGGCCGACTCGTATTCCTCGATCAACGCCTGAATCGCAGAAGCGCCGCGCAAAACCGCTTCGTGGACGCTCAGGTCCTCTTCGAGTTCAAAATCCTGAGGAAGATAGCCGGTGAGCAACCCGCGGCGCAGGGTCACCTGGCCGGAGTCTGGAGCAATGGCGCCGGCGGCTATTTTAAGAAACGTCGACTTTCCACAGCCATTACGCCCCACCAAGCCAATCCGCTCCCCTTCTAGAATGGCAATGGTGCCGGATTTAAGGAGAGGTTTGGCGCCAAAGGCGATTTGAAGTTCTGAGGCGCTCAAGACAGCCTGCGGCGGGACGGATTCAGCCATGGGTAAGAGGGACACTATGGCCCGCCCCGGAGAGTTTCGCAATGGTGCTCAGGCAAAACCCTCCATCATCACCGTATTCTTTGCGGTGTCATTTGCTTTTGCGTCAACGGACCCAGGCCTCGCGCCCTCCAAGCCGCCCCGTTTTCCAGATTTTCTCCCGCGGCCAGAGAAACAGGAAGAACCGCGATTACGGCTTTGCACGGGAGGGGGCTTTCGTGCAGGATACGCCATGGCAGACGCTACGCCCCAGTCTCTCGACAGCCTCTTCTACAAGACGGCTGATCCCTTCTTTGCGGACCACACCCACACCGCGCTGACCTACGACGACGTCACTCTCGCGACGCTGTATTCGGAAGTGCTTCCCCGTGACGCCCAATTGGATACGCGCCTGACCGACTCCCTGAATCTGCGCATCCCGGTTGTTTCTGCAGACATGGACACCGTGACCGAAGCGGAAATGGCCATTGCGCTGGCTCGTTGCGGTGGTTTGGGCCTGATTCACTGCAACATGCCGGAGCGGGTCCAACTCTCCGAAGTAAGCCGGGTTAAAAACAACGTCCACGGGCTCATCAGCGATCCTATCAAGGCTTCGCCCGACCAGAGCATTGGAGAATTGCTGGCCTATCTGGAGGAAAAAGAATTCACCTTCCGCACCTTTCCCGTGGTGGACCGTGAAGGACGCCTGCTGGGCCTCCTCCCCGGCCAGGTGGTGAGACAAAGGCACGCCGACAAAAAGGTCATCGAAGTGATGACCCCTCGCGCCCTCGCACCCGTCATCTGTGACGCGGATCTGGGCGCGGATCCGATTGAAAGCGCGGACCGTTTTTTCACCGAACACGTGGGCACCCACAAACTTTTGGTCGTGGACAAGTCGGACCGCCTGCGCGGTCTGTTTACGCTTTCAGACATTGAACGCATTCGGCAGGAGCACAATGCGCAGATGAAACCGGCAAGGGACTCCATCTTCCGGTTGTCGTGCGGTGCGAGCATTGCGTCTCCACGCACGGCTGCGGGGGAACTGGATCGCGAGCGGATTTTGGGGCACGTCGGCGGCCTCGTGGAACGCGGGGTCGATGCGGTGGCGGTTTCCACCGCACACGGACACTCCAAGGGAGTGGGAGACACCGTAAGGTTGATCCGCAGTGCGTTTAAAGATTTGCCGATTATTGCGGGGAATGTGACGAGTGGGGCCGGGGTGGATTACCTCGCTGATTGCGGAGCCAACGTGATTAAAGTCGGCCAGGGGCCGGGATCGATCTGTACCACGCGGATTGTAGCGGGGGTGGGCATTCCGCAATTGACGGCGTTGTACGTGGCGAGTCGCGCAGCGGCAAAACGCGGGGTGACGATCCTTGCCGACGGCGGCATTACGAAGAGCGGGGATGTGGTGAAGGCGCTGACGCTTGCGGACGCCGTGATTTGCGGCGGGTTGCTGGCAGGCTGTCCCGAGGCACCGGGCAGCGTCATGGAAATCAACGGCAAACTGTACAAACAATACAGGGGCATGGGGTCTCTGGCGGCCATGAGTGCGGGCAGCGCGGCACGCTACGGGCATGCTTCCAAGGACGCGGTCAGAAAGGTGGCCGCGGAGGGCATAGAAGCGCTGAAAGAACTTTCTCCGAAGCTGGATCAAGTGCTTCTGCAGATGGCAGGCGGCATTCAGAGTGGCATGGGGTATCTCGGGGCGCGCACGCTTCCGGAACTTCGCCAAAAAGCGCGCTACATTCGGGTCACCCCCGCGGGCCAGCGGGAAAGCGCTCCCCACGACGTCATCGAGGTAAAGACGGGGAACTAAAAACCGGAGCACCTCCCCAAGTCTCCTGAAGGATTGAGTCAAAGCTGGAGTCTACCGCAGCCGGCAGAGAGGGCTCCATTTCATGAAGAAGAGGTGGGAAGAAGGAAAACAACACTCCTAAAAAGCATTTCGCTCAAACAGCATTCCATTTTCGCCCCCGCCCTAAAAGAGCCTGACATGCTTTGGAGAACAAAGTAATGTGTCGATCTATGCAGCCGCGAACCCTCACCCGGCTCCTCGTTTTGTGTCTTGTGTGTCAAACGCATCCTGCGCCTCTGCTGCGGGCTGCCGAAGAAGCCGTCGTGCAGACAACGGCGGGTGCCCGCACCTCAGGCGAAGGTGCCCGCACCTCAGGCGAACTCATTGCCGCGCTGGGCCGCTACGCGAAACCCGACTGGGCTTCCAAATACCGCACGACAGTTTCGGTTGCGCCCAACAACCGGGCTCAAATTGCATTATTAATGGGCAGTTTGTTTGCAGACGGCTATCTCGGGGCGCAGGCAGAAGACACCCAGCAGTGTAGAAATATGGGAAAGGAAATCAGCGCCCTGGCAAAAACGCTCGGAGTGCAGGCGGAACTCCTGGACCGGAGTCGGAGCTTGGGAGATTCCGCCCAAAAACGAGACTGGACGCTTCTGCGGCATGAACTGGAGGCCACAGAAAGTGACCTTTGCGCGGCGCTGCGCAACCACAATGACGGCGGTTTAGCGCATCTGGTGACACTGGGGGCGTGGCTGCGGGGGACCGAAATTGTGTCCTCGCTCCTGCAAGAAAACTACACCGAGGACGCGGCGCTGCTGCTGCGTCAACCCGTTCTGAATCGTTTACTCGGGGCAGGATTTGACCCATTGAACGAAAAACTACGGGCGGATCCCCTTTTATCTGGCATCCGAGGCCGTCTCGACACGGTTGCGCAGTTGTTAAATCGGCCTGGAGCGACTATACTGTCCCGGGAGGGGGTGAGCACCCTCGCCGAAACTCTAGGGTCGATCTTTAAGGAGATCACCTCGCGACAAAACTAACTTTATGTCTTTTGAAGAATCTTTGACTGCCGAAAAAACGGGAATGCCCCGGGTAACCCAATTTTCCGTCTTTCTTCCAAACAAGGTCGGCGCGTTAATGGAAGTGGTCAGCCGGCTTAACAACCACAACGTTCACGTGGTTGCCATGAGCGTGCAAGCCTCAGCGGACTCTGCGATTGTGCGCATTGTGGTGAGTGACCCGGAATCTGTGCAGGATATTTTCGCCGAACACGAAATCCCCCACTCTGTGTGCGACCTGGTGGTGGTGGAACTGCCCGAGGGGCCCACGGAATTGGGACGTCTTCTTGCCGCATTGCTGGCCGCGGACGTCAACATTTTCGGCTCCTACGCGCTACTGACGCGCCCGCGCGGTCGTTCCGCGCTGGCTCTGCATGTGGAAGACAACGAGTGCGCCATTGCGGTCCTCAACCAGCATGGTTTTACCATTCTTGGCCAGTCGGATATTTCTCGCTGAGTTCAGTGCACCTCAGCTGAACGCAGACTTCAGGCCAGCGCTTTTCCCTCGCTGGCTTTCCCTGTTCCGCTGGGAACGGCAGTGCAGTTTATCGGGCTCCAGCCTTCCCTGCCATCTCACCCTACCCCAGCAAACGAAGGATGATCTGGGAACTGGAATTGGCCTGTGTCAGCGCGTTGCTGGCGGCCTGCGCCAGTACCTGAGAGCGGCCAAGTTTGCCGGCTTCTGCAGCCACGTCTAGGTCTACAATTCGGCTGTGCGCGGCCTCCAAATTGACCTGCTGATTTTGACTGCGATCGATCTCAAACTGAAGCGTCGAAATATCCGCTCCACACTGCGCACGCGCGGTGGCGACCCACTCCAAAGCGCTCTCGAGCTTCGCCTGAGTGACAGAACGAATCGTATCGGTCTGCAATAGGTAGCCCGAAACCGTAGTCGAACCTTGATTCGGATTTTGCGTCGCATCCGACCATTGCCCCAAACTTCCTGACATGTAGGCTACATTTTCACCGACAGCCTTGGAGGAAAGGTTGTCAGGTTGTTGCGCATGAGCGTTGGAATCCCAGCTCATGGACGCATCCGTTCCGGGGTGCACAAGAGAGTCTCCCGCCTGCAGCGAGGCCACCCAGTGCCAGTCTGCGGAGGGATCCGCCTCCGTGCCCGAGACAGACTGATACCCGCCCAGCCACAAAACCTCGTTCGTCCCCACGCCTTGCGTCTGCAACTGGGATTTTGCCGCCGCATATTCGGCAGCAGTTTTGAGCGTCGCTAGATGAGGATTTTGAGGCATGGACGCAACAAGTCCTACTCCTCCGCTGACCGAGCCCGTGACGGTCGACGGCTGGCTCATGGTGACAACCTTGGTGGCATTGTTGATGGCAACGATCGTTGAACCATTTGCAACCAAGACCCCGCCATCGCTTAGGGACATCCCCACACTGAGAGCGTTGGTGCTGGAAACGGTCAACGCAGTACTGCCGCTAATGGTGGAATAGCTGCTGATGGTCTGAGAAGTGTTTGTGGGCAAAACGCCTCCCGAAGGACTGTACGCCGCGAGGCGCGCCTGGTCCCACGACAACGCAGAGCCTCGGACCGCCTGATACTTGGTTGCGCCCGTAGAATCGGTGTACTGGATCACATAGCCTGAAACCACGCCATCGGCATTACTCGCCAACTCATCTCCCAGATGGCCAAAAGTGGCGCATTGAGCGGCAGGCTGATTCCAGACAAGCGCATCCGCGGAGGCGGGCGACGCGACTTCGGGACTCCCCCCGTTATCAGGCTGGCCGCCGGCCCAGTTTGCGGGCGCAGTTTGAGAAGCCAAGGTCTCTCCATTGACCCACTTCCAACCAGCACCAGCCATGGCAGAACCGGCGTCTTGCTTTAATCCAATCCACAAAGGTCCCGCCGTGAGAGCGCTTCCCAATTGATAAAAGGCCTCGTCCCAATCGGTGGAAGTTTTAAATTGCGCCAGATGGCCGCCTTTGGAAATGGCTTCCGCCTCTGCATCGCTCCATTCCATCGTACCGCTCACCACCTGATACGTCTTCTCACAAGCTACATCTGTGAGAATGGAAGCCTTCAGGGTTGGCACGGCCGAAACCAGTGACGTGGTCCCGTCGCCATCGGAACTTATGGTCAGGGACTGAGCGGTGGTGGTGTCCGAGAAGAGTTTGATTCCGTTAAACGTCCCTTGATCCATTTTCCGGATCTCTGCGGCCAACAGCGAGTACTCTTGAGAATAGTTCGAAAGATCCGATGCGCTTTTGGTGGGATCCAGCGAAAACGTCTTCAGCTCGCTCATACGTCCCAACAAATCGCCCAAATGCTTGAGTGCACTCTCCTGAACCTGCTTGAAAGAGATCGCGTTGAGCAGATTGTTTTGCACCGCTCCAAGCCGGTTGAAAGCCGACGCCAACTTCATCCCAACGGCCAGTCCTCCGGCGTCATCCGCAGGATTGGCAATCCGGGTGCCACCCGAGAGCTTCCCCAAGGACGAGTACACGGAGGCACTGGCCAACTGCAAATAGCGGTTGGCTTCTGTCGCGGCGTTTGTTCCCGATCCCAGGACGATCATGAAGAATTTTCTAGTTCGAACTTCCCGGAGCTTACTCGCCTCAGGCATGCGATGCGAGCCCGAAAGAAAGAGGGATCTCCCCCAGCAAGCTACACGGGAAAAGGGAGTCTCCCCACGCGCACCCCACGCGCGGGCGGGGCGGCTCACTGGAGCGTCAAAAGCTCTGCAATTTGCCCCGCAATGTCTCCGGAACGCATCAAGCTTTCCCCCACAAGAATCGCATTGCAGCCCGCATTAAAAGCGCGCTGCGTATCAGCCCGCGTTTTTAATCCGCTCTCGCACACCAGAAGCACACTTTCGGGGACCTCTTCACTGAGGGTTTCCGTCGTGGCCAGATCCACCTCAAAGGTCGTGAGATTCCGGTTGTTGATTCCGATCAACTTGGCCCCGATTTCCAAGGCTCTCTCGAGTTCCTCCCCATTATGGACTTCCACCAGCACGTCCAGTTGCAACAATTCTGCTTCGAGAAACAACGCCTCGAGGCGATCCTGTTCCAAGGCGGCGACAATGAGGAGCACGGCGTCGGCGCCCGCCACACAGGCCTCGGCAATCTGGGCCTCATGAATGATGAAATCTTTCCGCAACAAGGGGAGAGAAACCTCGGAGCGAATCCGGTGCAGGAACGAGAGATCGCCTTGGAAAAACTGCATGTCGGTGAGGACGGAAATAGCGTGGGCGCCTCCGTCTTCATAAGCCTTAGCCACGCGCACGGGGTCAAAATCGGTAGCGATCACGCCGGCAGACGGACTGGCCTTCTTGACTTCCGCGATGAGGCCCAGTCCCCCCGGGCCACAGTCCAGAGCGCTCGCAAAAGGCCGGAAATCATTCCGTTGAAGAGCGGCGGCGCGTAAATGATCAGCGCGCGGCAGGATACGGGCAACTTCCTGTTTTTTGACTTGGAGAATCTGCTGGAGGCGGTTGGAGGCCATAAAAGATGGAGTGTGCCAAAAATACTGCCCCGCGCGCAAGGCGCGCGCTGCGGTTTCCTTTAGAGGAAGTTGTTTTCCCCTTGGCAAAGACAACCCTTTCCAGTGCACAATCCCTGTCCATGGCCGAAACATCTTCATCCAAAGTCTCCCCCCACTATCGGCGCGTTGTTTTGAAAATCAGCGGCGAAGCCCTCAAAGAACCGGGCAGCATGGAGTCCATCTCCCCCCAAATCGTGTCCCAAGTCGCCCAACAGATCAAGGACGTGCACGCGATGGGAGTGGAGGTGGCGATTGTCATCGGAGGTGGGAACATCTGGCGGGGGCTCACAGCCAGTCACCGGGGGATGGAGCGCACCACCGCGGACTACATGGGCATGCTCGCAACCGTCATTAACGGGATGGCGCTGCAGTCCTCCCTGGAAGCCATCGGAGTTGCCACTCGCGTACAGACTGCCATTCCTATCCAAAGCGTGGCGGAACCCTTCATCCGCAGGCGCGCCATGCGCCATATGGAACTCGGGCGGGTCGTCATTTTTGTGGCGGGAACTGGGAATCCTTTCTTTTCCACAGACACCACAGCGGCCCTGCGCGCCAGCGAGATTGGCGCCGAGGTGATTCTCAAAGCCACCAAGGTCGACGGCATCTACACGGCCGATCCCAAGAAGGACCCTAACGCGACAAGGTACGATAAAATCACGTACTCTGAAGCGCTTGCAAAACGCCTGCAGGTCATGGATTCCACCGCGTTTACCTTGTGCATGGACAACAGGGTTCCCATTGTGGTGTTAGACCTGATGACCCCCAATAACATCCGAAACGCGATTCTCGGACAGGCCGTCGGCACTCTTGTGACATCAGAATAAACGGCTTAAAATCCTTCTATCTTTTCAAATTATGGACCCAGACGAAATCCTCCTCGAAACAGAATCGGCCATGGAAAAGGCCTTCGAATATCTCACCCATGAATTTGCAGCCGTGCGCACAGGCAAAGCTTCACCCGCGCTGGTTGAAAACATCGACGTCGAAGCCTATGGGTCGCCGATGAAACTCAAGCAGTTGGCAATGATCTCGACGCCCGAACCCAGACTCGTGGTCATCCAACCTTTCGATACCAGCACCACCAAGGACATCGAAAAAGCCCTCAAAGAGTCCAAATTGGGCATCAACCCGGTCACCGATGGCAAACTCATCCGTCTTCCCATTCCGCCCCTCACTGAAGACAGACGGCGGGATTTGGTGAAAGCGGTCAAACAAATGTCCGAAGAGGCGAAAATCCGAGTGCGTTCTGCTCGCCGGGACGGGATGGATGGAATCAAAAAAGCTGGAAAAGAAGGCGGACTCGCGGAGGACGCTGTGGAAGGCTACGAGAAAGAGATCCAAAAAATGACAGACGGCTTCGTCAAAAAGATCGACGATGCCTCCATCGTGAAGGAAGCAGACATCATGAAGGTATAATCTGAGGGCCCCATGAGAACCGCCACCCTTGCTTTGGCCTTTTGTATTGTCAGCAGCACGCTCACTTCGGCGGGGGTCGTGCGCCCCGCTCCACAGGTTGCATTTCCACCAGTCGACGGCCATGCACGGACGCTCAAAAGCTTCTTGGGCCAACCCATGATTGTGCTACTGGCAGACTCTCCAAAACGCGGAGATTTCCGCACGCAACTCAAGGAGATGGAAAAGTCGTTCGACCGTCTTGCGATCCGAAAAACAGTGGTGGCTGCCGCCTTTAAAAGTCAGGGGACGGATGAAATTTACTCCAACATCCCCGTGATCAATCTGCCCGACGGAGCAAAGGTGTGCGATGCTTTTGCGCTGAAAGGAAAGTTTGCGATCGCCCTGATCGGTCCGGATGGAAACCTCGACTACATCACAAACAACATCCTAAACATCAACAGGATTTTAGAGGTGATGCAAAACTCCTACGAAGTCCAGAAGGCGGCGCACAGGTAGGACCTCTTGGCGGGGTGAGGCGAGGGCGTAGCGGGCAGGAGTGCAGCGCTCTGAGCGGAACTACAGGCCATCCACCAGTTGGCTACATCAACTGGTAGGCGTCCACGTCTACCGTAACGATGACATCCTGCGGAAAAGGCAGCTTTTCCAGTACAGCCTTCACGTGGCGGCTCAGACGCACAATTGCCTTGGTGCGCAAAGTCATGTGGTAGCGGAACTGACCGTGGGACTTTTCGAGGGGAGCGGGCGAGGGATCGCCCAAAATGACCCCCTCTGGCAACCCTTCGGCAAGGCGGCGAGCCAGCGTTTGAGCAGAAAATTCAGCGCGCGCTTGATGCTCGGACCGGACGGAAACAAGCACCAAGTGGGTGAAAGGCGGGTAATCCCATTGCTGCCTGAATTCAATTTCCTGATCCCAAAAACCTTCAAAATCATGGTGTCTTGAAAATTGGATCGCAGGACTAAAGGGCGTATAGCTCTGCACAAACACTTCTCCTTCAATGTCCCCTCTCCCAGCCCTGCCCGCCACCTGCGTGAGCAACTGGAACGTTCGCTCCCCTGCCCTGTAATCAGGCAGGTGCAATCCCAGGTCCGCGTTAATAATCCCCACCAGCGTTACGTTTGGAAAGTGCAGGCCTTTGGCAATCATTTGAGTCCCGACAAGGACGTCAATTTTGCCCGTCCGAAACGCGGACAATGTTTCCCGAAAGGCCTCTTTGCGCTGCATCACATCCGCATCCAAGCGACGCACCACGGCCTTTGGAAAAATCTTTTGCACGACATCCTCCACGCGCTCCGTCCCCGTTCCCTGCTGCCGAATTCCGGGATCCTTGCATTCAGGGCACTTGCCGGGCGCGAGCGCAAGGTGGCCGCAAATATGACACACAATGCGATTCGCGCTCCGGTGAAAAGTCAGCGAGACGGAACAGTTCGGACATTGGCAGACATAGCCACATTTCTCACAGAGCAGCGAGGTGGAGAATCCGCGTCTGTTTAAGAAAAGAATGCTCTGTTCCTTGCGCGCGATACGCTGCTCAATGGCGCTCAACAATTTGGAGGAAATAACAGAGTTTTGCTTTTTGGCTTCCAGCCGCATGTCCACGATGCGGATGAAGGGCATTTTCTTGTCATCCACACGCGCAAGAATGCTGAGCAGTTCATACTTGCCCAGTTTCACATTGTGATAACTCTCAAGCGACGGCGTCGCAGAACCTAGTAACACCGCACAGCGCTCCAAGGATGCTCTAAGTACGGCAAGATCTCTGCCATGGTATCGCGGAGACTCCTCCTGCTTGTAGGACGGTTCGTGCTCTTCATCCACGACGATGAGGCCAAGATTTTCAACCGGCGCGAACACCGCGCTTCGAGCGCCAATCACTATCTTGGCACGGCCACTGCGAATACGGTGCCATTCGTCGTGGCGTTCCCCTTCGGACAAATGACTGTGGAGCACCGCGACTTCAAACTGGGTCGACGCAAAACGGCTCTTGAAGCGTTCCACCGTCTGAGGGGTTAACGAAATCTCCGGCACAAGCATGATGGAGGAACGCCCTTGCTCCAGCACCTTTTGAATCGCCTGCAAATAAATCTCTGTCTTGCCACTTCCGGTGACTCCATGCAGCAAAAACGGTTTGGGCGCGGGGGTTCCCTCGGCCCGGGGCTCCAGCGCCGCGCAAACCCTCGCGAAGACGACCTCTTGTTCGCCGTTTAACACCAGCGGGGGCGCCTCCACAAACTGTTCATGCCTGGAGGGGTCACGCTCAACGCGCTCCGCCTCCACCGCCACCCAGCCTTTCTTCTCCAAGGCTCTCACGACAGCGTGAGAAGCGTCGGCACGCTTGGAAAGCTCCGTCACCGCCATCGCCCCATTTTGTGCCTCCAGGGTCCGCAACGCCGAGAACTGCAGGGGCGCGCGCTTTTCCAACCCCTCCAAAATCGCGGCCTCGGGCATCCGCAGGAGCCTCACCATTTGGCGCTGCTGGTGAGTCATTTCAGACTTCCGAATCACCTGAGGCAGGACGGCCCGCAGCGCCGCCTCCAAAGGACAGCAATAATACTCCGCCATCCACGATGCCAGACGCAGCAGCACCGGATTCATTCCAGCATCACTCTTCAACACCTCCGACACAAACCTCACCCCAGTGGCCTCTGAGCTCTCGGCAACTTCCAGCACGGTGCCAAGAAGCGTCCGCATCCGCACTGGCACCCGCACCCGGCATCCGGGCGCCACACTGACGCTCTCAGGAACGGCGTAATCAAAAATCCGTCCCCCCGAATCATCCAGAATCACGCGGACAAACCGGCACGCCGGTTTATCGAGTGCAAAGGGGGGAGTGTTTGAGGAGGCCATTGCCCGCATTCTGCTCTTTTAGTGACTTGCACGCAAACTCGACTTCACCTCATGGAAACCAACGCAAAGGTTTAGATTCCGCCCTTCTTGATCAAGACGACAGAAGATAATTTTAAGCGCAGAACCCGCGCCACATCGCGCAAAGAACCTCGTGCACTGGCGCATACCGACTTGCGGAAAGAAATCCACCGGCGCCGACTAAAGCTCGCGTCCGGACATCTGGACCGTTGTCTCCGCAAACCCTGCTCAGGCAGTTGTCATCCCAAATCTTTGAAAAAACTGGTTCTTATCTATCGAAGCCGCAGAGTCACAGATCCGCTTTGACACACCAAATACTTTGAGAATCTTCACCGAGATGGTCCTCTCCGTTCTGTGGCTGCTGCGGTCTTTAATCATCCATAAGCTTAAAAGAAGGGATATCAGACTTCTGAAAGAGCGCAGCGCAGCGCCCCAAAGAGGCAGAGCCTTGGAGTGTGCCTGTGGTAGCGCTGCGTTTCGAAAGCCCCTTTTATTACTTTCCATCCTGCATCTTTCGCGCCCGCATCGCGAAATGAGCCCCACACAGCACCCCGACTAATAAAATGCTGATCAAAATGTTTCTGCCCACACTAAACGGCGGCTTCGCCCCGAGCGTATTTTCCGCAGAAACTGTGGAAGAGGATCCACCGGAGTTCTCCGGCCCAGCCGAGGGTGTTGCTTGGCCGTTCGTTCTGTCCACATCCTTGATTTGTTTTGAGCGCGACTCAATGGCTTCCTGCTCTGAGGGGGGAGCCGAGAGGTAGTCAGAGAAAGTCAGGGGCGCCACCCAGAGATTGTATTTTGGACCAAATTCCGAGGCCTTGATTTCTTGGGCCTGGTAGTGAATGGCCACCTGTTTTTCGCCGAAATACTTGTCAAAAACGGCCTGTCCACGCATGCGCTCCGAATTTTCGTCCCGCTCCAATTCGCCGATTTTTGTTTCCGTGACCGTGCCGTTTTCAATCGTGTAAGCCAAGAGCGACCCTTCGCCTCCGCCCGAAGACCAAAAGGAGACCAACCCATGGCTGTGAACCTCCTCGAGGGCCCCGACAAAAATCTTGCTCTCACTAAAAGTGATGCCCCCCACATAGTTGAAAATATTTTTCTCCCTCTTGTAGACCGCCCAACCATTTCCCTGCTTGCCGTTGCGATTCCTAGCAATACTCAGGAGCACTTCCTTTTGGCCATCCCCATCCAAATCAATGTCAAGCCGGAGCAGGGTGTCGTCTGAGAAAAACCGCGGTCCTCCACCCAGAGGGGAGAACCTCTCCAGATAATCTTTCACTGGGTCCACACTGGCTTGCGCGACCGAGCCAAAAGCTAACGCGACCACAACGGACTGCACCACCCTCGTCATTCTTGGTACCATAAATTCCCTTCCCATTCGTCCCTGACAACCTTGTACAGGTAATTGTTTTTATTCGGTTTAAACTCCCATCTGGCTCCCGCCGGATTTTGGGGATTAAACCTCCAACAAGAGATGTATCGCGATCCACCATGCTCGATAGATGTATAGGGACCATCATAAATAATTTTTCCGTTCTTGATCTCGACCAGCCAGGCGGCGCCGTTGTAGAGCTGAATGACGGCGGCTTCCAAACTGCTCATGGTGGTGATTGTCCCCTTCCTCAAAAAAGGCTCTGGCAACTCTTCCCAAACCCCCTGAGGCATATAGACTGATCTGAGCGCTTGGACATAAAGCTCCGCTGTTTTTTGTTTTTGTTCGAGTTCCTTCTGGAATTTATCGAGGTTTTTCCTCCACGAGTACACCTCCCCGCTGGCAGCGGGCTTTCCAAGCGGCTTGTCCAACTGTGCTATGCCCCATCCGTCTTCTTTGGGTGCGTTTCCACTAAAATTGGGCAGTTCTTTGGTCGGCCCGCCCGAATTAAACTGGTTGTACACCCTGTAGATGCCCCTCGCCCCTTGCCGGCTCTCATGCTGCACCATGGCCCACGCAAACCGGCTATAACTTGGATGATTGAGAATGTGGCCAATCACCGATTCATCCGTGGGATTTTTCCCTCGAATCCGAAACCGAAAATCCCTCGCCGGACAGAGCGTTTCACCCGTTTGGCTTTTGATTGCGTAACTCACGTTACACACGCCACCGACAAACGTGTCGATCCCAGTCAAGCCCTCGGAGATTTTCCAAGCCTTGTCTGAAGAGAGCGATAACGTTTTGGCCGCCCCTCCGAGGGGGAGGTGCAGGTTATCCAGTGTTCCTCTTTCAGGCCTTTCCGAACGCACATCCATGGCCCAATCCACAGTCAACCCGCGAATACTTCCATCCCCAATTTTTATCTCCAAATCTGCCATTTCTGCGTCCCCCCGTATCCAAGCCGTGGAGGTGCCTTTATCATTGTGCAAAATCGTCCGCAACTCGGAGGGGCCCAAATCTGTCGTACCCTGACTGGTAGGATAATTACGCTGCAGCAATACAACTGGACACAAAACATACTCCCACATTTCGGAAGTGTTGAAATATAAATTCGCATTCATCGGAGGGCCGACAAGTTCGCATGTGGACTCGCCGCTTTTCTGTTTGAAGAGCAAATATGTTTCGTCGATTTGCTTTCCAATCGTGCCCGAAAACACAGAACTCAAGCGGACACAAACTCTCTCCTCACCTTTATAACCATGGATGACTTTCGAAGAGATCGAAGGGCACTTTAGCCTCACCGTGCAGCCAAAATCGACATCTACAACATGCTCCTTTGGTCCTAAAGAATCCTCTTTACTGAAAAGAAAAGCGTGGTGTTTGTAATCGGATTTAAAAGAGAAGAATCGCTTCCCTTTGGCTGGATCAGCGTCGGAGACTTCAACCTGCACCTCCACATCGCCAGACACCCAAACATTTTCCCGGGCCTTGAGCTCCTCCAAACTTGTCGCGGGAGGTCCTTGATAGGTGCCCTCGAACGGCCTATCGAGAAGTTCCAAATACTTATAGTGAACAGAATCGTTAATCGCCGAGTCATCCGAAAAACCCAGGTAAAAAATCACCAGTATCGACTCAAACCAGTGCCAGAAATCATAGACACCATCTTCTTCCGTGAGGTAACTCATCGAGGCTAGGATGCTGTAAACCTCAGGCTCTGCTTTCCACTCCGAGACCATCAGCATTTTCAATTCAAAACTTGAGGGAGGATCGGCATCCGTCTTGGAGGCATCTCCTGCGGTCTTCGGCCCCAGGCCTCCAGGAATCGAACCGGCATCGCGTCTGCCAACGTTGCTTAATTCGCGCCCATAAAGAGCCAGCGCCCCATCGCCACCAGTGACGCGCTCTGTGGTTGCGCGAGTGAGCGGTTCCGGTGATTTCACGTCTCCCCCGCCACCTCCAGCTTTGCGAAGGTCAGCGCGCCCCCAATACATCACGGTGTTTCCAGACAACAGGGCAGTCGAAGAGGATGGGCCAGCTTCTATCGAGCGCACCTTCTCCGAAAGTCCCCCCACCCGTACAGGAATGCTTCTAGCGATGGTGTCTCCAGTACCGAGTTGACCGTTTGCATTGTTTCCCCAAGCCCATACCGAACCGTCACTACGAAGAGCCAAGGCATGCCCAGAGCCTGCTGAGACTGCAATACAATCACTGAGCAATTGCACACGCTGCGGCACCAAAACGTCCTCGAGCGCCCCATTTCCAAGCTGGCCATACCGCCCCTCGCCCCACGCCCACACCGTCCCATCGGCGCAAAGAGCAATCGTGAAAGCTTCTCCCGCTGCAATGGCGCGCACCTGCCTCACTCCCGGAACCCGCACCGCATGCTGTGCCGCGGCCGTGCTCCCATTGCCCATTTGCCCGCTCGCGTTACTTCCCCAACTCCACACGGAGCCATCGGAGCAAAGGGTGACGCTGTGACTCCCGCCCGCAGCCACCGCACGCGCAGAGGGCACCCCGGCGACTGGGAACGGATAAGGACTCTCCTCCACCCCCTCCCGCCCGAGCTGCCCGGCAGAGTTCGCGCCCCAGGACAACACCTTTCCATCCCACAAAACGGCAAGACCATGCATTTTTCCAGCCGCCGCGGACAATACATCTCCCAAGCGCTGTAAGGGCACAGGCGCACTTTGATCCATTCGGTGCCCAAGCCCCAATTGTCCATGCTCATTGGCTCCCCAAGCCCACAAAGTCCGCCCCTCATCAAGAGCCAAGCTATGAGCGTTGCTACTCCACAAAGAAGGGCCAATTCGAAATGCAGCGCTTTTTATCCCGCTGGGATTGCTGCCTTTCAAAAATGCCCGCGCTTTGAGCACGAGAGGTTCTGCAACCTCTACAAATCCATCTGATGAAACGCTTGGATCCATCTCCGTGGGGTCCTCCCCGTTCAACGTATAATGAACCACCGCCCCCGGCGTGCCACACGTCAAACGCACTTCCACCTTCTCCAGATACGCGCCTCCGTCCAAAGACAACTCGGGCAGGTGCGTCCTCAATACCGCGGCTTCACTTCCACTCGCACTTTTTGGGAGGGTCTTGGACTGAAAAAAAACAGCACCTGCCCCTCCCGCCGTTGCTTTCACCAGACACCAAAAATCATCTTCGCTTGGGAGCTGAAATCGCACCTGCGCAAGCCCCTCCGGGTTGGTGAAGGTTACCAAGAGTCGTCCTCCCCCTGCCCACGACGAGCTCGGATCCGAGAGCTCGCCACTCTGCCCTTTGATCAACTCAAACAAAACAGGCGCATTCACCAAGGGCACCCCGAGCGCATCCGTGACTCGAAGCGCTAAAAAATCCCTCAAAACCGACTCCGACAAGCCCTCCTGATAACTTCCGGAAATGAGCATCAGACTCGGCACACGACCGTTGAAATAGTCTGCGGGATCGGTCCGTTCAAGAAACTCCTGTCGGTTTGAAATTCCGTCTCCATCGGCATCAGCATCGGGGTCGACCCCGAGATACCCAAACATACTCAATTCCCACAGGTCTGGCAGATTGTTTAAATTCGCATCCGTACTAAGATTGGTTTCAAACGCAAAAACGGCCTTGGCCTGCCCGACATTCACCACAGCGAAATCATCCTGCGCGACCCAGCCCCAAGGGCGCGCCCTCGCGAGGCCTTCCTGGGCAAGGCGGTCGTAAAACAAACGCACGGTCTGTTTCAGTTGCCCAAGATTCACAATCGCAAAATCATCCGCCTCCGAGGTGAAACGCGGAATCCTCACGCCATTCTCGTTGACTTGTGTCCACTGATCCAGAAGTTCTGTTAACGCGGTCCCCGGGCCGTGAGGTAAAATGTCTTCCAATTCGACAAAGGCCGCCAACGCCATTTGTTTGAGCTGGCCGAGATTGAGCAGCCCAAAGTCGTCGGGTTGCGCCCCGTCCACGGCAACCTGGCGACGCTGCCACCAGTCAGGAACCGTTGCATAGGCACTGGGAGGAACCGTTGCATAGGCACCGGGAGGAACCGCTGCGCGAGCCCCCCCTGCGCCACACCAAGCCCATAAAATGACTCCCAGTAATCTCGTTACGAACTTAACGAAAATCCATCCCCTCATGGCATCCTCCCTTTTTTATCACAACGTTTGAATAACGTGTGTTGCTCCCCTGAAACCCTCCTGCCAGAGCCGCCACACAACTGCAGCGCCCCCTACTCTATTATCGGTTTCACGCTGCTTCTCGCGTGCTTACATCAAGGAAGTGGAGCCCAAGAACGTCAGATAAATCGTTTCCTGACACTCGCCTCTAAACTTTCGTGAAATGAGCCTGAACAGTTGCCTTCACCGATGCCAAGGCTTCCACGAGTCGTCTCTTAAAAAGCATGCCAAGCGTCGCCTCTGTTCAACGCAACAACCGCACAAACATCACCGCGCTAATGCTGATGCCCACACCAATGACAAACCGCCGCACCGCGACTTTACCGATTTTACGCGCAACCCCAGTGGCCCCATAACCACCAGCCAACGCCCCCAGGGCCATGACGATTGCAATCGGCCAGTGCACCAGTCCGGAGGCAGCAAAGAGGACACCTGCGATGCCATTGATGGCAAAGGAGAGAAGACTTGTGGTTGCGCTCATTTCAAGCATGTCAGTCATGCCCAAGAGTCCCAGCACAGAGAGGGACATGATGCTTATTCCAGCACCAAAATATCCCCCGTAAACTGCCACACAGAGCTGTGCAAACAGCGCGCTCAAAAACCACCCCAAGCCCGCACGCTGGAGAAGCGCTGAAGACTCCACGCGGGACTGGCGAGAAGCCTGGATCATAAAAAGAAGGGTCGCGAAAAGCACCAGCCATGGTGCCACTTTTTCGAAGGCCGCGGACGATGTGGCCCGTAGTAGAAAAGCGCCTCCAAAGCCCCCAATAAGCGCCGGCAGAAGCAGCCAATACACGCGCCGCTCAAGACGCGCAATTTCCTTCCGAAACCCCCAAATGCTACCGAATGCGCCTGGCCAAATGCCCATCGTGTTCGTGACATTGGCGACCACGGGAGGGAGCCCAAGGGCGAGCAAGACAGGAAAGGAAATCAACGTCCCTCCTCCGGCCACGGAATTTACGGCCCCCGCCAAAAAGGCGGCGACAAAGGCGGCGAGGCAACTTGTGAAAGGGAGGTCTGACATAAACAAGGCGCCCGGTCCCTGCGGAGAGAGTTCATTCCGTTCAAAGGAGCGTTTTCCAAGCGAGCGGCCATATTGCACACTTTTGGAAATGCATGGGCAAAAAATGCATTTGCCTGCGCAAATACGTCGTGGCTTCCTTGCCGCGGCAGGATTTGATGGCGCCAAACGTTTCCCGGTTGACTCACCGGGCATGCCTGACCTAGGGTGTAGGGACTTTCATCAAGAGTGGCTGAGGGACTGGCCCTAAGACGCCACGGCAACCGCCTGGATGCTTTGCTTTTAAAGAAGCAAAGTTTCGGGGACCAGGTGCCAAATCCAGCTCTGTATCAAAACAGGGAAAAGATGAAGGACTGTTCTGGTTTCCCTGCCAGATGGGTGCTTCATCGGGTGTCTCGCTCTTGAAGAAAGGTTTTTGAGCCATGGAACCAACACCCTTCTTCAGCAATCTAAAATGCCGCGAGTGCGGACGCCTTTACCCTAAACAGGCGATCCACGTGTGTGACTTTGACTTCGGCCCTCTTGAAGCCGCCTACGATTATGCGGCAATAGGCCGGAGCCTTACCAAGAAAACCATCGAATCCCGGCCGCACTCCATGTGGAGGTACCGGGAACTCCTGCCCATTGACGGTGAACCCACTGTGGGAGCTCAAGTTGGCTTTACGCCGCTGGTGAAGGCGGACCGGCTTGCCAAGGTTCTGGGCATCCGCGAACTGTGGATTAAAAACGACACAGTCAACTATCCGACCCTTTCCTTCAAAGATCGCGTGGTCTCGGTGGCGCTAAGCCGTGCGCGTGAACTGGGCTTCGAAGTTGTCGCGTGTGCCTCCACTGGGAACCTCGCCAACTCCGTCGCTGCAAACGCTGCCGCCGCGGGCCTCAAAAGCTACGTCCTTATTCCTGCAGATCTCGAACAGGGCAAGATCCTAGGCTCCCTTGTCTACGGCACACAGGTCATCGGCATTAACGGGGCCTACGACCAGGTCAACCGTCTATGCTCGGAAATTGCGGGCAAATACGGCTGGGGATTTGTAAACGTCAACCTGCGCCCCTATTATGCAGAGGGGTCCAAGACCATGGGGTTTGAAATTTGCGAACAGCTCGGCTGGCGTATTCCCCAGCATACGGTCATTCCCATGGCCTCGGGGTCGCTTTTGACCAAGATTCACAAATCCTACAAGGAGTTCATCCAACTCGGCCTCGTCGAAGACACCAAGTTTTCTGTCCACGGAACCCAGGCCACGGGGTGCGCACCGATCTCCCACGCCATCAAACGCGGCACGGATATCGTCAAACCGGTTCCAAAACCCGAAACCATCGTCAAATCTCTCGCCATTGGGACTCCCGCGGATGGCTACTACGCGATTCACTCGATGAAACAGACAGGGGGCTCGGCGGAGGATGTCTCTGACGAGGAAGTCGTGGAAGGCATTCGTTTACTCGCTGAATATGCGGGAATCTTCGCTGAAACCGCGGGTGGCGTCACTGTCGCCGGGGCGAAAAAGCTGATTGCCTCGGGGCATATCGGAGCGAACGACAGTGCGGTGTTATGCATCACGGGACACGGCCTCAAAACACAGGAGGCCATTGTGGGCAAGGTAGGCGCGCCCCGTATCATCGCTCCGAACATCCGCGAGTTTGAAGAAAAAATCTACGCTCCAGACGCTGCGGCAGCTGCCCTCTAAACCAAAATCAACATTTCTCCGTTTTTTCCTTCTATATGCCATCCGTCCGAATCCCAACTCCCCTGCGCAAACTCACTGGTGACCTCGAAGTGGTCCAGGCTGCAGGTGCAACCATCAGCGAAGTCCTTCAATCCCTTGACCAGGCCTTCCCCGGTCTCAAGGAGCGCATCTGCGACGACCAGGGGCAGGTGCGCCGCTTTGTGAATGTCTTTGTCAACGACGAGGACATTCGCTTCTTGGAAGAGGGCGCGACGCCCGTCAAAGAAACTGACGAAATCTCCATCGTGCCTGCTATTGCAGGAGGTTAGTCCTCGGCTATTCTCGATCGCATGGCTACTCAACACACTCGCTTTTGGTTGAATTTTCCGCCGCAACTCATCACACGTCCCCTGCTCTGGGAGTTGTGCAGAGCCTTTCCTGTCGTCACCAATATCAGGCAGGCGAGCATCACGGATGAAGTCGGGATCGTCTCGCTTTCCATGGAAGGCGAGAGTGAAGACATCACCAAAGCAGTCGCGTGGTTGGAAGCGCAGGGGGTTCGAGTGGACCCTGTGGAGATGAATACCATCGCGAGCTGACGCTCGAGGGAGCGGCAAAAGCATCATCAAAAAAGGCCCGTTGCCGAGGAGGCGACGGGCCTTTTTTTCTGTCTTATCGAAGCCCGCTATTGGGGCGCCAAAACGTCCACTCCATAATCCCCTTCAGGCACGTACACATTCCGGTTCAAGCCGAGCACCACCTTCGAAAGAGGAACCCACTGCCGCAACGTCCAACCCTGCTGCACAGGATCCAAGCCCGGCCACGTCACTCTCAGGAGATTTTGCCCGTTTGAAGCAAACACAGAAAGCCCACGCACCTGAAGTTCCGACGGCGTCCAAGCCGTGGTGGCAGTGGCGCCCGCCTGCAACACAGAGCCGGAGTCATCCAAAACGAAGCGCCGCAGCTTGTTGTCCTCAGCAACAAAAAGCGTGCGCCCCTCGGCGGCAAACACTGCATTCGAGGCCACAGACTTCGTCGCGAACAGAGACGCTTGGGTGTCGTCCACCAAGCTCACCTGTACTTCGCGCACCGGTGCTCCCGACGCCTCGGACACACCTTCGCTAAAGGCCAGGAAACCAGCCCTCGAAATTTCGCCCAGCGCAAACGCCCGGCCGGGAAGCGCCACGGACGGTTTTCGAACGGGTGTCCTTGGCTTTGCAAAGTCAACAACCGCCAAAATGTGGTCGAAACTCTGCGGCGCCGTCCCCTTCCATTTAGCGCTGCTCCAAGGCGAAGGATTCTGTCCAAACCCCACCACAAGCAAACCGTCGCCTGCGCCGACGGCTGAAAGGAGCGTGTCAGTCGTGCCGGCGAGTTTGTACGAAGGCAACGCCACCGGTGCCGCAGGTTTGCTGACATCCACAGGCCGCGCCACTGCGGGCTCTCCGGGTATCACTCGCGTGGTGGGATAGATCGCAGGGCTCACCTTTACAAGAGAAGTCGTCGGCAATACGTCAGTCGCCACGGGCGCAGCCGCAGCCGCCATCGCAACTCTGGGCATAGCCATGTCGTAAACAACACCCCCACCCCACCAGTAGTAGGGCGCAGGCTTTTGCTGGGTAATCACCACCGGAAGCGTATCACTCAACCACAGGAGTTTGCTAATCTCGTAGTTCGTCTGGGTGCTGGCCAGCGTCATGGAAACACTCCCAAGCCGCGGCAATTTGGGGAGCGCCGAGGCGTCATAAATGTCCAGGGCGAGCTCCGCGTTTGTGGCCGCTGTCCCTTTCGAAGCAGATCCCGCCCCTATAAAACGCACCATCGGCATCCACGTCAGCGTGGCATTCCAATTCTTACGGAGCACATAAAGCTTGGAATTGCGGATCACCGCATCCTGAACGGTTCCCTCGCCCAGCTCGATGTCTGCCAGCACCGAGTTCTCAGACGTGGCTTTGGAAATACGCACCGCCGCCTTGTCCCCGGACCACAACGCGCTGGAGCCATCACTGATTTGCAACAGAAAGTCGCCCGTCTGAAGGACCTGATTCACGGGCCAGGCAAGCGCCACTTCCGCCAGCACCGCAGGATGATCGCGGTCGTCCACATTCGCGGTAATGAGTTCCTTCTGCGAAATCGACGTCAAAATCCCATTCACCAGCGTCGCGCGCCGGGGCTCGAACGCATGCGCCAGATGCCCGCGCAGGGTCAGCGTGCCCCCGTTGACCAGACTGATGTCCACCAGTCGCAAAAACGAAGTCGGCCCGGTACTCGACCCCGCACCGCTCCAGCGACTGGCCGAGAAGGGAATGAGCGCCAACCCGTCTTCGGAAAGCACCTTTAACGCCTTCTCATCATACACCGCCTCGCTGTATCCCCACTGGCTTTCGTCCACAAACACGCGACTCTTGAGCACCGGCGCCGTCACATCCGAGACGTCAAAAAGCGAGGCCGCCACCTTCCCCGAATCCAGTCCGATCGTGAACAAAAACTCGCCGGCATCCCCCAGCGGTTCCATGTAAGTCGAATACCCTGGCACCTCCACGTGCCCGCTGATCTTGGGCGCCGCCTTGTCCGACAAGTCGATAATCCAGAGCGGATCCGTGCGCCGGAAGGTCACGGCATACAGTTTGTCTCCGGTAAAACGCGTGGCAAACAACTGCTCGCCCTTGATGATTTCCAGACTGCCGAGAAGTTTGCCGGACACATCGAAGTTCTCCAAATTACTGATCGGAGTCCACCCCTGGGTCGTGTCGTACCGGAGGGAGACGGCCGTCAATGCATCCCCGTCAAAGGAGACCTTGAACTTGTCGTTGACGCTGCCCGCCAACGTGATCGGCTTGGGGGTCAGCAGGCTGGCGCCGCCCTCTTCGAGACTGAAGAGGGAAAGCCGCGAACGATTCCAGTCCTGCCAGTTGCTGGTGGAAACCGCCAGCCAGCCGTTGCCAGCGCAGATGACCGCCGAATAAGACTGCTCTGCGAGCGGGAACTTCGAGCCCGCAGTCTGCTCGCCTTTTTCGGAAACCAGCACCTCGGACAGGACCGTACTGGCGCTCGTGCCATTCGCGGTATAGAAGGCGCTCCAGTCTGTGGTCACCGCATACAACCGGCGTCCCACCATGCGGCTGTCAGAAAGCGATCCCTGCAATTTGGTGCGGGAAATCTCGCGCGCCACGCGGCCATCCACCCCCACCACCACCACTTCCGTACCCGTGTAGCTGGCATCCCGGACCAGAAGCACGAGCAACCGCTCGCTGCTTCCCTCCGTTTCTGGAAGCAGGTACATGTCCTGTCCCACAGAAGGCATCCGAAGCAGGGCGTTCAGCTTGGGGCTGGACGGCTCGCTGATGTCCAGAACCTGCAACCCGCGCAGTTGGTTGAAGAAATACACCACACTTCCGTCCGTTTTCCAAATATCCGCCTCCACGGTCTGCTGCTGTGCAGTGGTGGAACCGGTTCTGGCATCCGCCGTAACGGTGGTACTTGCGACATTTGCTACCACCGAAGACATGACCCTGATCCCGTCCGTCGCCGTCGAAGAATTCACCAAGTAACCCACCGCAGGCGATTTTCCAAAACCGCGGTTCCCCTGGTAAAAGGATGCTGGAAACTTGCTGTTCTTGGCAAATGCAGCCGCCTTATCCTTGTTCACCGTCGCCGTCGCCCGCCATTCCGCATTCAAATTCGCCTTTGGAATCGCGAGGCTCGCCAAACGCGGCTTACCATCGGCAGACACTACCGTCCACTTGCTCCACTTAGAGGATCCCTTGGCCCGCATCTCCACCAGACACGAGGTGCACCCCGGCGGCAGCGCCAGCGAAAGATTTTGCCCCGACCGTTTGGGCGAAACAGCCACAGAAGCGTTGGCGGGCGCTACCGCCGCAAATACGCCGGTCTCTCCGCCTACACAGAGAAGGACGAGCCCTGCGTGTATGCCATTCCTCAAAGTTTTCGGCAGCCTCGCTACGAGGCCCCATCCGCCGTTGCGAAAAGTCTGTTTTTCAGGGGGGACGATTGTTGTCATAATTCTAAAGATTGGAGTCGTTCTTCAAGTTTGACTGTAAGGAATGAGATGCAAAGTCTCTCTGAATGGAAAGCCGGTGTAAAGTTTGTTCTGTAATTGGGTTCTTTGCGAACTGGCTGCCCCTTCCGGGGGCGGCGGAGCGATAGCGAGCACAGCGAGCTGAGCGCAGCCGGCCCCGGAAGGGGCTTGCGCGAAGTTCGTCGGGGGCTGGTCAGTGT
>CANJPY010000075.1 GCA_947476255.1 Chthoniobacteraceae bacterium | reverse complement strand
GCTGCAAACTTACGGATGCCCTCCGCAGTCTTTTCCGTCGCCATTGCGTCTTCATTGAGAAGGAAGCGGAAGGCTTTTTCATCGAGTTGGATTTTTTCGATTTTCGCAGTCTTTGCGGCGACCGCATCGAGTTTGAGTTCCACCGGATCGTGCGAACCAGCGAGCTTTGCCAGCAAGTCTGGAGAAATGGTGAGCAAATCACTGCCGGCCAGTTCGACAATTTGGGAAACATTTCGGAAACTTGCTCCCATGACTTCCGTCGCATGGCCGAAATGTTTGTAATAGTTATAGATTGTGGTTACAGACTGGACACCAGGATCTTCTGCTCCGGTGTACTCGCGCTTGTTGGCGTTTTTGTACCAGTCGTAAATGCGTCCGACAAAGGGCGAAATCAACTGCACTTTCGCGTCCGCACAAGCCACGGCTTGGGGCAGCGAGAAGAGAAGGGTCAGATTACAATGGATCCCCTCCTTTTGCACGATTTCTGCCGCCTTGATGCCTTCCCACGTGGAGGCAATTTTAATCAGCACGCGGTCGCGTGAAATTCCAGCTTTCTCGTATAGGGCAATGAGGTCACGCGCTTTGGCGACGGTACCGTGTACATCAAAAGAAAGCCGTGCATCGGTTTCCGTTGAGACCCGACCGGGCACGATTTTTAGGATCTCCAAACCAAAGGCGATAAGGACGTGGTCAATAATGTCGTCCACCAACTTCGCTCCGCTGAGGCCGCTGTGTTTGCGGTCCGCGATTGCTTTTTCAAGAATCGGGGCGTACTGGGGCTTGGTGGCGGCCTGAAGGATGAGCGAAGGGTTGGTGGTGGCATCCTGCGGTTTAAATTCGCGCATGGACTCAAAGTCGCCCGTGTCCGCGACGACTTTTGTAAATTTCTTTAACTGTTCGAGTTGGGATTGCGTGCTCATAAGGCGTTTGACGTGGATTTTGTTTTAGATGTGAATGGCATGTCCCTCGGCTTGGGAGGTTGCCTCGTGAATCATTTCACTCAGGGTCGGGTGCGCGTGGATGGTGCCTTCAATTTCATCAATGGTCGCCTCCAACGTGATCGCGAGACCGAGCTCTGCGATTAATTCCGTCGCTTCAGATCCAATGATATGAGCGCCCAAAACTTCCCCGTGTTTCTCTCCCAAAATCAGTTTCACAAATCCTTCGATTTCACCGATGGCTCGAGCCTTGCCGCTGGCTGCGTAAGGAAACTTGCCAACTTTGAATTTGAGTCCTTTTTCTTTGGCTGCGCGCTCCGTGAGTCCAACGCTTGCGACCTGGGGCTGTGCATAGGTACAGCCCGGGAAATTCGTGACTTTCTTCGGCTTGAAGCCTGCCTGAAACATGCCGTTGACCGCTTGAACAGCCTCGAAACTAGCCACATGAGCCAGCCAGGGTGGCCCGATAATATCTCCCGCCGCATAGACTCCGGGGACGTTTGTCTCGTATTTGTCGTTCGTTTGAATGTAACCCCGCTCTGTGAGCGCGAGCTTTAACGCTCCTCCAGGCATCAAGGGTTGAACCCCGATGGCCACAAGGCACACATCTGCTTCGAGTTCCTGTGTTTTGCCCTTTGCATCCTCAACGGTAATACGGACGCCTTTTTCATGAGCCTCGGTTTTTACGGTTTTATGGGAGGTCAAAAGTTTGATCCCTTGCTTTTGAAAAGATTTCTCAAGTGCTTGCGAAACTTCAGTGTCTTCCACGGGTAGAATATTCGGCAACATCTCAACGATGGTTACTTTCGTTCCAAAAGAATTGTAGAAGTACGCGAATTCCACGCCGATTGCTCCCGCTCCGATCACAATCAGGCTTTTCGGTTGTTCGGGCAGGATCATGGCCTCTTTGCTCGATATCACCGTCTTCGCGTTAAAACCAAACCCTGGCATCGGCCGGGGCAGGCAGCCAGTGGCCACTAAAACTTTGGCGGTTGTCAGATTCTGGCTAGTTCCGTCGGCTAGTTTAACAGTGACTGCTCCAGCCTTTTCGAGAGCTGCCTCTCCACGGATGTAATCAACCTTGTTCTTTTTAAAAAGGAATTCAATGCCCCCAGCATTTTTATCAGAAACGTCTCTTGAGCGACCGATGATTTTGCTCCAGTCAAAAGATACGTTATCCGCTTTAATGCCAAATTCGGCAGCCCGGTGCGCGAAGATGTGATAAAGCTCCGCATTTCGCAGAAGGGATTTTGTGGGAATACACCCCCAGTTCAGACACGTGCCTCCAGCGCGTTCTTTTTCCACGCACGCTACCTTTTTGCCCAATTGCGCGGCTCGAATGGCGGCAACATAGCCGGCTGGTCCTCCTCCGATGACGATCAAATCGTAGTTCATAATTTCAAAAAGATGGCTTCCAGAATCTGACTGGTCAACAACACAGCCTCAGCGAAGGCGCAAAACCCTTTTCCTACAACACGAAGAGGTCTTTCTTCTGTGTTTCTTATGTTTGATCAGCTCTGCGTAACGCTCGAATCTGCACCTGGGGTTGAATTTTCCCCTGATATTCGTTCCGTGTTAAGTCAAAAGCTATATCCCACGGCGGCGGCGGCAATGGATTTTGAGCCCCATTGAACCAAATCGCCCTCGTCGTTGTCCTGCCCTGTCTGAGTTCAAGGCTCAAATGTTTTTCTTTCATGAGCCGCGGCGTTCCCTCCTGCTGAACGTTCCGCAACAGGAAAACAGGCGTGTTGTTCGCAATTCCGAATGGGCCAAGGGTCCCGACCTGCTCAAGCAATTGTAGGGTTAACTCATGCAGTTCAACTTCGACGTCGGGTTCCACAAGAGGAACTAAATCTTCCAAGCGTAATCGTGTTTTCGCGTACGCCGTGAAGGCCGCTTTGAAATCTTCGAAGTTGTCCTTCCTCACTGAAAGTCCTGCTGCCATGTCGTGGCCGCCGGCTTTTTCAAGATGAGTTTCACAGGCTCGCAACGCTTTCACCAGGGAAAAGCCCGGTACGCTTCGACAACTGCCCTTCCCCATTCCTTCTTGGTCGAAACCCACTACTATGCAGGGCCTGTTATATTTATGCATTAACTTGGACGCCACAATTCCAATGACGCCTTCATGCCAGTCCTGCCCGCCGACAACCAGTGCCAGGTCGTCGTCTGGGTTGAACCTCTCTGTGACTTGCGCTTCGGCTAGTTGTAAGACTTCCTCTCCAATTACACGTCTGTTTTTGTTTTCCTCCTCTAATGCGGCCGCCAAATTCTCCGCCTCTTCTTCTTTCGAGGACATCAATAAATCAAATGCCCTTTTCGCCTCACCCAATCTGCCTGCGGCGTTTAATCTGGGGCCAAGCTTGAAGCCGACATCTGCTGAGACCCATGGCGGTTTCACGCCTGCATTCTTCGCAAGTGTCTTAATTCCCTGCCATTGTGTTACAGCAAGTTGTTCTAATCCTTTCTGCACCAGTGTTCTATTTTCGTCCGTCAGTGGCACCAGGTCTGCGACACTTCCGAGAGCCACAAGGTCAAGATACTCTTTAAGCCGAATCTCCGGTTTTGGCCGCTGTTTCAACAAGGCATGGGACACCTTAAAGACAATTCCCACACTGCACAAATAACCGAAAGCTAAACCACGCTTGGGATTTACCAGGGCTATACAGTCTGGCAATTCAACGGCGCATTCGTGGTGGTCCAAAATCACCACATCTACACCGTGCTGCTTTAACTGCTTTACCTCTGTGATTGAGGATGTTCCGCAGTCTATGGCTATTAAAAGCCGGGGTGAGGTTTCTTTTAAGCAGCGCGTTATTCCCTTTAGGCTCAACCCATATCCCTCTTCTTTTCTTTGCGGCAGAAAACATTCCACATTTGCTCCGTACGCTTTTAAGATCCTCTGGAACAACGTCAGGGAAGTCAGCCCATCGACATCGTAGTCTCCATAGAGGACTATTTTTTCTCCTCTGTCGATTGCTGCTAGAATCCGGTTCACGGCCTTGTCCATGTCGGGCAGAAGAAATGGATCTCGCAACGTACTCAATCGAGGGTTTAGAAACTGCTCGGCTTCAGCTATGTCTGCATACCCTCGGTTCACTAAAATTTCGGCCACTGTACGGACCACGCCGAGTTCTTGAACAAGACGCTGCACTTGTTCAGGGGGAGCATTTTTTGGAAGAATCCAGCGTGTCATTGCATTCGGATTTCCAGCTTAAAGACTTCTGATTTTAGCGACACTTTTCACGATAATATCAACAGCTTTATCAACTTCCGTCAGCGTGTTGTAGAGCGAAAAAGAAAATCTTAGACTGGCGCGTGCTCGCGTGTCCGAACAGCCCATAGCCTTCAAAACATGGGAGGGATTGACGGAACCCGATGTACAGGCGGATCCTGCGGAGCACGCTATGTTTTTTTCATCCAGAAGCATCAACAGGGCCTCAGCATCGGTATTTTCAAACGCTAAGTTGCTTGTATTTGGCAGCCTGCTACTCTTGTCGCCATTGATCTGTACGTTAACGATCTTTTGAAAAAGTTGTTCTTCAAATCCATCCCTCAGCACCCTGAGCGTTGTTTCTTTGGTTTCAATTTCGTTGGCTGCTAATTCGCAGGCTTTACCAAATGCGACAATGGAAGCCACATTTTGTGTTCCGCCTCGTTTTCCTCCTTCTTGACTTCCGCCTGTCAGAAAAGGGGTGAAGCGTGTTTTTTTATTCACATAAAGAGCGCCTACTCCTTTTGGGCAATGCAGTTTATGCCCGGACAACGACATGAATTGAACTCCGATATCCTTGCTGGATAGCGGTATTTTTCCTGCCGCTTGGACGGCATCTGTGTGGAAATAGACGCCCTTCTTTTTTGCAATGCCCGCCAAGGTTTGCACGGGAAAGAGGGTTCCTGTTTCGTTGTTCGCCCACATTACGGTGAGCAGAGCTGTATCCGAACGAACTGCTTTTTCAACCTCCTCCGGATCGATTTGTCCTTTGCCATCGACACCGATCCAAGTGATCTCAACACCCCTCTTTGCCAACAACTCACACGTCTTGAGGGTCGCTGAGTGTTCGACGCGCGTTGTGACTATGTGTTGCTTGTCTGGATCTGCTGCAAGCGCTGAATAGATCGCCGCATTTGTAGCCTCCGTGCCGCAACTTGTGAATATGACCTCCTCAGGTTCACTTTGTATCAGCTGCGCCACCCGGCATCTCGCGGTTTCAAGCGCCTTGGCCACGTGTTTTCCCATCCGATAGGGACTCGAGGGATTCCCGTAGTGTTCGGTTAAAAAAGGCAACATTTCCTCCACTACAGCAGGATCCACCGCTGTCGTAGCGTTGTTATCGAGATAAATCAAAGGTTCAAAAGGGTGCATCAGAGAAGGACCGCGTAGCCTACTTCATTGGGGCTTCTCTTCCAAGAAAGGAAGTAAAGAGGAGGAATGTAGGGAGGCTGAGCGAACGTGGAGCGAGATATTTGAAGTTGTTCACTGTTCTTTAAGAGAAAGAGAAAAATTCAATCTTTCTTCTTCTTCTTCACCTTGTGAATAAGTCTGGCGAAGAGGGTTTAAGATATTGAATCCCAGATAAAAAGGGGGTTGTTGAAGGCTGGAAGGAAACGTCTTTAGTGTGTGAATAAGTTCGGCTTTCTTGGAACAACGACAAGGTTGTTGGAGCTTTTAGAAAGCTGTTCACAGGTTCTTGGCAGGGTTGTTGGCAGGCGATGTTGGGAGGCCAGCAGGAGGAAAGCTCTGAATTTCCCAGCTGCGTTGTTCAATCGCCTTTCGAGCAGCCTGAACCTCAGCGTCTTTTTTACTCCTGCCTGATCCTCTCGCAAGTTCCTGGCCCTCCCAGAGAATCCGGGAAGTAAATTGTTTCATATGTTCAGGACCAATTTGCTCGATGACCTCGTAAACAGGACTGTGAGGAGTGATGGCTTGAAGGATTTCCTGCAGTCTTCCTTTGGGGTTGGCAGAAGGGTCTTCGACGATGAGTTCTTCGAGGCGGGAGCGTGTTTCGGTGAGAACAATACGACGGACAGTGACATAGTCAGAATCCAGGTAAAGGGCGCCTATGAGAGCCTCATAAGCATCGGCGAGGGAGGACGCGCGCGAGCGGCCTCCGGTGGCTTCTTCGCCGCGCCCCATCATGAGGTATTGGCCGAGCTCGAGACCTTCTGCATTAACACGCAAGCCTTCCCGAGAAACAAGACGGGCGCGGAGTTTGGTTAGTTCGCCCTCAGGGAGTTCCGGATAGGAGTCGAAGAGAAACTCGGTAAATATAAGCTGGAGAACGGCGTCACCGAGGAATTCGAGGCGTTGGTTGTCAAAATGATGCCTCTGAGTTTCATAACCCAGGCTGGGATGGGTGAGAGCCTCGGCGAGGAGAAGAGGATTTCGAAATTTATACTGAATGCGTTGTTCTAACGGATTCATGGCGGACAAAGGGCTGGCGGGAAACGCCTCATTTTAAACTGTACTTAAAAGCAGTTGTTTGACGGCTTCGAGAGCGGGAGAAATACCGGCAATGTTCCGGCCAGCGCCGCGAGCGGCGTCCGGGCGTCCGCCACCCTTTCCCTCAACGTGAGGAGCGGCTGTTTGAATTAATTTACCAGCAGCGAAGCGTTTCACATGAAGGGGTGAAACTGTAGCGAGGAGTGAGACGACTTGGTTTTGGGCGCCTGCGAGAAAAACGACACCTTCAAAGTGGCCTTTGAGAGCCTCTCCAACATCCTGAAGCGCGTCTCCGGAAATATCTGGAAGCGTTTGAATAAGCGCCGGAGTGCCATTGATGGTTTCAACGTGTTGAAGCAGAGCCTTCGCGGTATGGGAAGCCTCTCTTTGCAGGGCTGAGCGGAGGGATTTTTCGAGGTCCTTTTGGTGAAGGAGTAGAGATTCTATCTTGCGTTCCAAGTCCGTAAGTGGAGTTCCCAGAGACGAAGCCACAGCCTTAAGGCGTATGGTTTCTTCCGCTGTAGACAAGTAAGCAGGCATTCCAGCGACAGCTTCGATGCGGCGGATGCCAGCAGCCACGGCGCCTTCGGAGACAATTCTGAAGAGGCCAATTTCTCCGGTATTTCGCACGTGGGTGCCTCCGCACAATTCCATGGAATATCCGTCCAAATTGCTTGGGCGCCCACCGATTTGAACGACACGAACACGATCGCCATATTTCTCGCCGAAGAACTGAAGGATCCCTTCCTGTGTTTTTACCTCGGAGTAAGGCATTTCAAACCAGGATACAGCCGTGTTTTCGAGGATACGTTCATTGACCAGTTTCTCCACGTCCCGCAATTGAGCGGGTGTGAGAGCAGCACTGGAAAAATCGAAGGTGAGTTTGTCCGTACCTACGAAGGATCCCTTTTGGGATGCTTCTTTTGAAACAACCTCGTGGAGAGCCCAATGCAAAAGATGTGTGACGGAGTGATGACGTTCGACAGCATTACGCCGGTCCTTGTTTACAAAGAGGGAAAGTTTTTGACCTACTGCCGGAGCTTGATCGGTTTCGAGGAAATGCAGCCAAACAGGGCCGCTCTTTGTGGTGTGAGTCACCTGCCAGTAGTCAGCCCCCGATTCGAGGACGCCGGCATCTCCGATTTGGCCGCCCATTTCAGCATAGGCCGTTGAAACATCGAGAATGACAGCGGTTTTATCCTTGAGGGAAACAACCTCGAGCACGGAGGCGTCGGTCGAAAGAGAATCATAGCCCGTGAATTTTGTAGGTTGAACCGTCTCGATTTGAGAAAGCTCAATGATCTCCTTTTTCTGGGCGGCGCGGGCGCGGGCGCGCTGTTGGTCCATTAATAAATCAAAGCCTGCGGTGTCGACGACAAAGCCGCGTTCACGGGCCATGAGTTCGGTAAGGTCCAGTGGGAAGCCGGAGGTGTCGTAAAGTTGAAAGGCAAAAGCGCCTGAAATGGAGTGACTTCCTGAAGATTCGAGGCGGGATGTTTCTTCGTTAAACAGGGTGATGCCGCGGTCGAGTGTTTTGTTGAAGGCGACTTCCTCCCGTTTGAGAACCTCTTCCACAAAAGATTGGCGGGTTCGCATTTCCGGAAATACGTCACCCATGGTTCTCGAGAGAACCGGGACGAGTTTGTAAAAGAACGGCTCTTTAAAACCAAGGATACGGCCGTATCGAATCGCGCGTCGGAGAATGCGGCGCAAAACGTAGTTACGGTCTGTGTTACCCGGTTGGATTCCATCGGCAACAGCAAAGGAGAGGGTGCGTATGTGGTCTGCTATGACACGGAAGGCGACATCAAGACGCTCTTGAGGAGTGATCGCAATGTAATGGCCAGCAGCGTTTTGTTGGGGAAGGGTGCTGGTGTATTGTTTGCCGCTGAGTTTTTCGAGTTCGTCGAAAAGAGGACGGAAGACGTCTGTTTCGTAATTGGAAATGCGCGCGTTGCTGAACTCTTCAAAGTTGCGGGTTCCTTGAATAATGGAACACACACGTTCGAAACCCATGCCTGTGTCGACGTGCTGGGCGGGAAGGGGAGAGAAGGATCCGTCTGGGTTGGCATTGAATTGAATGAAGACAAGGTTCCAGATTTCGATGCATTCGCCGGAGCCTTTGTTGACGAGAGCGCCATTGGTGTCTCCCATGGGTGTGAGGTCGACGTGTAATTCAGAACAGGGCCCGCAGGGGCCGGTGTCGCCCATCATCCAGAAGTTGTCCTTTTTGTTGCCGTTGACGATATGGACGGCGGGGTCGAGGCCTGCTTTTCGGAAGAGTTCTGCCCAAAGTTCCCAAGCTTCCTGATCGCGCGATGCAGGATCGCCCAAGGCGGCGTCAGGTTGGTAGACTGTGGCGTAGAGGCGCTGGGGAGGGAATTTCCAGACATCAACAATGAGTTCCCAAGCCCACTGAATGGCTTCCTTTTTGAAGTAGTCGCCGAAGGACCAGTTTCCCAGCATTTCGAAGAAGGTATGGTGGTAGGTGTCCAGACCGACGTCCTCGAGGTCGTTGTGTTTGCCGCCGGCACGGATACATTTTTGGGTATCGGCGGCGCGTGTATCAAGCGAAGGGACGGCAGAGGCCCAGCGGGAAACATCGGGTTGTCGTTGGCCGAGAAAAATCGGGACAAACTGGTTCATCCCGGCGTTGGTGAAGAGCAAGTTGGGGGAGTCTGGCAGCAGGCTCGAAGAAGGTACGAGGGTGTGTTGTTTCCCTCGAAAAAAATCGAGAAAGCTTTGGCGGATCTTGGCGCTCGTCATCATGGGGTGCGAAAAAGGTGTCGAGTCTAGGGAATGCGGCGTGTGGAAGCAATGGGAGGAAACAAGAATCCACCGAGGATTTGGGACATGGACGTGCAACGGGAGGATGCGGAGGATCCAGAGGGGGCAGTGATGGAAATCAGCTCACTTGGGAAAAGTCTGTCGCGGGAGTGGTGGTGAGCAGGGAGCGGAAGATTTGATGTTCTGGCGCGGCTAGGTCCGGGTCTTTTTGAATCACTACAAAAGCTGCCTCCCTGGCCTGTTGCATAAGAGCGGCGTCTTTTGTGAGATTTCCAATGCGAAGCGGGGGGAGACCGCTTTGAGCGGTGCCAAGCAGGTCGCCAGGGCCCCGAAGTTCCCAATCGGCTTCTGCGATGTCAAAGCCATTGGAGGTTTGTTCCAAGACTTGCAGTTTATGAAGGGCTTCGGGCTCCTTGGCGGCGGTGAGGAGGATGCAGTAGCTTTTATGGACGCCGCGGCCCACACGTCCCCTGAGTTGATGGAGTTGTGCGAGGCCAAAACGTTCTGCGTCTTCGATGAGCATGACGGTGGCGTTTGGGACGTCGATACCGACTTCGATCACGGTTGTGGCAACGAGTGCTTTGGTCTGGCCAAGGCGGAATTGTTCCATGATGGCCTCTTTTTCCTCGGAAGGCGTGCGACCGTGCAAGAGAGCGCATGGCATGGGAGAAAGAAGCTGCTGCCATTTTTCGAATTCAGCGGCGGCAGCTTTGGCTTCGGTTTTTTCCGACGCGTCGATCAAGGGGTAGACAATGTAAGCCTGTCTGCCGGCCTCGAGGTGCTGCTGGATGAACTTGGCGGCATCTGGGAGTTTGGCGGAGTCACGCACGCCAGTGATGATCTTGCCGCGTCCCTTTGGAAGTTCGTCCAGAATAGAGACATCGAGGTCTCCGTAGAGGCTCATGGTGAGGGTGCGCGGAATGGGTGTGGCCGTCATGACAAGCATGTCTGGGAACCGGCCTTGTGCGCGGAGGGTGGCGCGTTGAAGGACGCCGAATTTATGTTGTTCGTCGATGACGGCGAGGCCGAGGCGTGAGAACAGGGTGGAATCGTGGAGGAGCGCGTGTGTGCCGACAATGATGTCTGGTTGTTCCGAGGGCGGGGCCGCCGGTCTATCGGCGTTACCCGAGGCGATGGCGTGTTGCCAGCGGTCGTGGTCGAAGAGGGGAAGAGGGCCGGATTCTTCGCGCCGGTTGCCTGTGCGTAGGGCGACGCGTATCCCGAGGGGGGCGCAGAGGCGCTGGAATTGAAGATAATGTTGTTCCGCAAGAATTTGGGTAGGCGCCATGAGGGCGGCTTGGAAGCCGGCATCTACGGCGAGCAGCATGGCGGAGAGGGCAACGAGGGTTTTCCCCGCGCCTACGTCTCCGTGCAAGAGGCGGTTCATGGACCTTTCGGAAGCCATGTCGTTTTGAATTTCCCTGATGGACCGCAGCTGCGCCGTTGTGAGTGGGAACGGGAGGCTTTGATGCAGGCGGTCGAGAAGACTGGTGGAGGTGGCATGGCAGAGGCCGGGTTCAGCTTGTTGCTGGGCGCGGCGCTGGGCGATGCAGAGTTGCATGCCGAAGAACTCTGTGAGGACAAGATGGGTGCGGGCTTTTCTTAGAGCTTCAAAAGAGTCTGGAAAATGGATCTGGCGGAGGGCCTCGAGGCGCGGCGTATCGTTTAGAGAAGCAGGGATGAGACTGGGGAGTGAGGGGTCTGTGAGGCGCAGGAGCGCTTCCGAAATCAGCCACCGCAGCATACGGGTGGAGAGGCCTTCAGTCGCCCGGTGGATGGGTACGATGCGTTGCAGATGGATGGAATCGCTTTCGTCCTCCTCGAGGACTTCGAACTCTGGTTGTTCGAAGACAATCTGGCGGCCCCGTCTTTTGGGTTTGCCATAGACGACGAGGCGAACTCCGGCAGCGACGACTTTTTCGATCCAGTAAAGGTTGTACCAACGGATGGTGAGTTGTCCGGAGAGGGCGTCTCCGTGCTCTTCGACGAGGCGCACCTCGAAATTGCGGGCTCTTCCACGGCGCTGCACCGCAGCTGTTTGCACAAGGCCGCAAACACAGATGGGAGTGTCAGATTCCTGTTGGGGAAACCTGTCAAAGCGGGTCCGGTCTTCCCAGCGTTTTGGGTAATGAGAGACGAGGTCGCCCAGAGTTTGCAACCCGAAGCGGGTCAACTGGCGGGAACGCTGCGGGCCGACCCAGGGCAAGTCTTTGAGGGGCGTATCCCAGCGCATGAGAGGGGAAAGAGTGAAGGCACGGGATGTACGCAGGGAACCCCGGCGACATCGACGTGCCTTCTTGTGGGAGAGCGGCGGTTATTTGGACGCGGGCGCGTCTAGTTTGGCTTTAACCGCTGTTTCGAGCTCGGCGTAGAGTTCCGCATTGCCGCGGAGAACTTCCTTGGCAGCATCGCGGCCCTGGGCAAGCTGGGAGCCCTTGTAGGAGAGCCAGGACCCACGCTTCTCGATAATACCTTGTTCGAGAGCGAGATCCAGAAGGGCGCCCGTGGAGGAAATGCCTTCGTTGTACATGATGTCGAACTCGGCCTCCGTGAAGGGAGGAGCCACTTTGTTTTTCACCATTTTAAGCTTTGTGCGGTTGCCGGTGACTGTGCCGTCGGCAATCTTGATCGCGCCAATGCGGCGGATGTCGCAGCGCACACTGGCGTAAAATTTGAGGGCTTTGCCGCCCGGAGTGGTTTCGGGATTACCAAACATGACGCCGATTTTTTCGCGGATCTGGTTGGTGAAGATGACGACGGTGCTGGCCTTCGAAATGAGGGCCGTCAGTTTGCGCAACGCGGCGCTCATGAGACGGGCCTGGGCTCCGACAGTGGTGTCGCCGATTTCGCCTTCGAGTTCCGCTTTGGTGACAAGTGCGGCAACGGAGTCTAGGACGATGACGTCCAGTGCATTGGAGCGCACGAGGGTTTCACAAATGCGCAGCGCTTCTTCTCCTGAGGAAGGTTGAGACACGAGCAGTTCCTCGACGTTGACGCCGAGTTTTTTGGCGTAGGAGGGGTCGAGTGCGTGTTCGACATCAATAAAGCCGGCGAGGCCACCGCGCTTTTGGGCCTGCGCAATGACCGTAAGCGTGAGGGTTGTTTTGCCCGAAGACTCAGGGCCGAAAATTTCGATGATACGCCCGCGGGGAAAACCGCCGACGCCCAAAGCTCTGTCAATGAGAATGTTGCCCGTGGGTATGACCTCGACGTCCATCTGCTGCGCAGAACCGAGCCGCATGATCGCGCCATCACCAAAGTCCTTGTGGATTTGCTGGAGGGCAAGATCGAGGTTCTTGTTGCGGGCGGCGATCGCCTTGCTGTCATCCGTGGAAGCGTCAGATTTTTGTGCCATAAAAGAGATGGGTTCAGGCTACACCTGCCGGACTCCCTGCAAAGTGGGAATTTATGCTCGGAGGCAGGAATTCTTGGTCGGGAAAGTATTTTGAGAGAGAAACCGACCTCATTTTGGAGTGTGTTCAGTGTGCAGGGCGGGGTTTTAGAAATCCAAAACAGCCCGGACCCCGAGCACCCAGGCGTTCTGGTACTGGTTGGTACCGCCGGGTCGTGCGATGTATTGAACGTCGGGTTGGACCCGCATGAAGGAGGTAACGGGGATTTGGTAGGAGAGTTCCGCGAGGGATTCGGAGCCGAAGGACGTTTGACCTGGACTGAACGTGTTGCGGGCAAGAGCGACGCCGAGCTTGTCTTCGGTGCCTAGGAGCCCCGTGTACACCGCACCGAGCTGTGTGGTGGTCGACATGGTGGCGGTTTTTCTTTCTGCAAAAGTTCCGCGCACGAAGACGGAGGCGCCTCTCTTGGAGTCTTTGGAACTGCGCCAGAACGTCTGGTCGATGACATAGTAGGTTGAGGTGCTCGAGTTGTGGACGGTATCCGGGGAGTTGGACCGGACATCTTGGAAATCCATGGTGTGGTGCAAAAAGCCGATGCGAATAGCGCCAGGGTAGGTCCCTGTCGAACGTTGCAAGCCGAGTTCTCCCGCGTAGAGCGCGCCCTCGCTCGAGCGCAGCGCCCAGTCTGTGCCGTGTCGTTTCGCATGACCGCCGAAATCTCCTGCAGAGGGATTGCCGTCATAGATGCCGAGAAGTCCGTAGAAACCTTCGACGGGCTCGAAGCGGAAGCGTACACCGAGGGCACCAAGCGGATAGGAGCCCAAGGGCATGGGGGTAGACGGAGGGTTAGGAACTCCAAAGGTCGAGTTGATGAATAACGCGGCGGAGTCGGTGACGCCGAATTCATCATCAACACGCATTTGACCGACTCTGAGGGACAGTTTGCCTTCGGATAGTTTTTGTTCGACCCAAAGGTCTACAAGTCGATAGCTGTCGAACGTATCGAGATTTGAAAAAAGCGAAACATCTCCCACGTTCCTGAGCGAACCACTAGTGCCGTGGGGATAAAGACCGCTCACGCGAAATGTGGCGTCCGTGATTCCCGCGGTTTTTTCCAAATTGATGTCGAGGGCGAGTTTGAGAAGGCCGTCAAAAACGACACCGTGCTTTTTACCTCCGGTTGGGTTGCCAAAGATTTCGCCTGTATAGTTCGCGGTGAGTTCCAAGCCACGGTCTTTCAGTTTGGAGCGATAGCCGCCCCAATCTCCTGTCAGGCCGTAGTTTGTTTCAGCCTGTTTGTTTTCACAGGGGCCGTTTTTACAGCAAGTTTCTTCGGCAGTCAGGCGTGACGCGATCAGGAGTGACGCACCGAAGAAGAGGTGCATGGTTTTGAGGATGGCGGGGTGTCTCATGGCTGGGCGCGTGGTTCTCGCTGAAGACGGGTTACAGGCCGAGCGTGACAAGATCAAGCGGACTGTTTGAGCAGCCACGCGGCGAGGTCTTCCAAGAGTGGCATGGGGGTCGCCGCCTCCGGGAGGCGTTGTTGGAAGAGTTGCTTGTCTTTCCAGACCCAGGCAGACGGGGAATAGGGGCCGACTTTTCGAGGGTCACTCCAAGTATGCAGTGCTAAAACGTTTTGAGCGACGGCGGTGGCGATATGCATCGGGCCGCTGTCGACGCTGATCGTCCACTTTGCGATTTTGAGGAGCGCGGTGAGTTCCAAAAGAGAAGTGCGGTTGAGCCAGTTTTCGACGTTTGGAAGTTGTGGCAGGGCTTCAGGACTCCGGCCAAGCAGAACGATGCGCATGGGCGCGAGGGCTTCGCAGAGGGTTTGTACGTCTCTTATGGAGAGAGATTTGCCTTTCCCTCTGGAAAAGGGATGGAGGGCGATGAAGGGAGAGCCTGTATCGAAATCGACAGGCACTTGAACCGGTGGTAGCGGCCAGGACAAGGGTTCGAGGACGGGCACTTTGAGAGCACGAACGAGCGTGAGATAACGCTCCACGGAGTGTTGTGTGGAGCAGACGGAGGCCGTGGCGTCATAGAAAAAACGGGCGCCTTCGCGTGCGTCTGACAGGCCGTAGAAGGCGTCGCGTTTGCAGAAGTGGCCGGTTAAACCCGAGCGGAAAAGGCATTGGAAATCGAGGACGAGATCCGCTTTTGCCAGAGAGCCAAAGCGGCGGGCCCAAGTGAGCAAACGAAGGGGCGCAAGGAGGCCCCGGAATGTTTGCCTGGGAAACAAGCACACTTCGTCCACGACTGGATTATGGACCAGCAACGGAGCCCATTCTGGGTTCACGAGCCAGCTGATGCGGGCCTTGGGCCAGTGCGCGCGGAGAGCGGCAACGGCGGGTAGCGTGTGAATGATATCTCCGAGTGAACTGGGTTTGAGGACGAGAATCGACTCGGGATCACGCGCGAGCGCGGGAAGGTGGACCGGCGCAAGAGGCATGGTTACCGCCCTTCGGAGAGACGGCTGGCAAGCCGCTCAGGAAGGCGGGCGTCGAGGATTTTTTTCTGCGCGGTGGCAATGTCGTAGTCGATGCGGCGCCATTCCACGGTCTGCGTGGCGGGCGTATACAAGATGTACGAGGCGCGCCAGAGGAGGTCGCGAGGTTGGCCGACGGAACCGGCGTTGAAGAAATATTTTTTGCCAGGTTCGAGGGTGACTTCGGTGGGAGAGACTTCAGTAACACGGACGTCCCGCACGAAGGCGCGTGGCACGTGGGTGTGGCCGTAAAAACAGACCTGAGTGTGCTGATAGCTGAAGCTCGCGGAGGCGTCCAAATCGGAGATGATGTAGCCCCAGGACTCGGGGGAGTCGAGGGTGGCGTGGACGATGGTAAAGTTGCGGACGAGGCGGTTGAATTTGAGGGCGCGGAGCCAGGCTTTTTGTTCGTCGTTAAGCTGGTCGCGCGTCCACTGGATAGCTCTGGCCGCGAGAGGGTTAAAATAAGCGAGGTCGGTTTCCTCCGCGGCTTGTTCGTCGTGGTTGCCCTTCACGACGGGGCATTTCATTTCGCGTATGATTTCCAAACAGGCGACTGGATCTGCGTTGTAGCCAACGATGTCGCCAAGGCAGATGAAGTCTGTGGCGCCGTTTTTTCGGGCGTCTTCGAGGACAGCTTGAAGGGCTTCGAGATTGGCATGAATGTCGCCGAATATCGCGTAGCGCATGAGGTGAGGCCTGGGAGGGCGTTTGAAGGAGGGTCGTGGTTGGGGTGGTTCTACCGCAAATGCACTGGGATCGAAAACCACTGGTTAACGGACAACCGGAGGCTCGCTGACTTCAGCGGCGGTTTGTTTAGTGTAGGTGCGTTCAGCGTTGGGAACAGCCAATTTTTCCTCCAATTGTGCGAGAAGGCGTAAAAGAGTGGGTAGGCGGTGCTTTTCGCCCTGATCGTACAGGGAGCGCAATTTTTGGTAGGCGTCGGCTTCACGGCCGGGAACTGAGGCGAGTTCATAGGCCGCAAAGCGCGGCAGATAGGCCATGGCGTCGGGAAGGGCGGCGGCGCGTTGGTAGGCGTCGGCTGCGAGAGAGTGGTTGTCAAGGCGGCGGGAGTAGAGGTCCGCAAGGCGTTCCCAAAGACGGGAGCTTTCGGGATTAAAGGCGATGCCGTCGTGAAGGAAGGTTTCGCCGATGCGAATGTAATCAAGTTCCGCCTTCCTGCGCAAGGCGGCTGTGGGGAGAGGGTTGGAGCCGGAGCGCATGGCGGTGGCTGCATCGTAGGCCATGTTGTAGTGGGCCATTTCCCAGAAAACAACAGCGCGTGGTTGGAGTTGCGTGGCGGAGTGCAGAAGGAGTTCCATGCGGGACCACGCTGTTTGTTCAAAGGCGGTGCCGGCACGAATCCAGAGGAGATCCGCCATGAGTGCGCGAAAGCCGCTAAGGGCGGCGACAAAGCCGGCTTGGCCGAGTTGTGCGCGAGTGTTGCTATTGAGGCGGGCCAGTTGAAAACCGAGGGAACGTTGGGTGGCCGTGAGAGCCTGTTCGCGGGGCGCCTTGAGGGCTCCAAAGGCCAGGAGGATCAGGAGGGGCAGGATGGCGCTCTTCATACGAGGCAGGGCAGCAATCGAGGGACTAGAGTTCGCGGGATGAAAAAAACACCTGGGCGAGAAGGAAATAAACAAGAATGTAAAAGGCCCCAAAACCGGCGATTTGCAGGAATAGAGGCAGGGGGAGAGCGGTGCCTACGGCAATCTCATCAACAACATTGAAAAGTTGAAGATCGGGAAAAACGAGCGCCACGGCTGCTGAAAGGACTTTAGTGACGGCTGAGATTTGACCGGTGCCGCTGAGCCAGGCCTCGCGGGCGATACTTTGGACATGGCCGATGAGGTAGATGACCACGGAGGTCAGAATGGTGAAAACGGACGATGTGGCCACCGTTGAGAGAAGCAGAGTGAGTGTGGAACAGAGGAGGGCTTTGAGGAGAATGAGCAGGATTCCTGGGATGAGGTTGAGCTGGAACGCGGCTGCGCGGACGGCCTCGAGGGCTTTTGGTAATTGTTCGGGGGCAGTTGTTTGGGTGATCTCTGCGATTTCCTGTTGTTCACGCAGGCCGAGCACGCCCGCGAACACGGCGCTCATCATCAGCGTGGAGAGGGTGAGGAGGAGAAAGACGCCTGAGAGTTTTCCAAGCAGGTACTCAAAGCGGGATACGGGTTTGGCGAGGATGGTGTAAAGGGTGCGGTCTTCCTGATCTTTTGGAAGGAGGTTCGCGGTGCAAAGGAGACCGAGGAGCCAGCTGAAGATGCTCATAGAGCCAAGGCCGACGTCTTTGAGGACTTGGAGAGGGTTTTGAAAGCTGAATTTTACGGTAAAGATGGAGCACCCGATGACGAGGAGGGCGAACAAAAGGAGGAAGTAAAACACCTTGAGGCGAACGAGTTCCAGAAGAGTGTTGTGAGCCAGTGCAGAAACCCTGCGGAGGGAAAAGACGCTGTGTTGTGGAGCGGCGGACATGGCGCGTAGGAGGAGGAGAGGATGCGGCTTAGTGTTTGCCGCCGGTGATTTTGAGGAAGAAGCGTTCTAAATCAGCGTGGGGTTTGTGTTCACCCACGACGCGCGCGCCCGCTTCGACGGTTTGTTTCGCAAGCGCCGCAAGAAGGGCTGGCGAGGCGTTTTCGAGAACGAGTTGCGTTTGGTTTGGAGGGTTGATGAGGTCGCTGATACGGCCCTCTGCAACGAGCGCGCCTTGGTGCATGATACCGATACGGTCGCAGATTTCCTGGACTTGGTTGAGCAGATGCGAGCAGAGTAAAACAGTGATACCCTGAGCTTTAAATTGGAGGATCAAGTCGCGGATGTCGTGCGAGCCCGCGGGGTCTACGCCAGCGGTGGGCTCGTCGAGGACGAGGAGGCGGGGGTCTCCGATGAGCGCTTGCGCGAGGCCGATGCGTTGGAGCATGCCTTTGGAGTAGCCGCCGAGGCGGCGGTCGTGTGCGTCTGCAAGGCCAACGGTTTCAAGGAGATGATGAGCCTTGTGTTTGAGGGGGGTGCCGGCGAGGCCGCAGAGTTTTCCAAAAAAGAGGAGTGTTTCCAAGCCGGTGAGGTATTTGTAGAAGTAGGGATTCTCGGGCAGGAAACCCACGTTTTCGCGGCTCCCGACAAGGGTCGAGTTGATCCCAAAGACCGAGGTGGAGCCTGCCGTGGGAGACACAAGGCCAAGCAGGATTTTCATGGTGGTGCTTTTGCCGGACCCGTTGGGGCCCAGGAGGCCATAAACCTCGCCTGGAGGAATTTCCAGAGACAGGTTTTTGACAGCGCGCACGGCGTCCCTGCGGAAGGGCACACTAAAGTCCTTGGAGAGGTTCTGGATGGAAATGGCAGAAGTGCTCACGGGATTAGATCTGTATGTTAGCGCCGGCTTTGGGCTCTGTCATATCAAAGATGGAGGTGGGCGGAGGAGATGAAAAACGCTCAAACTCCGGGCGTGTCAAAGTCGCGGCCGTTGTGCAGTGTAGCTTAATGAGAGCACTGTTTTTCGGTTTGTTTTTATTCGCCACGGGTGTGTCGGTTCTGGGTGCTGAAGCGGCGAAACCGCTCAAGGCGTTGATGATTACGGGCGGTTGCTGCCACGATTATACGAATCAGAAGCGCATTTTGTCGGAAGGAATATCGGCCCGTACGCCCGTGGAGTGGACGGTCGTTCATGATGTGGAAATAGTTGATGGAAAAGATATTGCAGTATCAAAGGAGCATTTGTCGTCGGCGTACGCGAAGGACGGTTGGGCGCAGGGATACGATGTGGTGGTGCACAACGAGTGTTACGGGGCGATGAAGGATCCAGCGACGTTGCGGCGTATTTCAAAGGGACATTTGGAGGGAGCGGTTCCGGCGGTGTTTTTGCATTGTGCCATGCATAGTTACCGGATGGCTGCGGAGGAGGACGCCAATCTTTGGCGGGCTTTGGTGGGGGCGAAAAGTATGTACCACGAGCCGGCTGCCGTTTTAACGGTGAAGCGTGTGGAAGCGGTGCATCCGGTGATGAAGGGGTTTCCGTTGGAATGGACGACGCCGGTGAAGGATGAGCTCTATATTTTGGAGAAGGTGTACGACAGCGCGACGGTGTTGGCGCATTCGTACAGCGAGAAGTTGAAGGTGCAGAATCCGGTGGTCTGGGTGAACCAGGCTGGCAAGTTGCGCACGTTTTCGACATCCCTGGGGCATCAAAACGCTGTGATGGAAACCCCTGAATATCTGGATCTTGTGACTCGGGGAGTGCTCTGGGTGTGTAGCCGTCTGGAAGGGGCCGGGAAGTAGAACCCAGAGTTTATTGGGGGTCTTCTGTGCCGGAGGGGTCCGAAGGATTTGATGGGTGTGGACGCCGTTCTTCGAGCATTTTGTCCAAGGAGGCAACGTCGTCCCAAGGGAGGCGTTTGCGTTGGTATTTGCGCCAGAGAATATCACGCAAAGATTCGAGGTCTTCGAGGCTCGGGGAGTCGTAGTAGGTCCAGACGGTTTCGGAGCGGCGCTTGGCTTGGAAGCGCCATTTGCCGCCGAAGCGCTCGGCGCGGGCTTCGCGTTTTTCACCGCCTTCGTCGACGGTTTTCCAGACGTGAACATTTCTCATGGGACTACCCTGCCTGTATGCGGGAGGAGTTTCCATGGGAAACGGAGGGATTCATGGGATTTGGGATGGAGCGGGGGCTGGAACCTGTGAGAATGGGGGGCGTGTGAAAGAGTTTGGGAAAATAGTTGTTTATTTGTGTGCTGTGCTGGTCGGTGGAGCGCTGCTGGCGCCGCCATTGTACTGGGCGGTGCAGGCTGCGATCGCGTCGGGCTGGCTGCTGGTGTTGCAGAAGTATGGTTTTCAAAAGTATTTTAACAGGAGTCTTTTGGTTTCCGCGGTGGTTTTGCTTTGGCCGATGGTCCGTTGGTTGGGGGTGAAAGGATGGGCGCCGGCGGTGTTTCGCGGGGATCCTTGGGGATGGAGGAGGACGGGCTGGGGGTTTGGTCTGGGAGCGGTGGCGATGGCGGCGTTGGGGGCGGGGTATGTGTGGGCGGGGTTTTATCATTGGACGGGATGTCCCTCGTGGGGTGTGTGGATGAAGGCGCTGGTGTCTGCGCTGGTAGTGGGGTGTTTGGAGGAGAGTTTGTTTCGGGGGGCGATTGCGGATTTGGCGGAGCGGAGCGGGGGTCGGGCGCTGGCGCTTTGGGGGACGAGTGCTCTGTTTGCGGGGGTGCATTTTTTGAAGCCGGATCCTTCTGCGAAGATAGAAGTGGTGGGATGGGGTTCTGGGTTTGAACTGGTGCCGCGGATGTTTTATCAATTTTCGGAACCGCTTTTGTGGCTTGGCGGTTTTGGCACGTTGTGGGTTTTCGGGTTGGTGCTGGGGTTGGCGGTACGGAGGACGGGATCGTTGTGGCTGAGCATCGGGATTCATGCGGGGCTTGTGTTTGTGAAGCTGGTTTTTGGGAAGGGCACGGAGAGGGTGTGGGAGCGGTTGCCCTGGGTGGGGCGGGAGCTTCAGATTGGGCTGTGCCCGGTGTTGGTTCTGGGGCTCATCGGGGTGGTTGTTTGGATGGTGACGGCGAAGGATGCACTGCGGGGCTCTGGCGGGATCACGGATGTTCCACGTGGAACACGCAACGTTTGAGGACATGCTTTATTTCGACCACAACGCGACGGCTCCCCTGCATCCCGCGGCAAAAGCAGCGTGGCTGGAGGCTCAGGAAAAGTTCCCGGGCAACCCCTCCAGCCAGCATCGCATGGGGAAAAGGGCCGAGGTCGCGCTGGACGGAGCGCGCGAGTTTTTGGCGTCGCACGTGGGTTGCGTGGCTTCGTCGCTGGTGTGGACGAGCGGCGCCACCGAGGCGGCCAACGCGGTTTTCGCCCATCTGGCTGCGGTTTCAGACGGCTCGGCCCGGGTTTGGATTTCCGCCATCGAACATCCGTGTGTCGCGGATGCGGCTGAGCGTTATTTTCCGGGACGTGTGGTGGAGATGGCCGTGACGCGGGCCGGGGTGCTGGACCTCGAACGGGTGGCGGAGGTGTTGATGGAGGAGACGCCTGCCGCGGTGGCGGTGATGGCTGCAAACAATGAAACCGGCGTGCTCCAACCTTGGCGCGATCTTGTGGCGTTGTGCGGCACACGCGGAGTGCCGTTTGTGTGTGACGCGACGCAGTGGGTCGGCCGGCTGCCCATGGCGGGACTGGGAGAGGTCGATTATCTGTTTGGAAGCGGGCACAAATGCGGGGCACCGGTGGGTGTCGGATTTTTGAAGGTGCCCTCTGGATTTCGGAGCCTGCTGGCGGGAGGACCCCAGGAGGAGGGCCGCCGGGCGGGGACGCAGAATGTGGCGGCGGCGGTGTCTTTTGAGGCGGCGCTGCGCGAGTGTGAAAAACGGTTTGGCGAGGTGGAGGAGCGGGTGGCGCAGCGTGGGGAGGTGGAGCGGGCTCTAGAGCATGTGCTGCCGGAGGTGGTCATTATCGGGAAAGAGAGCGAGCGGCTTTGGAATACGCTTTCCGTCTTGGCGCCGGGGTTGGAGGACTGCCGGCAACGCTGGGTGGTTCGGTTGGACGCTGCTGGAATTGCAGCCTCGAGCGGGTCTGCGTGCGCGAGTGGTGTCGAGAAGCCGTCCCGTGTATTGGCGGCGATGGGGGTGCCGGCTGGAGCAAGTGACCGGGTGCTGCGGTTGAGTGGTGGTTGGGAGTGCGGGCCGCAGGAGTGGGCCGAGGTGGTGCGGTGTTTGGAAGGGGTATGGGAACGCTGGCGGGGACGAGGGGTGGGTTGAAGTAGGGAGCGGACTTGCCTTGGTTCGAGTGCGGCCGGGGGGATGTGGTCTGTTTTTTGGAAGGAGGCGCGGGCGTCGTTTTTTTGTGCGGAATGTTTTCGTGCGCCGGTGTGTTGATGGTGTTAAAACCCCTTAAAACGCCGTAAATGGCCCTTAAAGGCCCCTTCTAATGGTTTCGAGGGTCACCATAGCGGACGGGTGTCTGTTTTAGGTCGAATTCAGAGCGCTTTCCACGCAAATGGGGGTGCCCAAAACCCGCGGGGGCGTGTTATGCTTTTCATTCACCGCCGAACCGCCACGTTTTCATTTTTTTCATGTACACCCTCCCGACCCACTATGATGTTATTGTCCTTGGCGCTGGACATGCGGGGATTGAAGCTGCGCTTGCGGCGGCGCGTCTGGGATGCGCGACATTAATGCTGACGCAAAATTTGGATTCGATTGGACAGATGTCCTGCAATCCGGCGATCGGGGGTCAGGCGAAGGGTCAGATTGTGCGGGAGATTGACGCGCTCGGAGGGTTCATGGGATTGAATACGGACGCGACGGGGATTCAGTTCCGGATGTTGAATGCTCGCAAGGGTCCGAGTGTGCGTTCCCCGCGCGCGCAGTGCGACAAGAAGGCGTACCAGTTCCGGGCGAAGGTGGAACTGGAGCGGGCGGCGAACTTGACGTTGTGCCAGGGGAATGCGGTGCGGATTTTAAGGGACGAGGCGGGTGTGGCCGGGGTGGAGACGAGCCTGGGTTTGCGGATATTGGGCCGCTCGGTGGTGGTGACGACGGGGACTTTTATGCGGGGGCTCCTGCATGTGGGGCTGCAGAATGCGGCCGGGGGGCGGCTGGGGGACACGGTGTCGACGCTCAGCGACAGTCTTCGGGAGATGGGGTTTGAGGTGGGTCGATTCAAGACGGGGACGCCCTGCAGATTGAACGGGCGGAGCATTGATTTTTCGAAATGCGAGGTTCAGGGAGGCGACGAAACGCCCCTGCCCTTTTCGAGTGTGCCGGAGCGGATGGGGGGCGGGGGCGACGATATTTTCACGCTCAACCGCTGGGAAAACGGGGTGTTCCACGTGGAACAAATGCCCTGCTGGAGCACCTACACCAATCCCCGCACCCACGAAATCATCCGCGAAAACCTGCACCAATCCCCCTTGTATGCCGGTCGGATCGAAGGCGTGGGCCCCCGTTATTGCCCGTCCATCGAGGACAAGGTGGTGAAGTTTTCCGAGAAAGAGAGGCACCAGCTTTTCCTCGAACCCGAGGGCCGACACACCGAGGAGTTTTATGTCAACGGCATCTCCACCTCCCTTCCCCTCGAGGTGCAGTATGCCTTTATCCACACCGTGCCCGGCCTTGAAAACGCCGTGATTTTGCGCCCGGGATATGCCGTGGAATATGACTACTGTCCCCCTACCCAGCTGGAGTTGACGCTGGAGACAAAGCGTCTGCCGGGGCTTTATTTCGCGGGACAGATCAATGGAACTTCGGGGTACGAGGAGGCCGCGGGACAGGGGCTTCTGGCGGGTGCCAACGCGGCCCTCAAGGTGCTCGGGAAACCGCCCCTCGTTTTAAGCCGGGCCGACGCGTATCTGGGCGTTCTTGTGGACGACCTTGTGCTCCGCGGGACGGAGGAGCCCTACCGGATGTTTACCAGCCGGGCGGAACACCGCCTATTGTTAAGGCACGACAATGCGGATTTGCGCCTGACTCCGTTGGCAAAAGAGGCCGGGTTGATCGATGCGGGGCGGGTTCAAAAAGCGGAAGACCGTGCCGACCAGTTGGCGGCTTTGCGCGTTTACGCGGAGAAGACGCGTTTCGGAGAGGGCCGGGTGGCGGGTTGGCTGCGGCGGCCTGAAACGCATTGGGAGGAGCTTCCCGGGGAGATCCGGGGAGGGTTTCCGCCGGATGCCTGGGAGGCGGTGGAAATTGACCTTCGTTATGAGGGGTACATTACGCGCCAGCATGCGGCGGTCGAAAAGCTGCGCCAGCAGGATGGAAAAGGCCTGCCCGCGGATTTGGATTATACGCGGGTGCGCGGGTTGCGTTCGGAGACGCGGCAGAAACTCGCGAAGTTGCGGCCTGCCACGCTGGGACAGGCGGGCCGGATCAGCGGGGTGACGCCGGCGGACGTCGCGTTGCTGGCGCTTTTGTTGGAAAAACCGAAGGCGGCTTGGCACGACGCGGAGTAGGACTTTGGAAGGGACATTGTGATCCCGCGGTTGGACGTTCCACGTGGAACAACCGGGCGTTTTCACCGCTTTTTCCGGACCTTCTCCGCTATGGACACCCTCGAAAGGAATGTCAGGGGGCTTTAAGGGCCCTTTGCGGCGTTTTGCGGCCTTTTTAAGGCGCTTTCCAGTGGGTCCGGCGTGTCACAGCCCCAAAAAGCGCGCCTGCACCCGCCGGTGTCAAAAAGACAAAGCAAGCCCCCCTGACTTGCTCCCGCTTTTTATCGGACTTATCGAACCGCGGCCCACACCCGGTGGACGTCGTCGTGTTCGTCGAGGCTTTCCAAAAATTCCGCCACTTCTGTTTGCTGGGCCTCGGTAAGTTCGGGAAAGTTTTTGGGAAGGTATCCCATTTCGCAGGTCACGATCGTCCAGCCATGGGCGCCCAGCCATTTGGACACCGCGTGCAAATCAACGCGCTCCGTAATGAAGCGCACGCCGACGGCCTCCGCCGGGATGTCATCGTTTTGCTCGTGGCTGAGCGGTTCAAAATTTTGCGCACCCGCCTCGATGGCGGCCTCCTCGGGATCCACCCCGTCGGCAGCGTGGTGGGCTTCCACAAGGCCCACGTGGTCGAATAAAAACTTGTTGCTGCCGGGCGAGCCGAGCTGCCCTTTTTTGAAAAGAACCCGGATCTCGGGCGCCGTGCGGTTGTTGTTGTCGGTGAGCACGTCGACAATCAACGGAACCTTGTGGGGTGCGTAGCCCTCGAAGGCCACCTCCTCCATTATTAACTTTTCTTCCCCCACGCCCGCGCCTTTTTTGATCGCGCGCTCGATGACATCGCGGGATACGGACTCCCTGCGTGCTTTTTCAATGGCTGCAAACAAACGCGCGTTTCCATCGGGATCAGCGCCGCCCATTTTGGCGGCGACGGAAATTTCCTTCACGAGTTTCCCCGTGGCGGCTGAGCGTTTCTTTGCGTTGACTTGACGTTTTGCGAGTAACCACTGACGGCCCATAAGTAATGTTGAAACTAACAGAGTCCGCCATGGGAGGTAAACAGCATTTGCCAAACAGCACCACGTTCCGTTGGATACTTCCCATGAGCGCCTTTACGACTTCTTTCACCGTCCACACCCGCGGCAAAGGGACCTATGAAATTACAGACGCCGTCGCGCGCATTCTGAGCGAGAGCCGGATTCAGACCGGTCTTGTGACCGTCTTTATTCAACACACCAGCGCAAGCCTGGTGATTTATGAAAATGCGGACCCTTCGGCCCGGATCGATTTGAACGCCTTCTTCGACCGGTTGGTGCCTGAAAACGCCGATTATTTCGTCCATACCGACGAGGGGCCCGACGACATGCCTTCTCATTTGCGCATGGTTTTAACGCGCACAAGCGAGGCCGTACCCGTGGCACAAGGGCGTCTTCAGCTTGGCTCGTGGCAGGGTATTTTTCTCTTTGAACACCGCCGCGCTCCGCATCGTCGCACCATCGTAGTCAGTGTGCTGGGATAGACTCCGTGTCTCTCCCAATTGCGGCTTGCGGCTGCGTCTCGTAGACTGGGGGCATGCACAAAAACGAGATGCGTCTGGACCCGCTGACGGACGAGTGGACGTTGTTTTCTGAAGCGCGCGCCCATCAGCCGACGGCGCTCTCCATTCTTGAGGAGCCTCGGGCCGATCCCTTGGCCAACCCTTTTTTAGCGGGCATGGAGCGATACACGGCCCATACCCTGCACAGAGCCGAGAGCGCGGGAGAATGGACGGTGCGCGTTGTTCCCAATCGCTCGCCGGTGCTTCGAGTGGAAGGAGATCCCGTCCGGCGTGGAGATGGGTTTTACGACCACATGGATGGTGTGGGAGCGCATGAAGTGGTGATCGAAACCGACGATTTGCGAGCCTTGGAAGAGCTCGATCTTTGGCAGATGGAGCAGGTCGTTCTTGCGTGGAAAGCGCGCATTCTTGATCTCGCGCACGACAAGCGCCTGCGCGCATTCATGGTCATTAAATCTGCGGGCAGGGCGGCTGGAGCGCTTGTGCCGCATGCGCTCAGCCAGGTGATCGCACTGGCGGTGATACCCTCCCGCCTTAAGCGAAAATTGGAGATCGCCCGAGCGTTTTACGCCCAGAAAAAGCGCTCCATTTTTGAAGACATTCTCAGCGAAGAAGTCCGCACGGGCTTGCGCGTGGTTTACGAAAACCACGGCTTTTGCGCCTTCTGTCCGTATGCGTCCCGAACACCGTTTGAAATGGTGTTGTATCCCAAGCGGCAGAGTCCGGATTTTTACGCGATTACAGACGAGGAAGTCGTGCAGTTAGCGGATGCCTTGAGGGTGGTCCTGCAAAAACTTAATGGAGCCTTGGACCATCCCCCCTACCAATTCGCGCTCATTACCGCGCCCATGCGCACGGAACGTCAGGACCAATGGGGAACGATTGACCGGGATTTTCGCTGGCACTTGGAGGTGCTTCCGCGCTTGTACCCCTGCGGCCCTTTGGAATTGGCCACCGGCTCCTGGGTGAGCGGCGTTTGGCCGGAGGTGGCTGCGGAAAGCCTCAGGGCAGTGGGTGCGGCGTCCTAAAAGGCTTTAGCCTAAATGCGACAATGAAAGCGCGGCACACTTTATGTAACTCTATGCAGAAGAGTCTGATGCATGTCAAGAGAACCTCTTTTGGGCCTCACCCACTGGGTGAGCCTCCGTGCGCTGTCTCCAAAGCCGGGGAAGACAGGACTGTCTTCCCCATGTGCTCACTTTCCCATGGACCTTGAAACTGACTGAACCCGAAGGGTTCCCAGCCATTAGCCGGCGGTTGAGCGAAGCGACACCACCGGTACCTTCCAGCCCCACAAACACGCATCCCAACGGGATGCCAGAGTGTGCT